>JBBSGA010000346.1:0-6643 GCA_038254585.1 Chloroflexales bacterium | reverse complement strand
GATTCCGATCTTCCTCGTTTTCAGGAAGCTTGGCTGGGTAGGGAGCCTCAAACCCCTAATCCTGCCTCACTTTTTCGGGGTCGCATACTACATCTTTCTGCTCCGGCAGTTTTTTGCTACCATCCCGCAGGAGCTCTCCGAAGCTGCCCGGATCGACGGCGCGAATGAGTTTCGGATCTACTGGTCGATCGTCTTACCGCTGGCTAAGCCGGCGCTGGCGACCGTCGCCGTCTTCCAGTTCATCGCCCGCTGGCGCGACTTCCTCGGTCCGCTTATCTACCTCAACGACCAGAAACTGTACACGCTGTCGCTTGGTCTGCAGCAGTATAGCGGCGAGCACGGCCGTGAATGGGGGCTGCTCATGGCTGCTTCGGTGCTGATAACGCTACCGGTTATCATTATTTTCTTCTTTACGCAGCGCACCTTCGTTCAGGGCGTTACGTTGACCGGTATTAAAGGCTGAGGCAATTCGGGAGGGACGATGTCCGAAAGGACCGCGCCGGGCGTTGCATCGACGGTGAGGGCCGGTTCATCTTAAAGCTGGCTGCAGCGCCGCCGCGTTGCGGGGAGAACGCGGCTATGCTATAATCCCGGTGCAAAAGCAATGGCTCTTCTGCTCTGCGACGGCGACCGTGAAAACGCGCCGTCGGTTGTTTGTTCGCAGGGCAACTCCAGAGAAGGGAGGTGTCAAATCGTGCGCGAATATGAACTCATGTACATCATCAACCCCAGCCTTGGGGGCGATGAAGAGTACACCGCCTTCGTTGACCGCATTAATACCCTGATTACATCCTATGGCGGTACGCTCGTCACGGGCGAGCCCAGCCCGATCGCCGGCCGCCGGAAGCTTGCCTATCCCATCCGGACGAACGGACAGGATGTGAGCGAAGGATTCTATGTGTTGGTGCACTTCGAGGCCGATCCTGCACAGATCAAGCTGATCGAGCGCGAGCTCAAGCTCGCCGAGCCGGTCTTACGCTACCTGCTGATCAAGCCCGAAGCAGAAAAGCCGGTCGCAGAAACCTAAGCCGGATTTTGGGTCGGGCCCAGAGTCCCACTGCAGCCGTAGATCCAGAGCATCCCGGCCCGCAAAGAGGGCGACTTGGCGAAAGATCTTAACAAGGTTATGCTGATCGGTCGCCTGGGGACTGATCCCGAGCTACGATATACGACCCAGGGCACGCCGATCACGACCTTCCGTATGGCAGTCTCCCGACAATGGCGGGACAGCGACGGCAACTCCCACGATGAGACCGACTGGTTTACCGTGGTTGCCTGGAACCGGCTCGCCGAAATCTGCGGCCAGTACCTGCATAAAGCGTCGCGCGTCTATATCGAAGGACGGCTCCAGAATCGCTCGTGGGACGATCAGCAATCCGGCGAGAAGCGATACCGGACAGAGGTCGTCGCCTCGGACATGATTGTGCTCGACGGACGGCCACGGGACGAGGACGAGCGCGGCGCAGGTAGGCCGCTGGGCCATGATGGCCGGCAAGGGCACGGCCGGACTAGCGATGAGCCAATCGGCTTTGGCGAAGAAGATATTCCGTTTTGATAAGGACAACGAACGATGGCTGACGATATGATCAATTCGGGGGAGCGCCGTGGTGGCTATGACGACTCGGGGGAGCGCCGTGGCGGCAATGACGACCGCCGGCGGACCGCGCCCCCGCCAGGTCTCGACAATGGCGATGCTGCTGCACCGCAGGCTGGCGGGCGGCGGCGCTATACCCCCCGGCGCAAAGTCTGTATGTTCTGCACTGATAAGATCCGCACGCCCGACTACAAGGACATCAAGCGCTTACAGCGCCATGTTTCGGACCGCGGCAAGATCCTGCCGCGTCGCCGGACGGGAGCCTGTGCGCGGCATCAGCGCGGCGTGGCGACGGCGGTCAAGCGGGCGCGCCACCTGGCGCTGCTGCCTTTCGTCGCGGCGCCCGGTCGCGGCTAGGTGGGGCATCACTCCCGCGTTGATACAGTGATGGACGGGCACGGGCGCGCGCAGCCTCGTGCCCGTTCCTGTGTGAGAGTTTCTCGATGACAAATCGACCCCGTGGAAATCCGGACCCTGCGCGGCGCCCCCTGACGAAACGCCAGCAGGCATACTATGAGCGCGAAGCAAATCTCCAGCGACGCGTCGTGCTTGGGATCGCAGGCGCGGTAGTGCTGGCGGTTCTGCTGATTGCCGCCGGCGTCATTTATGACCAGATCCTTGTGCCAGGTCGGACGGTCAAGGCGGTCAATGGCGAGACCCTCAGCCGCGGTGAATACGACCGGATCGCACGCGATGCCACGCTTCAGCAGGTTGCCCAGAGCGCACAATATGCCAAGCTGCTTGGCCCCAATGCGAGCTTCGGCCAGAACCAGGGCGGAAGCTTTACGGAGCAGGTCGTGCAAGGAAACCAGCAGCTTGCTCAGATCGGAACCGTCCGCGGACGCAGCCAGCCGATCACAGATGAGACCGTGAACCAGTGGATTGACGCTCAGCTGGTGGCCCAGGGTGCCAAAAAGCAATTCCAGATCGATCCGAGCCAGGGTGAGGTCGATCAGCTGATTGTCGCACGCCTTGGTAGCCTGCTCACAGGTCCGGAGACGCCGACGAGCACGGCGACGCTGACCACGACAGCGGGCGCGAACAGTACGTCGGTTAGTACGTCGGTTAGCGGCACGGCCGGCCCTGCGGCCAGTATCGCAGCACCTAGCTTGGCCGCGCCCCAGGCTACATCCGGCGGCACGCCGAGGGCCAAGGCATCGCCGACGCCCGGCCCGTCTCCGACGATTCCGCCGACAGTTCCGCCGACGGCCTCCCCCCAACCGAAAGAGGCCACGGCGAAGGCAGAGCAGATCTTCGGTATTATCTACGACGAGTACAAGGCTATCCTGAACGACCTTCCGAAGGAAGCTAGCTCAGACCTACGCACGCCGCACGCTACGAGGTCCGACTTCGCGACGGCACTGCATGCACAGTACCGCGACGAGCTGATTCGCACACGTGTCAAGGCAAAGCTCGTCCCGACGGTGAAGACCGATGACGCATCGGCGCCGACGCAGATTCATGCCCGCCATATCCTGCTGAAGGTGCCCAAGCCGTCCCCAACGCCGACTCCAAACGGGACACCCGGCCCGAATGCAACGGGACAGCCGGGGAGCACGGCATCCGCGGCCGCGACCGCCCAGCCGACGGTCACCCCGACGCTGGCGCCTGCCGTCCTTGACAAGCTCTATGCCGAGCGCAAGAAAGAGGCGGACGCAATTTATGAGCAGCTCAAGAAGAACCCGGCAAGCTTCCCGGAGATCGCGCGTGAGAAATCTGAAGATGAAGGATCGGCCTCGAAAGGTGGCGACCTGGGAACCTTCGGCAAAGGTCAGATGGTTAAGCCGTTCGAGGACGAGGCCTTCAAGCTGAAGGAAAATGAGATCAGCCCCCCGGTACGATCCGAGTTCGGGTGGCATATTATCCAGCGCCTGCCCGAGGATCCTAAGGAGAAGCTCGACCGGCAACAGCAGGCGGCATTCGACGACTGGCTGAAGGGCCTACACAAGAATGCGACGATCGTCCCCGCCCCGACGGTTACGCCGACCGAATTGCCGGTACCGAGTCCGGCTCAGACCGAGACGGCGCCCCGGCCAGGGGCGCCGGGCGCAGTTCCGGCCGAAACCCAGGTGCCGGCAGCAGCACCAGCGGCGACGGCTGGAGCGACTGCCGCACCGTAGAGATCGACGGATGCGTGCGCCGCAGGGCGCACGCATCCGTCGATCTGTGCCGGCCTATGCATAGCGCTTCTACGACAGCCCGCATCTTCTTCGAGGTACCCGTTCAGCCGTTCCCCAACCCCTCGTAACCATCCCGATGCGAGCGATGCCAGGCCCAGGGCGATCGGCACTCCCTAGACACGCAAATGGTCGGCAGGGGCTCCGTTCGACGCAGGTGAAAAAACGGAGTGGACGCCGAGGGGAAACACGGGAAGAGCGCAGAAAGGGACGAGCGCTCACGGCGTCGTCCCCTTCTGCATTACATGGAGCGGGAGACGGGATTCGAACCCGCAACCCTTTGCTTGGGAAGCAAATGCGCTACCATTGCGCCACTCCCGCTTAAGAGTAGCGCAATTATAGCAAGCAGCTCCCAGTGTGTCAAACGCCGCTCGATGGATTTCCGCGCATCAGGCTGTGGGTTCATGTATCGGTTTTTCGCTTTGGCATGCCCTATTTTCCGGGCGGGCGGCACGCCGTATGCTATAATCCCCCGACAGCATTGCCAGGACTACGAAAGGAGCCGTCGGCATGCAGATGCAGAAGACCGAATTCATCGCCCAAGTCGCGGAGAGCGCAGGCGTCCCCAAAAAACAAGCCCGCCAGGTTATCGATACGGCGCTAGACCTGATCGCCCAGCAACTTAGCGAGGGAAACCGCGTGGTCCTCACGGGCTTCGGCACCTTCGAAGTTCGAAACCGCCAAGCGCGCCAGGGCGTAAATCCCCAAACGAAGCAGGCTATGACGATCGAAGCAACGCAGACCCCCGGCTTTTCGGCCAGCAACAGCCTGAAGAATCTTGTGCGTACTGGTCGTGGCCGTTTGCCAAGCGACCAGAGCGACCAATAGGAGAAACGACTCCACAACTAAGGGTCCGTCACGATATAACCTATCCAAGTATGGTGCCTAATCAGGCGTAGATCCCACTCTAAACTGGGCAGGTTATTCTTTGACGGACCCTAAGATCCCACGTTTCCTCGGCGCGGCGCGCGCTCGGACAAATGCTGGGCAGAGAGGAGCGATAATGACGAACGCAGAGCGATTTTCGAAAGCGCCTGAGATGGCGCTCGACCCCAATAAGGACTACTACGCGACCTTTCACACTGAGCGTGGACCGATCAGGGTCAAGCTCTTCGCAGCGGAGGCCCCGATCACCGTCAATAACTTTGTCTTCCTGGCGCGGCAAGGCTTCTATAATGGGACGACCTTTCATCGCGTCATCAACAGCTTCATGGCACAGGGCGGTGACCCGACTGGCACCGGCACCGGCGGGCCCGGCTACGAGATCAAGGACGAATTTCACCCGAAACTGCGGCATAATCGCCCAGGCATCCTGTCGATGGCCAACGCCGGGCCGAATACCGGCGGATCACAGTTCTTCATCACGCATACGGCTACGCCGCACCTCGACAATCGCCACGCCGTTTTTGGCGAGGTGGTCGAAGGGATGGACAATCTGATGAAGATACGCGAGCGCGATCCTCAGCGCGATCGCCAGCCAGGCGACCGGATCGAGCGGATCGATATCGAGGAAGTCCCCAAGAAGTAGCGATCCTGGTCAACGACAGATGGATGGGGTGTAATGCGCGTCCATCTGTCGTCGGCGTGCAGGCAGGGCGCAGCTACTGCCCGGCCTTGAGAGCTTCTTCTGCTGCCGACTGCATCTCCTGCGCCGCAGCCTCGGGCTCCTTCTCGCCAGTCAACACCCCCGCCATGGGTGCTTGCATACCATCCCAGATCCCGCGCATCTCTGGACGCACGGGAAGTGGAGTAGCGTTCGCCATCGCGTCAGCCAGCGGATTGAGCAATGGGTCGCCTCGGACGGCGGAGGAGCGTAGCGCCGCCTTGAGTGCCGGTAGTCGCCGAAGCTCCGAGGCGATATGTTCCTGCACGGTAGGACCCGTGGCATAGGCGATAAAGGCTTTGGCGGCGTCGAGTCTCTCGCCAGAGAGGCTGGACGCCGCAAGCAGATAGCTCCCGGAGACGAAAGGTGTCGCCGGGCGCTTCGTCGGCGAGATCACGGGCAAGGATGCGATGCCAAGATCGAGCGCGCGGGATCCGGAAACAGCGGCGGCATAATCTTGCGCGGCCCACGATCCGTCGACAATCATTGCCACCTTGCCGATCTTAAAATGTGCCTCAGATGCGCCGAAGTCTGGCTCGGTCACCAGTATGTTCTTCTCGTGGAGCGCCTTTAGCAGATGCAGGGCAGCGATCATCTCAGGGGAGTTGAGGCTTGGCTGGCCACCATCGGCGAAAAGCTTGCCGCCAAAGCCGCCAAGCCATGGCGCCAGCCAAAGCGGGTCGCTCCGGTTGCTGGCGAGTATAACGTCGGCTCCCGCCGGATGTGCAAGATTGAGGAGTTCGTCGGTCGTTCGTGGCGGAGCCGGCAGCAGTTTCTTATTGTAGAAGAGAACGAGATGGTTGCCCGCGGTCATAGGAACACCCCACTGGCGCTCATCCAGCTGCGCAGCTGCCGTCGTCGCCGTGGCGAAATCGGCCGGGTTGAAGAGATCGCCTGCTGGGCGGATCAGCTGCGCGGCGACGAGTGGACCGCTCATAGAGCTCGCGGTCCAGAGGAGATCGGGGGGTTGCCCCGCGAGGGCCGCAGTTTCGAAATCGATCCGCAAGACCTCGCGATCCTTGTGCACTACGTCGACCTGCCAGCCGGCCACCGCCCGAAAGCCGGCTGCCATTTTCTGAAACCACTCCAATCCGGCGCCATCTTGCTCGGTCACCACGACGATCTTCCGAGCGATCGAGGGGGCCGCCGAGGCCGGTGCGCTCGGGGCCCTCCCGGGCAACGTCCCGGGCGCCGTTCGCGCGGCAGACGGAAGGAGCACAGTCCGATCGGGCGCAACGGTTGCAGGGACGACCGTCGCAGCGTCACGCG
>JBBSGA010000345.1:0-6655 GCA_038254585.1 Chloroflexales bacterium | reverse complement strand
TGCTGCTTCAACCATACTCAAGGTGCACTTTGTGCGTTTCGGCACAATTAACCCGAAAGGAGTAGGAATGTCACCACTCCTCCAACCTTCACCAATAAAAACTGGTGTGGATTTTGCACAGGGCCATTTTATTGAGCAGCTTGTGCTCATGCTCCCGAACTTCCACCGAGTTTGCCCTGTCCAAGCGCACCTCAACGTCTCGCAATTGGCGTAGGTATTGCATTGATATCAGCAACACACCAAACCTGTTGCGCCGTGGCAAGCCGCGCCGAAAAACGGAAGCAGACTACGAGGCGTTCCGCGCGTCGGCGGGCAGTTGGAATGGCGTCCTCGGAGGCTAATTGGGGATGGACAGTTGTCGAATGCGCTCAGCGGCCATCGTGGTGACGCCGTGACCAGCGGCAAGCAAGTGCTGGCCAAGGTGTTCACAGGCGTTGCGCGCTATCCCTAGTCGGCTGGGAAGGATAATGAGGATATCGCCTTCAGGCAGCTCGTTGGCAATGCGCTGCCAGGTCGCCTTGAAGGGAAGTAGACTTGCGGGAACGAGGGCGACATTATCAAACCGTGTATCTCGCCGACGCGATAGCCGTGGTGCTGTCGTACACAGGGAGCGGCTGGAGAGTCTCAGACGCGCTCCACCTCCCTTTGCGGACGCTGCAGCAGGTTTCGTGCCCTGCGCGTTCTGACCCGTTGCAGCACTGCTCGGCGTCTGGCTTTTGCCTCTCGTGCTCAAGCAGAAGGGTCACTGCTTGTCGGTTGCTGTCGTGGATACTAGGTCATAGGCTTGTCTGCTCCATCTCTTTCTGCGCGTTCTGCTCGCCGAGATGCACGTAAATTTGGGTTGTCTCTAAAGACTGATGGCCAAGCCATTCCTTGAGCCGGTAGGCGCTGATACCTTGCTGGGCTTTGTGTGTCGCGAAGGTATGGCGGAGGGTGTGGCAGCTTACTTTCTTGCGGAGGCCTGCCTCCTTGACGTAGCGGGTAATCAGCTTCTCGATGCCACGGTCTGATATTGGCTCGCCGTAGCGGTTCACGAAGAGGAAGTCATGGGAGACCGTCGGCCGTATAGCAAGGTAGCTTTTGATAGCCTGCGTTGCTTTCTTCTCCAGCTCAATGGTACGAGCGACCATGCCCTTTCCGGCAGTTACCAGCAAACTACGGCTCACAAGGTCAACATCTGCGATACGGAGGTTGCAGAGCTCCGAGACCCGGACCCCGGTCTGTAAGAACACCTGCAAAATGGCATAATCTCGGGGGTTTGCCCCTGCCAGGGACAGGAGCTTCGTGTACTCCTCACGGGTGAGATGGGCTCGGTCGTGCTTTTCCCGTTTGGGTGTTTCGAGCCCCGTAATGTGCGGAAAATCCGTCCGCGGCGAGGATAGCGCCATCTCAACGCCTGGCACAAGTTACGGCGTTGCTTTCCTCATTCGGCGCCCGGCACGTTCCCTGCAACAGCCTCGGCCATGATCTTCTTTCTCTTGGCGCATGCCTTCTCGATGCTGCTTGACCTCATCTGGTTGGGTCGTCAAACCCCGCAGGACAAAGACCTTGAGATCTTGCTCCTCCGGCAGCAACTGCGCATTCTGCAGCGCAAGCAGCCCCACCCGCCCCGCCTCTCGCGTTGGGAGAAGCTCACGTTCGTCGTCCTTGGGCGCAGACTCACTGACATGGCCAATAGCGCCCGCACACGGCTGGGCCAGGTCGTCTTCTTGTTCAAACCGGAGACCGTGCTGAAGTGGCATCGGGAGCTCGTGCGACGTAAATGGACGTTTCGGAGGAGAGCAGCGCGCGGCCGACCATCCGTCAGCCTTGACATCGAAGCGCTGATCACACGTTTGGCGACAGAGAACTCGACATGGGGCTATGGCAAGCTGGAAGGTGAGCTGCTCAAACTCGGGTATGACATTGGCCGCTCGACCATCCGCGCTGTCCTCAAGCGCAGCCACATCCCACCGGCACCTGAACGAGCCAAACGCGGGAGCACGTGGCGTTCCTTTCTGGGGCACTACTCTGGGGCACTACCAAGACCAGATGCTGGCCTGTGACTTCTTCACCGTCGAGACCGCCTGGCTGCAAACGCTGTATATCCTGTTCTTCATTGAGCTCGGCAGTCGACGAGTCTACCTGGCTGGCTGCACGCAACACCCAACCGACGCCTGGGTGACCCAGCAGGCGCGGCAGCTCAGCTGGCAGATCCAGGACGGCACCTTGCCCGTGCGGTTCTTCATCCATGACCGCGACGCCAAGTTTGCGCCCAGCTTTGACACCGTGTTCCGCTCGGAGGACGTTGAGATTATCCGGACGCCGGTCCGAGCGCCGAACGCGAATGCCTATGCTGAACGCTGGATTCGGTCGGCGCGCGCGGAATGCTTGGACAAGCTGCTGATCGTCGGCGAGCGCCATCTCCGCCGCGTCCTGACGGCCTATATCGACTACTACAACCATGCCAGGCCACATCAGGGCATTGATCAGCAGTGTCCGGTGCCGCTGCAACGAAGCACGGCGAGAGACGGTCCAGTTGAGCGAAGAGATATCTTGGGTGGGGTGTTGCACGACTATTACCGTCGCGCTGCGTAGCTCTCCAATGCCGCGGATGGATTTTCCGCACCGGACGAGCTTCTTAGACCAGAGCGCGTTGGCCGCCTGTGAGGGCTTCCTGGCCGATCATCGCCTCCTGGTCGAGCCAGCGTGCGGCGCGAGCCTTGCCCTCGCCTACGAGCATGCATCCGCACTACGGCAATGTGCTACCGTCTTAGTCGTTGTCTGTGGGGGAGCCACGGCCAGTAGTGATCACATCAGGGCATGGGCGAAGCGCTCCCCATAGAGTGGACATCCTGGCATCCGACCAGGGTCTCGCGCCAGCAGTTCGTGAGACATCTAGACGGAGACACCCTGGCATGCTATAGTCCATCTATCCCGCTCCGTGTTCGTTTGCTGAAGGAGGGCGTGCATGTATTGGTTCTCTGACGCCGACTACCGCGCCGCTAAGGCGACCATGGTTGACTACATGAACCAGGGCTATCCCTGGAACGAGGCCGCCTCCAGGGCTGGAGTGGTCCTCCGTCGCGCCACCGCCTATCGCCTCTGGCTGCGCTCCTGGCGCGACGGTCCCGCCTTCCTCGACGATGGCCGCCATGGCCATCCCGCCAAACTCCGCGACCCCATCCGCCACTGGCTGCTCGACACCTGTACCCAGGCGCCTTCCACGCCCTCTCGTCTCCTCCAAACCCTGCTCGCCGACGACTTTGGCATCACCGTCAGCGTGCGCCAGATCAACCGCGTCCGCGCTGCCCTCGGCGTGCCCGCGCTGCGACCCCACCCTCCCACAACAAGATAGCTCCCGCCCCGGCTGAGGACCCCGACCTCCAAGAAGGAGCCGGCGGCTTGCTGCTCCTCGCCGCCGCTCACCAAACCGGCTTGCTCACCACCCTTACCCCCGCGCTCCCCATCCTGCCCACTCCTGCCCGCCTTGCTTGCCTGCAGCCCGCCACCCTCCGTGCCCTGCTTCTGACCATCCTCTTTCTGACTGCGGTCGGTTTGCGACGCACCTGCGACCTGCGCGGCTACAGCGGCTCCGCCCGTGCCCTGCTCACCGGGCGACGCTGCGCCTATGGCGCTCGCCAGGTCGAGCGCTTCCTGGTCCACCTCGCCTACGCCGGTGCTGCCGACCCCTTCACGGATGCGCTCGCCCAGTGGACCGCGCGCCTCTGGCTGCCCACCACGCCCGACGCCGAGCTGCCGGCGCTGACGGTCTATATTGATGGCCATCGCAAAGCCGTCTACTCCGACAAACGCCTGCCGCGCGGTCTGGTCGCACGCTATGGCGTGGTCGAAGGCTGTCGCGCTCTCGTGCTGCTGCATGATGCCCAGGGCCATCCCTTACTCGTGACCACTCACCGTGGCGATACGCACCTGACCGTGGGTCTGCCACAGATCCTGGCGCGCTATGAGCAGACCGTCGGCCGTCGGCTCGTGACCCAGCTCATTGTGGATCGTGAGGGCATGGGTGCCGAGTTCTTGGCCGGGTTGGTGGCGGAGGGGCGCACGGTGGTGACCTTGCTGCGCGCTGACCAGTACAGCGGGCTCGAAGCGTTTACCGATGTCGGCGCGTTTGTGCCGTTCCTCACGGCCAGTGATGGCACGGTGCTGCGTGAGGTCGCAGCGGCACGCTTTGCGCTTGCCCTGCCCGACCACCCAGGCCAGAGGCTGCCGCTGTGGGTTGCGCTGGTGCGCGAGCTGCGTTGCCAGCTGCCCCTCGCGCCCGCTGAGGACGACCTCCCGCAGCGCTGGGACGCAGATTTGAGCTGGGAGGAGCGCGACTGGCGCAGCGCAGAGTGGAGCGCGACACCGGCACCGAAGCCTGCCACGAGCGCCAAGCTGATCGTGATTGTGAGCACCAGCCCGATTGCGGATGCCACCACGCTGGCGCGGACCTACTTTCGGCGCTGGCCGGTGCAGGAAAACGTGATCCGGGACTTTCTGATCCCACTTGGGATCGATACCAATCATGGGTATGGCAAACACGAGGTGGTCAATTCCGAAGTGGCCAAGCGGCGCAGTGCGCTCAGGGAGCGGCTGGAACGGCTCAAGCGCTGGGCGGTGGCAGCCGGCGAGCGCTGCACTCGGGCGAGCAAGCGGCACCTGCGGCTGTACGCAGCGGCGAAGGAGCGTGCGCGCGAGTTGGGGACCGTGCTGTTCAAGCGGCAGCGCGAGTTGGAAGAGCAAGGCGTGAGCGAGGGCATCTTCCGCCGCGAGATGCGAGCGGCACGGGAGGAGACACAAGCGGAGATGGATGGGCTGAACGCGCAGGTCAGACACGCGGTGGACAAGTGTGACCAGGAGTTTCGCAAACAAGAACGGTACTGTCAGGAGCAGCGGGAGGTGCTGCGAGCGTTGGAGGAGTTGGCGGTGCGGGAGCCACAGATGTACGAACTGGACGACGCGAAGGATCAGGTGATGACGGTGTGCAAGGTGGCGCTGGCGAATCTGGGGATGTGGACGCGGGACAGGTATTTTCCGGAGGGGTATGCACACGCGACGTGGAAGCGACTGGAACCGTTCTTCAAGCTGAGTGGGCGGGTCAGGTGGGGGTCAGAACAGGTGGAGGTCGAGTTGCGGCAGTTCACCGACCGGCAACTGAACCGCGATCTGGCGACGTTGTGCAGGCGGGTCGCGACAGAGAAACCGCAGCTGCCGGATGGGAGACAGCTCATCTTCAGAACGTGTGGATCGAGCAGTCTCACTTCAGACGACCACAGGAAACTGGTGGCGTGAGACCCTGACTGAGCGATGTCCCCTGCCACATCTAGGAGCTGGCTATGTCTGATCGATCAGGCTCTCAGCGTGACATACACCAGGTTGCCTATACGTCCGATGCCACCGACTTCCTGCGCCAAAGGCGCGCGACGACCCATGCCACCTTTTTCCTCCCCTATCTGTGCGCGGGGATGCGTTTGCTCGATTGCGGCTGTGGTCCTGGCTCGATTACCGCCGATCTCGCCGCCATGGTCCACCCCGGTGAAGTGATTGGCATTGACATTGACCCCGTGCATATCAACCAGGCCCAGCAGGTCCTGCCACAGCGCACCAAGGCGAATCTCCACTTCGAGCTTGGCGATATCATGCACCTTGCCTTTCCTGACAATTCCTTCGATGCTGTCTTCATCCATGGCGTGGTGGAGTACCTGGCGGACCCCACAGGTGCTTTTCGGGAAGTGTATTGTAAAATCCGGTGAGAAGGTAGGCCGCGACCCGGGATAAAACTGGACCACGCGACCGATGCCGTACTGTATCCCAGTCGAGTGACTGGGGGAAAGGATGTTACGGCACATGGAACGCAGTACGATCCAGCTCTTAGCCAAGCGCGGCAAGAGTCAACGTGAAATCGCCCACGAGTTAGGCCGGAGTCGCACCACCATTCAGCGTGTCGTGCAGGAGCCCGTCAGCCAAGCTCCGGCTCACCGGCATCGTGCCTCGCAGGTTGATCCCTTCCGGCCACAGATTGAGCAGTGGCTGCACCAAGGTCTCAGCACGGTCCGCATGCTGGAACTCGCCCGCTCGGATCCGACCCATCCCTATCCCGGAGGTCGCAGTGTCTTCAATGAGATGGTTCGTCGGATCCGCCTTGAACGCGACCGCCTCACCGCCGACGTGCCACTGCGCTTCGAAGGCGTGCCCGCCGACTATCTCCAGGTGGACTGGGGCGCGATCCGCCAGTTCCCTTTCAGCCAGCAGCAGCCGGCCACACGCTACTTCTTGGCCTGTCGCCTCAAGTACAGTCGCTGGAGTTGGGTCCGCTTCACCGCGGATATGCGCCAGGAGACCTTGTTGCGCGGGCTGGCCGATTGTTGGCTTGCCCTGGGCTGGGTGCCTTGGGTGCTGGTCTTCGACAATATGCAGACCGTGACGAGCGGGCGAGATGCCGCCGATCAACCCATCTGGACCTCAGCTCTGCTTCAATTGGCCAGCGACTTCGGCTTTCATCCGCAGGCGTGTGACCCCGGTGCTGGCAACCAAAACACATTGGTTTCATACTGCACCTCCTTGCCCCGCGTCAGGGGCAACTTGTGAGCGCGACGGCTTGTGCTTCCATTTCACCGGCGCCTGGTCGCCCGGTGGATAGTAGAGCCATTGGCCCTTGTCGTTGTAGCGCTCG
>JBBSGA010000344.1:0-6666 GCA_038254585.1 Chloroflexales bacterium | reverse complement strand
ATCGATGCACAGCATGCAGGTAATCAGATTGGGCGACGTGTGTTCGAGATACGGCAGGTCGCGGTGCCAACGGAAGGGCGCCTGGCCACCTGGCATCTTGCAGATGCATTTGTAGTTGTGGAAGGAGAACTCATTTGATTCAAACACTGCCTCCAAAATATTCAACACACGCGGATAGATGATCAGGTCGCGAAAGACGGGATCGAAGAGTGGTACTTCCATGATATTGGAGATCGTGGTGCTCTCGACGCGGTCGAAGTAGCGGTCAACGCGGTCGCGCTCGAGCGTTATCCAGCGCCGCAGATGGGGCGGCAGGCTCTCCTCGGCAACCGATTGTTCGATACGCTCCAGTGCGTCACGCATCTGCTGCAGCAGTTCAGGATCGACGGCGTTCTCGACGACCAGATACCCACTCGCTGCGTAGCTCCGGCGCCAGGTGTCAGGCTCAGGTCTCCAATCCATGGTTGCTCCTAACCGAAGGTGCTCAAGGGCACGGCGGCGCAGACCGCCAATCAGACGGATCATCCAGCGGGTAGAGTGGCCGGCGGACCTTCTTGTAGGGCAGAGCGCGCAGGTCAGGGCTACACACGCCGGGGGCGTCCACGACCATGACTTCGGCGGCGACTGGGCCGTAGGCAGCTCGAAACGCGGCCGGGGACTTGACCACGACGATCTGCGCCGCGCGAAGTTCTAACCCAAGTGACCGATACAGCTCAGGGTCCCACTGGATGACTGGACGTTCCATCACCACGAGCGCCGCCTGCCCGATGTCGAGGACCACGGTGCGGCCCATGCGCGTCGTGCGGCCCTGAAACCCCGGTCCGCGGTTGATGAAGTCGCCGCCCGCAATCAACCTGACGCGCCCCGTAAGATCGACGGGCCGGTACAACGGGCAGCCCGACGTGGCGCCGACGGTAAGGGAAACGTCGCACCCCACTCCGGCACTAACCAGCGTGTCTACCGCAGCGGCGTCCACGATATTCAGGTAGCAGGGCTGCAGTGGCGCGGCGGCGAGCAGTCGTTCCAGCATCACAGTGCTATCGCCGGGCGCGCCGGAACTGGGGGCGTCCGCCGAGTCGGCCAGCACCCAGGGACGCCGGTCGCTCGCTAGCGCGGCTCGGATTGCCTCGGCAGCCGGGACCAGCGACACACCAAACGCATGCCGCCGCTGCCAGAAAGAATGAGCGAGTTCGTCAGCTAAGCGATCTGCAAGCGTGGGATCGCCATTGGTGACGACAAGAACGCTGCACCCGACATCGTGCAGGTCGAGCCAGGGCTGGACGGAAAAAACGGATATGTCGAGCACGCCTGGCTGTTGGGCCAGCATCAACGCCTGCTCCATGACTTCCGCATACGGTCCTTCGGTCGTACGGCCGTTCTCGGCGGGGAGGAGCATCGGCAGGCGGCGTAGCGTGCTGATCGGCCGGGCCTTGCCCCTAAGCACCCGATGGAGGAGCGCCATAGCGCGTTGCCCGGTCTCGTACATATCGATATGCGGCGCTGTATGGTAGCCCACCAGTGCGGTTGCCTGATCGACCATACGCGACGTGACGTTCGCATGGAGGTCAAGCGTGGCCACCACCGGCACACTCCGGCCCACATCGGTGCGCACGGCGCACAGGATCTCGCCAGTCGCGTCGTCATCATCCTCGGCGACCATGGCTCCGTGGAGCACGAGCAGCACCCCGTCGAACGGGGCAGCATCGCGCAGTCGCGCTCGCAGGTCGCCAAGGAGAGTTGCGAACACGTCGCTCCGCAGTGGGCCGGCCGAGGCCGATGCGCTCGCCACGAGCACTGGCACGACGTCGAGCGCCAACGAGCGGGCCACGTCGAGCACGCCGCCGACTTCGCTACGAGTGGCGCCCAGTTGGTCGAAGAGTTCCTGTCCTCGCAGCACCTGTCCCGGCCCGAAGTGCAGCCACGACCCCGGCACCGGCGAGAAACTGTTCGATTCCTGCACGAGCCCAGCAAGCGCGATCCGCATGATGATCTCCTCTGCCAAGACCAACGTATGAAGGATTATTAGCCAATCCGGAAGAGTCGCCGAATGTCCTCCAGAGCGCCGGCAATGGCTTCCAGCGCCAACGAGAGGTCGGTTTCGGTGTGTGCGGCCGAGAAGCCGTGGTGGGCCGCGACGTGGAAGTAGACGCCGCGCCGGATGCAGCCGGCGACAAAGGCGTGCAGCATCTCGGAGTTCTGCATGGCCGCCTGGCGATAGTTTTGGACCTTGTCCGACACGCCGAAGTAGATCCCGAAGCGTGGGCCAACGTATTGGAGTCGTGCCGGCACACCCGATTGTTCGATCAGGCGCTGAAAGCCGCCGTAGAAGTGCTCCCCGAGTAGCTGGAGCCGTTCGTAGAAGCCAGGCCGCGCATATTCGTTCAAGGCGGCATCCGCTGCGAGCACGGCTGTTAGATGCGCCAGGTAGGTGCCGCTGATCTCGCTCCGGCCTTCGGGGCGCAGATGGCGCATCACCTCGTGCCTGCCCGCGATGGCGCTGATGGGCATGCCTCCGCCGAATGCCTTGCCCAGCACGCAGAGATCCGGTACGACTCCCGTGTATTCCTGACCGCCGCCAGGAGCCATACGAAAGGCGGTGAGCACCTCGTCGAAGCAGAGCAGTGCGCCGTACTGCCGGCACAGGTCGCGGCACAGCTCCACGAAGCCTGGCTCTGCCAGGATGCATCCAGAGTCGTAGTTGATTGGCTCCATCATGAGCGTCGCGGTCACGTGGCCATGATGGGCGAATGCCTTCGTCAGCACGTCGGGATCGTTGAAGGGGAGTACGACAATGTTCTGGCTGTCGCTGATCGGCATGCCGGCGGACTCGGCGTAAGGCACAGGATCACTGGGCGGTCCGGCCTGGTCGAGCGGAGGGGCAGCGCTGTAGTAGAGCGCGTCCGAGTAGCCGTGAAAATGGCCTTCGAACTTGATGATCTTCTCACGTCCGGTAGCGGTGCGCGCCAATCGCAGTGCGTGCATCACCGTCTCGGTGCCGGATCCCGCGAAGCGCACCATTTCCGCGCACGGCACCATCTCGCTGATGCGCCGTGCTAATGCGATATGATGCTCGGTCTCGTACGAGCAGATCACGCCCAGTTCCAGCGCGCGTGTCACGGCTGTTTTGATGGCGGGGTGGTTATGGCCGAGCAGCGACGCGCCGTGGGACAGGCACATATCAATGAACGGACGGCCCCGGATGTCGTAGACGTAGGCGCCATCGCCACGCGAGACATAAAATGGGTGGCCGATAGCGCGGTTCATACGCGCCGAGGCTGTAACACCGCCTGGAAGGTAGAGGCGGGCTGTCTCGTAGACCTGCTGCGCCATGTCCATCACGACATCCTCGCGTATCAGTCACCAGAGCCTCTCACAAGAGGCTGGCGAAGCCTCGATGAGCAGAACGTGTCATCCTGAGCGAGGGAGCCTGTGGCTCAGAGCGGCAAATTGGGGCGTATTCTGCTCCGAAAACGACTGTCCAGGATTGGTGTCAGTCCGGATGGCACCGCCACTATTATAGGGTATTGCCAGGTTATTGGTCCACGCAGAGAGCGCTTAGGACAGGGCAATCGCACCTTATGACTGGAGTACTTGGAGGAGGTAGTGGTCATCCAACGCGGCCTGAAAGCGCTTCGTCTTGATGCTGCCCTTGCTGGGCGCGTGGCGCAGCAAGTTCAGGGCGATATGGCGCAGCACCGCGAAGTTCTGCGGTGCATTGCCCGTCCGTATTCGGCTGTCGTCTTCCCGGAAGGTCACATCCAGCACCCAATGCACCTGGTTCTCGATGCCCCAATGCCGTCGCGTCGCGTCCGCAAACCGTGCCACGTCCACGGCCCCGCCCACAATGTAGTAGCGGCGGTCCTGCGTCACCGTTGTCCCCTCCCGGCGTTCCGTCGCCACCATCCCGATGGCGCTCAGGCCCGTCCACCGCCCCTCCGGGTTCAGGTAGGTCAGATACTCCGGCTCCTGGATCAACCATGCGTCGCGCTGCTCGATCCGTCCGTGCGCCTTCGTCACTTCCTGGGGAAGCGCGCATAAGCGTTTGGTCAAGTTGAAGCTGACAACCAGGAGAACAGGCAGTCGTACTACTTTCGGGGGCGTGCGCCATGCTCACGTGCGGGATGCGTGCCGGGCCGCATTTCGTGGCCATTAACTTGACCCAACGCTTATGCGCGCTTCCCTCTTTTGCGACGGTACGGATTTGATCGGCCATGGCTTTGTGTGGAGCGCCGCCGACGCGTACGAGTGCTTCCCCCGGATAGAGGCGGGCGGTCTGAGAAGTGAGCGGCACCACCTGCACACGGTTGAGTGCGCGATTCGCCGCGTTGTTGCTAATGATCACGCCAGGGCGCTGCTTGCGGATCTCGCCTCCCCGTGCGGGATCGAAATCGACCCAATACACCTCGCCCCGCTTCACGGCTCCAGTCCCTCATCCGGGGCACTCTCAATCCATTCAAGCGCTTCTTGCTCCCGCTCGCTATCCGCGGCCATCGCCTCATAGCCCACGAGAAGGTCGCTTTCGTCGACCACGTGGGGCCGAACTAAGTTTTCGACGAAGCGGCTTATCTCTCCTCGACCAACTTTCTGATGCAGCCCACGGTACACCTCGTCGGAGACAGTAATTGTGAGTTTACGGTGCATCTCACCTCCTTATCTGAATAGTCATACGTGTACACGTATTATACACATCGGCTACTCTTCGATCATGCCCGCTGTTGCCGGCGCGCACACGACCGGCTCGCACAGCCGGGTGCTCCCTCTGCCTGAAGTGGATAATTCAGCCATCCTTTGACTGCTTTACTGAAGGAGTCCGGATAGTCGGAGACATCTGCTCGCTGCTCATCGTGCTGCTGCTCTGCACGCTTTGGGTGCTGGTGCGTTGGGCTGATGGGCATCACGCTCACCTCGACCGATCGTCGGCCACGGCGATCCGCCAGCGCTTGCTCAAACCGCGTCCGCCTGATGATTGTCCCGCGTGCCGTCGTCAGTCCGTGCGCTCTCGAGTTGGACCAGCACAACCTCCATCGGTTCGACCATGGAGGGAGCTCAAGAGCCGGCGAGGTGCCCCACGACGTATCCCGACCGACGGCTTCGCCTGTCCCCACCCTGCCTGCCTGTACTGCGGCATCACCGACCCGCAGATCCACGCCTTGGTCGGTGATGGCACGCATGGCAAGACTGAGCGTATTCAGACCTATCGCTGCCAAGCGTGCGGAACGACCTTCACCTCCCGCCGTGATAGGTACTGCATTTGAACGTGGTGGATAATTCGTCCAGCACTCTTTGACCGACTTTCCAGGTGGTTGCAGGCTGACGCAGCACTCACACCCCCTGTCAGATGCGACCTACCGACCTCCCAGACCGTCTAAGCAAGGCAGGAGGCCATCGTTCCTCCGTCTCGCCCGCCTCAGGCAGCACCCGCCGCCGCTACCGGCACCAGGAGCAACTCGCGTACGGTCCAGCGTCGACTCGTGAGCCCTGCCGCCATCGCTGGCGTCTGGTGCCGGTAGCGGCGCGGCTTGCGCCGCCCACCCCGCGCAATGGGCGCGGCGAGCGGCACCCGCAAGGACGCATGCGGTCGCACAAAGTGATAGTAGCTCCGCCACCATTCCAGATGGGCCAGCAGTGCTGGCGCTGCCTGCGCCGTTGCCCAGGTCCGGCGCGCCAGCGCGGCCACACCCTGGCGGATGGTTAGATTCACCCGTTCGACAAACGCCGTGTTCAACCGGCCGCTCAGGCCCAGATGGCGGAGTGCCGCCCCGAGCTGCGCAGACGTGCCGCAGCGCATCACACGGGTTACTCGCACCACCTTGCAGCGCCGATAGGTCTTCTTGACCTGACCGTAGATCAACTCGCCTGCGACTTGCCAGGAGCGTGCCCGGCGCCCGACGCCTGCCACCCACGCACCGAAATGGGCAGTCAAGGCGTAGAAGTACAGGTTCAGGCCATCGCTGGTGAAGATCGGCAGGCAGCCCGGAGCCAGTCGCTGACGGAGGTCGTGGACGACGGCATGCGCGGCCTGCTGCGTCCGGGCACCAAGGTGGAGGACCGGAATGAGTTTCGTCAATGGATCCATCGCGACCCCCAGCCAAAGGACGTGCGCTCGCTTCCGCAGGCGCGTGCGCAGTTCGTCCAGCTGGAGATGCGGCAGATGAAGATGGCGGAACCAGCGGCCGTGCAGCGTGGCGCTGTGCTCGCCAGCGTGCGTGAGCCAGGTGGTGATCGTGGCATGACGATGGCCAAACACCCGCACGGCTGCCGCAAGGTCAAGCCCTTCAGCCAACGCCGCCAGCACTTCCGCCACGCGCCGGGACGGTGTTTTGACCCGGTAGAGCGGCGTATCGCGGCGGGCGCTGAAGGTGGGGGATGGTAAGGATTCACGACAAACGGGCCACTGGCTCCACCAACCACCTAAAAGCGATGCGGTGAAATGTCAAGCGGCAATTTTCGCGAGTTCGAACCATTTTGGGCACAACCTCACCTGACCTAGCCCGGACCTCGGTCGCTAGGGAGAGGACTCAACCGTATGACCTGGCGCAGCGTCAGGGTCGCGCAAGAGCTACTTGCTGGCTGGCCTCCGCACCTGGTAGGGTTGGTTTGTCGCCAGCAGTCGCACCACCAACCGTACCAACTTGCGGGCGGTCAACACCAGCGCTCGCTTATGTT
>JBBSGA010000343.1:0-6673 GCA_038254585.1 Chloroflexales bacterium | reverse complement strand
CCGATCTCGCGGCCCTGCGCGGGATGCCGAACAAGTGTACAGCGTGGCGGCGGCGTCGTTGCTGAATTCCTCGTCGGCGATGCGGTAGCCCAGCGTCTCGAGGCGTGCGCGGAAGGCGTGCCGTCCGGAATGCTTTCCCAGCACGATGTGTGTGCCGTCGAGCCCGACCGTCTCCGGATTCATGATCTCATAGGTCTGCCGGTTCTTGAGCATGCCGTCCTGGTGGATGCCGGACTCGTGTGCGAAGGCATTGTCGCCGACGATCGCCTTGTTGGGCGGCACCGGCATGCCGATGCAGGCGCTTAGTAGGCGTGACGTATGTGCCAGCTGGGTCGTCTCGATCTGGGTACGCAGGCCGAAGAAGTCCTGGCGCGTCTGAAGCGCCATCACGACCTCTTCCAGCGATGCGTTGCCGGCCCGCTCCCCGATGCCGTTGATCGTGCACTCGACTTGGCGCGCGCCCGCGTGGACGCCGGCCAGGCTGTTGGCGACGGCCATGCCCAGGTCGTCGTGGCAGTGCGTCGAGATCGTCACCTTGTTGGCGCCCGGCACCTTCTTGCGAATGTTGAGGATCATCTCGCCGTATTCGGCAGGCGTCAGATAGCCTACCGTATCGGGGATATTGAGCGTCGTCGCGCCCGCCTCGATCGCCGCCTGGAGCACCTGGTGCATATAGGCCGGATCGGAGCGGCCGGCATCCATCGGCGAGAACTCGACGTCGGGGCAGAGCGAACGGGCATAGGCGACCATGTCACGCGCGATCTCGAGCACCTTCTCGCGCGTCGACCGCAGCTGGTGCTCGATATGGATGTCCGAGGTCGAGATGAAGGTGTGGATCCGTGGCTTGGCGGCCTCCCGAACCGCCGTCCAGGCGGCGTCGATATCGCCTCGATTGGCGCGCGCGAGGCCGCAGATAACCGGTCCGTCGGGTGTCCCGATCTCCTTGGCGATCGCATTCACAGCCTCCCAGTCGCCCGGAGAGGCTATTGGGAAGCCTGCCTCGATAATGTCGACGTTGAGCCGCGCCAGCTGGCGTGCTACTTCCAGCTTCTCGTCGCGGGTCATCGTACAGCCTGGCGATTGCTCGCCGTCGCGCAGCGTGGTGTCAAAAATATGTACGTGGTCACCCATAGCTTTGCTCCGTTTACCGTGCGCAGGTACCAGGGGACAGCAGCCGGAAGACGAGGTCGCCCTTCGCCGGTCCCCTGGTACCTAGAGGCTCGTCACGCTCCGCCCGAGCCCGGCGTTACTTCACGCGGGTTGACGAAAGGCATCATGCGCCGCAGTTCGCGCCCGACCTGCTCGATCCGGTGGTTGCCGTCGGTCTGGCGCATGCGGTTGAAATTCTGCCGGCCGGCATGGTTCTCCTCGATCCACTCCTCGGCAAAGGCGCCGCTCTGGATGTTTTCCAGAAGCTCGCGCATTGCCGTGCGGGTTTGATCCGTGATGATCCGAGGCCCCGCGGTGTAGTCACCGTACTCGGCCGTATCGCTGACCGAGTAGCGCATATAGTTGAGGCCGCCCTGGTAGAAGAGATCGACGATCAGCTTCAGCTCGTGCATGCATTCGAAATAGGCTACCTCCGGCTGATAGCCCGCCTCGACCAGTGTCTCGAATCCGGCTTTCACCAGCGCCGAGACGCCGCCGCAGAGCACCGCCTGCTCGCCGAAAAGGTCGGTCTCGGTCTCTTCGGTAAAGGTCGTCTCGATCACACCTGCCCGCGTGCAGCCGATCCCCTTCGCATACGCCAGCGCGTCGGCCAGCGCTCCGCCCGAGGCGTCCTGATGGACCGCCACGAGGGCGGGCGTGCCGCCGCCGTGCTCGTACACTTCTCTGACGCGGTGGCCCGGCGCCTTTGGAGCGACCATGCTGACGTCGATCTCAGGATGCGGCACGATCTGCCCGAAGCGAATGTTGAAGCCGTGGGCGAACATCAGCGTCTTGCCGCGCTCCATGTGCGGAGCGATCTGCTCGTTGTAGATCTGGGCCTGGCCGATGTCGGGCGTCAGGATCATGACGATCTGCGCCTCCTGGGCGGCCTCGGCTACCGTCCGCACCGGAAGCTCCGCCGCCTCGGCCTTGGCGCGCGACTTCGACTCGGGATGCAGCCCGACGCGTACGTCGAGACCGCTGTCGCGCAGGTTGAGCGCATGCGCGTGACCCTGGCTGCCGAAGCCGATGATCGCGATCGGCTTGCCGCGCAGCCGCCCGAGGTCGGCGTCGTTATCGTAGAACATCTTTGCCATGAATAATCCTGCCCTTCTAAGCTACCCGAACGTACGTGTCGCCGGCATGCGTCGGTGTTCCGCGGACCATCGCTACTCGGCCCGTGCGGACCATTTCCTTGATGCCGAATGGCCGGACGAGCTCCACGAAGTTGTCGATCTTATCCGGCGACGACGTCAGCTCGAGCATCAGCGCATCGTGCGCTACGTCGATGATGCGCGCGCCAAAGACCTCGGCCAGCGTACTGACCTCGGCGCGCCGGGTCGACGGCGCATGCACCTTCACCATTACGAGCTCGCGTGCCACGTGCGGATCTTCGGTGACGTCGCTGACCTTGAGCACTTCGATGAGCCGATAGAGCTGCTTAGACACTTGCTCCACGATCGTGTTCTCGCTGTCGACGACGATCGTCATGCGCGAGATCGACGGCGTCTCAGTATGCCCGACCGCCAGGCTGTCGATATTGAAGCCGCGGCGCCGGAAAAGGCTCGCAACACGATTGAGCACGCCCGGCTTATCTTCCATCAGAGCGACCAGAGTATGCTTCATCTGTAACCTGTCCCCTATTCCCTGTAACCTAGACGGTTGCCATCGGCTCTGTGATCATGTCGCTGATCGAGGCTCCCGGGGCGACCATCGGGTAGACGTTGACCTCGCGCTCGACCTGGAACTCCAGCAGGATCGGGCCGTCGGTGGCATATGCCATGTCGATCGCGCTTTCGACCTCCGATTGCTGGCGCACGCAGATCCCGGGAATACCGTAGGCGGCCGCGACGGCGACGAAGTCGGGCGAGAGCATCGGCGTAGCCGAGTAGCGGCGGTCGTGGAAAAGCTCCTGCCATTGGCGCACCATGCCGAGATACCCGTTGTTGATGATCGCAATCTTGATTGGCAGCCGCTCCTGGACGATCGTGGCCAACTCCTGGATGTTCATCTGGAAGCCGCCGTCACCCGCGATCACCCAGACGGTCTCGTCCGGCACAGCCATCTGCACGCCCATCGCCGCGGGCAGACCAAAGCCCATCGTGCCCAGTCCTCCGCTGGTAATGTGCGTGTGGGGCTCACGCCATTCGATCATCTGGGCGGCCCACATCTGGTGCTGGCCCACATCGGTGCACACGCGATAGCTGCCCCGCTCGTTCAGCTTGCGCGAGATCACGCTGAAGACGTCGTGCGGCATGAACATCTCGGTCTCGGGCCGGGTGTACTGCTGCTTGCCCACGTGCAGGGCCTGCATCTCGCGGATGTGCTCCACCCAGGCGCTTGTATCCCGGGCAGGCATCTCCTCCAGCAGCGAGCGCAGGACCCGCCTGGCATCGCCGACGATCGGCACGTCCACCCGGATGTTCTTTCCGATCTCGGAGGGATCGAGGTCGACGTGGATGATCTTGGCATTCGGCGCAAAGGATGACGTCTTGCCGGTCACCCGGTCGTCGAAGCGCCCGCCTACATTGAGGAGGACGTCGCATTCCTGGATCGCGCGATTGTTGTGCACCCAGCCATGCATGCCCGACATGCCCAGCGACAGCGGATGATCCTCCGGGAACGAGCCGATCCCGTGGAGGGTCGTAATCACCGGGATACCCGTCCGCTCGGCCAGCTCGCGCAACTCGCCGAACGCCTCTGCCAGCATAACGCCCCGGCCGGCCATAATCAGTGGCTTCTGAGCTGTACTGAGCAGCTTGATCGCCTCGCGGATCTGCTTGCGGTTCCCTTCGAACGACGGCTTGTAGCCGGGCAGGTTCACTTTTGTGTTCCAGTTCGGCACGGTGCGCGCCGTCTGGACGTCCTTGGCCACGTCGATCAGCACGGGCCCGGGCCGGCCCGTGCGCGCGATGTGGAAAGCCTCCTGGAAGACCTTGGGCAGATCTTCGATCTGGGTCACCAGGTAGTTGTGCTTGGTGATCGGCTGCGTAATGCCGGTGACGTCGGTCTCCTGGAAGGCGTCGCGGCCGATGAACTGCGTCGCCACCTGTCCGGTGATCGCTACGACCGGCCGCGAGTCCATCATCGCGTCGGCGAGCGCCGTCACCAGATTCGTCGCGCCGGGCCCGCTCGTCGCCACGCAGACGCCAACCTTCCCCGACGCGCTCGCGTAGCCCTCGGCCGCGTGGCCGGCCGCCTGCTCGTGGCGCACCAGCACGTGGTGCAGCTGCGGGTATTCGGGCAGTGCATGGTAGAACGGCATGATCGCGCCACCTGGATAGCCGAAGAGCAGATCGACGCCCTCCCGTATCAGCGCCTCGCACATAATCTGCGCGCCGGTTCGTGTCTCTGACATAATGCCTCCGCTTGATGAGTGCTCAGCACGAATACTTATTGAAGGACCGCGCCATTGCTGGCGTTCGTTACGAGGCGCGTGTAGCGCGCCAGCCAGCCGCGCTGGTATTTCGGCACCGGAGGCGTCCACCCCTTTCGCCGCTCCGCCAGCTCCGTGTCCGGCAGGTCGACGTTGAGCTGTCGTGCCCCGAGATCGATGGCGATGATGTCGCCGTCGTGAATCAATCCGATCGGGCCTCCTTCGGCGGCCTCGGGTGAAATGTGCCCAATACAGAGCCCGCGCGTACCACCGGAGAAACGCCCGTCCGTCAGCAGCGCGACGCTCTCGCCCAGCGGCATGCCCTTGAGCATCGAGGTAAGCGAAAGCATCTCGCGCATGCCCGGGCCGCCTCGCGGCCCTTCCTGCCGCACGACGACGACGTCGCCCGGCTGGATCACGCCGTTGCTCACCGCTTCGGTCGCCTCCTCTTCGCCGTCAAAGCAGCGCGCGGGGCCGCGGAAGGTCATCTGATGCTGGTCGACGGCGCCGACCTTAATGACCGCGCCCTCCGGGGCAAGATTGCCGAAGAGGGCGCAGAGACCGCCGCGAGCGCTGTGCGGGGCAGTGATCGGCCGGATACATTCCGAGTTCTGGTTCCGCACGCCCTCCAGGTTTTCTCCCAGGGTCTTCCCGGTCACTGTGATTGCATCCAAGGTCAGGGTGCCGGGCTTCTCCGACAGCTCCAGCATGATCGCCGGCACGCCTCCCGCGGCATGTACGTCCTGCATATGCCATTGGTGGTTGCCATCCCAGGCTGGGCTGACTTTGGCCAGGTGTGGCACGCGCTCGGCCACTTCGTTGAAGCGCCCCACCGGGTAATCGACGCCGGCCTCGCGTGCAAGGGCGAGCACATGCAGCACCGTGTTGGTCGAGCCGCCCATCGCCACGTCCAGGGCGATCGCATTGTCGATCGCCTGCGGCGTGACGATGTCGAGGAAATTGGTGCCGCGCTCGAGCAGCTCCATCAGCTTGAAGGCGGCGGTACGCGCGAGCTCGTGCCGCTCGGGCGATGTTGCCAGGATCGAGCCGTTCCCCGGCAGGGCCACGCCCAGCGCCTCGCAGAGGCAGTTCATCGAGTTGGCCGTGAACATGCCCGAGCACGATCCACAGGTCGGGCAGGCCAGCGTCTCGAGCTCCTCGAGCCGCGCGCCGTCGATTTTTCCCGAGGCGAATGCTCCGACCCCTTCGAAAATGCTGATCAGGTCGACCTTCTCGCCGCGCGAGTCGACCCCGGCCTGCATCGGGCCGCCTGAGACGAAGATCGTCGGGATGTTGACGCGCGCCGCGCCCATCAGCATCCCCGGCACGATCTTGTCGCAGTTCGGAATGCAGATCATCGCGTCGAAGCAGTGCGCGGTCGCGACGGTCTCGACAGAGTCGGCGATCAGTTCGCGCGAGGGCAGCGAGTAGCGCATGCCCTCGTGGCCCATGACGATGCCGTCGTCGACGCCGATCGTATTGAACTCGAAAGGAATACCGCCCGCCTCCCGGATCGCATCCTTGACGACCTTGCCGAAGGCCTGAAGGTGGACATGGCCGGGAATGATGTCGATGTAGCTGTTGCAGACCGCGATAAAGGGCTTGGCGAAATCCGCTTTGTCCTTGATCTGGCCGGTCGCCCGGAGCAGGCCGCGATGGGGAGCCCGCTCGAATCCCCGCTTAATCGTGTCCGATCGCATCAGACGCTCTCCCGAAACATACGCACGCTCGCTGGCCATGCCAATTGACAAGACACAAGCGTCGTCGCTTCGGTGGCGTCCGCGTAGCCACGGGCTTGCGCCGTCATGGCGCAGAGTTCATTCTCGTGACCGGCGGCCTCGTCTATGAGTCAACCGATCGATATGGCGAAAGGCATCAAAAAACCCTCCCGTCCTGGGAGGGTTCGGCGTATCTCTCTATTCAGTTCGCGCTGCCTAACCCCCCCAAGCCAAAAGACCCTTGATAATAATCAGGGCTACAAGTAGAAGGCTAAGGACTAGCTTGGCGAACGAATTCATCAGATACCTTTTTTCGGTTCCGCCGTACTATACCCGCCATTACTGCGGCTGTCAAGGGCCAGCCTCAGCGGTTTTAAGTGCTGGTCGGTTCCAGGACTAGAGGTACGGGCAATCGGGCGCCGTCACAGCT
>JBBSGA010000342.1:0-6674 GCA_038254585.1 Chloroflexales bacterium | reverse complement strand
GAGGCGCAGCGTGCGTTTGCCGGAGCGGTGCTGGTGCTGCGAGGGCAGCCGGTCTACCAGAGTGTCTTGCCCCTGTTCACGGTCGGTGCAACCACGCCGTGAGAGGTCATATGACCCGTGGTTGCACAAAACGTACGCTAGCAGAGCTACCGGCTGTGGGCCAGTACAGGTCCACAGCTTTTTTGTGCTCCGTGCACGGTGTGGGCCTGCCGGCCCCATTCATACAGGAGCATTTCCATGCCCATTATTCAGGTTGATAGCGTCACCAAGGAGTTTCGCACCCCCAAACGGCAGGCCGGGTTCCTGGGCGGCCTGCGGACGCTCTTCACGCGCGAATATTGCGTCAAGCATGCCGTGGCCGGCATCAGCTTCGCCGTGGACGAAGGGGAGCTCGTCGGCTACCTGGGGCCGAACGGCGCCGGAAAATCGACGACGATCAAGCTCCTCACCGGTATTCTCGTCCCCACATCCGGCCACGTGACGGTCGCCGGATTGGTCCCCTGGCGCCAGCGTGAGCAGAACGCGCTGAACATCGGCGTGGTCTTCGGCCAGCGCAGCCAGCTCTGGTGGGATCTGCCGCTGCTGGATTCTTTCAAGCTGATCGGCAAGCTGTACCGGGTCGACCACGCGACCTACCGGCGCAATCTGGAACACTTCACAGCGCTGCTCGGCCTGGATGCGTTCATTGCTACACCGGTGCGCCAGCTCAGTCTTGGCCAACGCATGCGCGGCGATCTGGCGGCAGCCATGCTGTATGAGCCCCGGATTCTCTATCTGGACGAGCCGACAATCGGCCTCGACGTGCTGGCGCAGGAGCGGATCCGGCGGTTCATCGAGGAGATCAACCGTGAGAAGCGGACGACGATCCTGCTCACGACCCACGATCTGAGCGATGTAGAGCGCCTCTGCCGCCGCATCCTGCTGATCGATCACGGCAAGGTGTTGTACGACGGCTCTGTCGAGACGCTCAAGCGGCGGTACGCGCCCTACCGCGTCCTCGTCGTGCATCTCGCACCCGGCGAGCCCGCGCTCGTGCACGACGTGCCGGTCGTGGTGGCCGGTGCGGAGTTTTTACGCCGCGAGGACTCGAGAGTGTGGCTGCAGTTCGATCCGGCGAGAGTTTCGCTGCCGGCGCTGATCGCCGAGATCACAGCGCGCTATGCGGTAAGTGACCTCTCCATTGTCGAGCCGGACCTGGAGCAGGTGATCCGGCAGATGTATGAAGCACGCGAGGCAGCACGATGAAACACTGGGGCAGAAACATCCCGGCATATCTGCAGATCTCTGCGCTGAGGATGCACGTGGCCTACACGTACCGGGCCAACGTCGCCGTCGAGCTCGCCGGCCTGCTGCTGAAGGTCTACCTGCTGAAGATGGTTTTCGTCGCCGTGTACGCCGGGCGTGGAACGGTCGACGGGATTGCGCTGCACGAGGTGATCACGTTTGTGACGATCGCCAATCTGCAGGTGTTCCTGCTGATCCCGGTGATCGGCGGCTATGTGCGTGAGCGCGTCCGCGAGGGGCAGGTCGCGCTCGACCTCGCCCGGCCGGTGCCATTCCTCAGCCAGCTCCTGGCCCATCAGGTTGGCGCGACGGCGTCGGCGGTCCCGTTCGTGGTTCTGGCTCTGCCATGTGCCGTGCTGCTCGGTGGGATACAAGCTCCCCAATCGCCCATGGCCGGGCTGCTCTACGTGGTAAGTCTGGCGCTTGGCTATTTGGTCGCCATGCTGATGGGCCTCATCATCGGGCTGATGGCCTTCTGGACCATGGAGCTCGGTGGAGTCCTTACCATCTACGCGTTCGCCAACCAGTTCTTTGGCGGAGCACTGGTCCCACTCTGGTTCTTTCCGCCACTGCTGCGCCGCCTGGCGGACCTGTTGCCTTTTCAGACCCAGACGTTCATTCCATTATCGATGTACACGGGCCAGTTACTCGGCGCGCAGGCAGTGCAGGCGCTCGCGCTGCAGCTGTTCTGGGTCGTCGCCCTCTTCGGGCTGGCGTGGCTGTTGTGGCAGCGCGCGATCTATCGCGTCGTGATCCAGGGAGGATAAGGTGACGAGATTTGGAATCGCGCTAAGCCTCTGGACTGCCAGCATTCGCGGCGAGCTGCAGTACCGGACCAACTTCCTGATCCTCGTCGTGATGGGGCTGGTCTACCAGGGCACCGGCTTCGCCTTCATCTGGGTCGTGCTCTCGCGTTTCGCGGCGGTCGGCGGCTGGGCGCTGGGCGACATCGCCTTTCTGTATGGGCTGCGACTGATCATGCACGCCCTCAGCGTCTTGCTCTCGGGCCACATCCGGCAACTCGATCGGCAGATCCGGCATGGGGAATTCGACCGGTATCTCCTCCGCCCGCTGCCGCCGCTGTGGCAGATCATGAGCCAGGGCCTGCAGGTCAACGCCTTTGGCGACCTGCTCGGCGGCGTCGGGCTCTTCCTGGCGGCCATGACGCTGGTCACATTGGACTGGACGCCGGCTGTCGTGCTGTATCTGGCGCTCGCGGTCATCGGCGGCGCGTTGATCGAGCTGGCACTCGACTTACTGATCGCCACGCTCGCGCTCCGCGTGCTCAACACCGAGTCCCTGCTCTTCGTCCTCGATACCTTCTTCAGCGACTTCGGGAACTACCCGCTCACAATTTTTGGGGGTACAGTCCAGTTTCTGCTCACCTTTGGTCTCCCCCTGGCCTTCATGGCCTACTTTCCGTCGACGGTGCTGCTGGGCCGGACGGGCGAGCTCAGCGTGCCGCCGGTCTTCGCCTATGGCGCGCCTCTGGCGGGTCTATGCTGGTCTGTGCTGGCGGTGTGCGTCTTTCGTTATGAGCTGCGCGCATACCAGAGCTCCGGGCACTGAGCACCACGGGTGGGGTGGTGGTGGGTAGGGCTGAAGGGCATAGTGCGTCGCCCACGATCGGCCGCTGTGCCGGCCCTACTCGGCAGAGGGATAGCGACCCGCTCCCAGGGGCTGGACCAGCTGGAGCTCGTTGCCGTCGGGGTCGCGGAAGAAGGCGATGCGCGAAACCGGCGCGTCGTCGGGGAAGTTCTTCGGCAAGACATGGAACGCGACCCCACGGCGTGCGAGCTCGGCAGAGGTCGCGTCGACGTCGGCGACCTCGAAGGCGACGTGTCCCCAGCCGCCCGCGGCACCGGGGCTGACCTCCGGCCGCTCGATCAGCTCGATCGCGATGCTCCCGGCCCCGACGAAGATGATGCGGCGGTCGCGGTACGCGCCGGCCACGGAGAAGCCGAGGAGATCGACGTAGAAGGCACGCAAGCGGTCGAAGTTGGGGGTCAACAGGGCGACGTGATGGGCTCCACCAATCTCCATGGGTAACCTCGTGCTCGTCGACGGTTCGCAGTCCCATACAATACACCACAACTCGAACACAAGCGCAAGGAGCGGGAAGAACCATGGAGACAACGGCAACCGGTGCGTCCGCGTGGCCACGCCAGGCCGCGATCATCGGATGCGGTACGATGGGGTTAGGCGTGGCGGAGAGTTTTGCTGCCGCGGGGATCGTTGTCCGGCTGGTCGAGGCGACGCCCGCATTAACTCGGCAGGCACATGCACGCCTCGTCGAGCGGGTGCGCGGGCATGTCGCGGCCGGCTTGCTGCCCGAAACGGTGCTGGATCGGGTGGCCGCCGTGCAGACCTGCGACGAGATCGCGGCCGCCGCCCACGAGGTCGACCTCGTGTTCGAGGCCGTGCCCGAGCAGCTCGACTTGAAACGCGGGGTCCTGGCGGCCTGCGCTGCCGCCGCACCCACGTCGGCAATTATCGCCTCGAACACCTCTTCCCTGCCGATCGACGACCTCGCAGCGTCCGTAGCACATCCCGAGCGCTTCCTCGGGATGCACTGGTTCAATCCGCCGGAGTGGACGCCCGGCATCGAGATCGTCCCGGGGGCGGCGACCGATTCGGACGTCGTCACGCGGGTGAAAGACTTCCTCCAGGCGATCGGCAAGCGGCCGATCGTGGTCCGCAGCAGCCCCGGCTTCGTCGCGAACCGGCTCCAGTTCGCGCTCTTCCGGGAGGCGCTCGCGTGTGTCGAAGACGGTCTCGCCTCGCCGCCGGAGGTCGACGAAGTCGTCCGCAGCTGTTTTGGCTTCCGGCTGCCTTTCTTCGGACCATTCCAGATCGCCGATATGGCCGGCCTGGACGTCTACGTCAAGGTTTTCGAAACGCTCGAGCGCGGACTGGGCAAGGAGTTCCACGTGCCGCCGGCCCTGCGCGCGCTCGTCGAACAGGGGCGGACGGGCGTCAAGAGCGGCGCCGGGTTCTCGGCCTACACGCCGGAAGAGCGGGAGCAGCTACTGATCAGCCGGGACCGCTGCTACGCTGCGCTCGGCGCGCTGCTCGAGCAAATCCCACGCGCCGGCGAGGAGCGGAAGGGCTGAGCAACGTGCGCTCCTCCCCAGCAGACCTAGTGTAGAATCGGCACCAGTGCTGGCAGGGCCGGCCGGATGATAGGAGCTCGCGATGGCACCTCTGCGCATGGCCCAATACGGCACCAAGCACGGCCACGCCGCGGGCAAGTTACTGGCACTGCGCCGCAGCCCGCAGGTCGAGTTGGCGGGTGTCTTCGAGCCGGACGAGGCGCGGCGCGGCGAGCTGGCGCGCGAGGATGGCCCCTACCAGGGGGTGCGCTGGTTCGACGATGTCGCCGAGATGCTCGAGGACTCGACCATCGCCGCGGTGGCCGCGGAGGGGCGCAATGACGAGGGTCTCGCGCAGACCGCGGAGATCGTCGCGGCGGGCAAACACGTCTGGTACGACAAGCCGGCCGGCGAAAACTGGGAGCAGTGGCAGCGCGTCGTGGCGCTGGCCGAGCAGCACAATCGGCTGATCCAGATGGGCTACATGTTCCGGTACCACGACGGCTTCCGGCGGATCGCGCAGTGGGTCCACGCGGGCCTGCTCGGCGACGTCTTCGCCATTCGCGCGCACTTCTCCACCTGCCTCTCCGAAGCGGCGCGGGACGTCATCAGCCGCCATGCCGGCGGCATCTTCTACGATCTGGCCGGCCACATGCTCGACCAGATCGTCTGGTTGCTCGGGCGCCCGCTGGAGGTCTCCGCGTTTCTGCGTAATGACAGCAGTATCGTGCCAGGGTTCAAAGACAACACGCTTGGAGTCTTTGCCTATGAGCGCGCCATCGCCTGCCTGGATATCGCCGCGATGGAGACCCCGCCGGCGGCGCGGCGGTTCGAGGTTTACGGCAGCCAGGGCAGCGCGATCATGGAGCCGATCGAGCCCGCCCGGGCAGTTCGGCTGTGTCTCGCGCAGGCGCACGGCCAGTATCGGCGCGGCGAGCAGCTCATCCCGCTGCAGGACCAATCGCGCCAGCTGCTCTACGAAATGGAGCTGGTGGCTTTCCTGGCCGCCATTCGCGGCGAAAAGCCGCCGGACCGAACGCCGGCCCACGAGCTGTTGGTGCAGGAGACACTCCTGCGTGCTACCGGAGGGATCGGCGCGCCGGCGCTCCGGTAGCACGTCCCTGGCGATCTTCGCATCCACACGGGAGATGTCTCCACGGCGTGGCGTGGGTCCGCGACCTCTGCGGGAGCTGGTGGTGCCGTCGCTTATGGCCGCGGCTCCGGCGCCGCGATCAACAGCCGGTAGCCGGCGTCGAATGCGCTGTGTCTCAATAGGCCAGCATGTCTGCGGCTCCACTCGCCGCTGTGCAGATCATGCTTCAGCGCGGCTACCCCGCGATCGACCATGGCCTGATCGGCAAGCGCAAAAGCCGACATCCCGGCGCGCACCTGCGGATCGAGATAGAGCTCGGGCTTTCGCCAGCCCGCGGCTGCGAAGAGATCCTCCAGGTCCGGCGGCAAGAGGAGCGGGCGGATCTCTACGCTCCAGCCGCTCTGCTCGGCGAGGGTGCCCGCGACGTTGCGTAGGGGCGGAAATGCCCCATAGCTCGCCGCCCAGACCGTAGGGAAATACTCGGCCAGCCAGAAGGGCGTGCTCTCGCGCGGATCGAACGTCAGCAGGACGATCGGCCCGCGGGCCACGACGCGGCGCATCTCGCGGAAGGCGTGGGCGCGATCGGAGAAGTGATGGACCGCCAGCATACACACGGCCGCGTCCACACTTCCACGGGCCAGCGGGAGCGCCTCGGCGCGGCCACCGCCCCAGGCGAGGCGTCGATGCTGCTTGCCCTGCGCTCGCATGACCCATGACGGCTCGATCGCCACGACATGCAGTCCCTGCTCGGCGAGCGCACTGCTGTAGTTGCCGGTGCCCGCGCCGACATCGACCACACGAGCGCCGGCAGGCAGCACGAGGGCGCCGCAGGTCACGTCTGTTATGCGTGGATCGGCATGCCGCGTGCGCGTGTATGTCTGGCCGATGGCGTCATAGCGCATGTACGCCGTCTCCGGTGGTCTGGCTGGCGGATTGCATGGGCCTAGCCTATTATGCCAGCATTTCGGCTCCGGCGGATCGAGCCGGCGTTAGCCGGACGGGAAGCCGCATCTGCGACAATCCAGGAAACGATAACGGCAAACCCATCTGAGGTGGGTACGCAAAGGGCTTGTCAAAAAACAACTTCCCGTTTTCCTGGCTCAACGTCGAGGCCAGGAAGGCTCGGGCCGCGCGGCCGAATGGTGTAATTCCACGTGGGGCAGACCGTGTGCCGTTCGATATTGAGGGCCTGCATCTCGGCATCG
>JBBSGA010000341.1:0-6708 GCA_038254585.1 Chloroflexales bacterium | reverse complement strand
CCTCCCCCGCTCAAACGTCGATCTTCCCGTTGTCTATCAGCCAGCGGACGGCCTCATGCACCGCCTGCAGCGAGCTGTAGCGCGGCCGGTAGCCGAGCAGTTGCTCGGCCTTGGCGATGCTGCAGTTGGGGCTGTGGGCGATATGATCCCAGGTCGCGCTCGCATTTTGCTCCGATACGGTCTTGCGCCAGTCGTCCCAGCCGAGGAATCGCAGCTGGGCCGGCTGCCCGAACCAGCCGGCTACCGCCTCGGCATACCCGCGCAGGGTGAGCGCCGCCGGGGAGACGACGTGGAAGCTTTCGCCGACGGCATTGCTCCGACGAGCGATAGCTTTCATGAAGGTCTGGGCGACGTCGTCGGCATGAACATGATGTACCGTCTCCATGCCGAGGTTCGGCAGCACCTGCTCTTCGCCCTGTGCCAGCCGGCCGAAGACGCTCGGATCGAAGTGGGCGGCCGGGTTGACCGGCGCCCACCCCGGCCCGACGATATGCCCGGGGTGCAGGATCGTGGCAAGGAAGCCGTGCCGGCGGGACTGATCCAGCAAATAGGCTTCGATCGCCGCCTTTTGGACTCCGTACTCCCCGAAGGGCCTGCGTGGCTGCTCCTCGGTCGTCGGAACCTCGACGCTCGGACCGTGCACCCAGATCGTGCCGCAGTGTAAGAAGTGCTGCACGTCGCCCTGCAGCGCCTCCGTTAGGTGGCGCGCGCTCTCGATCGTGAAGCAGATCATGTCGACGACGACGTCTGGCTTGAGGTCGCGTACGCGCTGACCAAATGTGCCAGCCGCTTCTTCTTTCGCGCGGTCGACCGCTATCTGTTCGACGGCCCCCCACGCCGCGTTGCTGTGATATGGCTGCCGTTCCCCGCGGCTGATCGAAACGACGTCGTGTCCGGCCTCGACGAGGCGCGGCACGAGATAGGTGCCGACGTGTCCTGTGCCGCCGATGATGATGACCCGCATACGTTACCCCTAGCGACGGCCCTCGTAACATTCGTGGTGAGGGAATACGGGATCTCCTACGGCTGCGACGCCGTCACGTGAGGATTGGCGGCGCGCTCGGCAGATCGTGCAGTGCGATCCTCCATGCCCGCGGCCGGCACTTCCACGGCGGCTGGCTCGTCGAAGCGGTAGAAATGGTCGAAGAGCACCTGTATCACCACGGTGACCGGCACCGCAAGCAGGGCGCCGACCACACCTTTGAGCTCAGCGCCGACGAAGAGCGCGATGATAATCACGAGCGGATGGAGGCCGACGATGTCGCCGACAAGCTTGGGATAGACGATGTGGCTTTCGATGTTCGCGACCACGACGTACAAGCCCAGGACACCCAGCGCAAGCCAGGGCGAAACGGCAAGTGCTACGAGCATACCTAGCCCGGTGACGATCGCCCCGCCGACGTAGGGGATCAGCTCGAGGACGGCCCCGGCGACGCCCAACGAGAGCGCGTACGGTACGCCCAACAGCGCAAGGCCGAGTCCAAAAGTAACGCCAAAAAAGAGTCCGACCAGGGCCTGGGCGCGCGCCCAATGGCCAAGCCGCAACCCCATCTCTCGTGCCAAGGTTGTCGTAGTCGTGCGATAGCTCGGGGGGAAAAAGCGCGCGATCACCCGCGGGGCGAAGCGCGCGTCGGCAGTAAGAAAGAAGCCCACCACCAATATCAGGAGCGTGCTGATCAACAAGGTCGTCAACGTCTTACCGAATCCGACGAGTAGCCCACCAACACCGCCGACGACCGTCCCGAGCTCACCGCTGAGCTGATCGCTGAGGCTGCTCAACGAAAGCTGCCGTCCTAACGCCGGGAAATACGGCGTAATCCAGGTGTTCGGCAGACTCAAGACCTGCCGGGTAATCTTGGGCAAATTCGAGCTCAGCTGCGTTACTTCGTCGACCAGTACCGGCACCAGGAGCCCGACGACCACGGTGAGAACCGCGAGCAACAACAGGTAGACGAGCAGGATCGCCAGCGCTCGTGGCACCCGCTGCATCTCAAGCCGGTCGACTAACGGGTCAATCGCGATTGCCAGCAAGATCGCTAAGAACAGAATCAGCAGAATTTTGTCGAATGCAACCAGCAGCCAGATGCCTAGAGCAACTGCCAGAACCAGCAGAATACTCTTGACGGTGATTTGGATATTGATCGTTTGCGGCATCGCCGAACTCCTACAAAGAGCCTAAATTCCATCACCAGGCCTATAGCAATGCGTATACCAGGCACCACTGTTTCCATAAGCGTCGATTCCCAGCCGGCTTCAAGGAAGGCCAAGTTCCTCGCGGTTGCAGTACTTGCTGCCAATCATCTGTCAGTGGCCATTCTGGCGTTCGCTCCTGCTTGGCTCGTTGCTCGTCCGGATTGACGAACGCTTTCTTGCGGCCGAGGTTAAGGTATGAGCGTATTCGTCGGGACGAAGTTTTGGCTCTAAGATAGACCCGCTTACGTTCCAATGCTAGTAGGAGTTGCTCCATGGCTCCGATCAAACAGTCCGTTTCCTGGTGGTGCTTTGTGCGCGGCGACATGACGCCCGAGAGGCTTGTGCGGGCCGCGGCCGATATCGGTTACGACGCGATCGAGCTCGTAGACGAAGCGTACTGGCCGCTGATCAAGGCGCACAGCCTCGCCATTGCCTCTGCCAACGGGCACAACTCGATCCCCGAGGGTCTGAACCGGCGCGAAAACCACGCGCGCATCGAGCAGGAGCTCCGCGCGAACATCGATCGGGCGGCAAAATGGGGCATCCCGAACCTGATCTGCTTCAGCGGCAACCGGGCCGGCCTCTCGGACGCCCTCGGCGCCGAGATCACGGCCGAGGGACTGCGCCGTGTCGCCAAAATGGCAGAGGACGCCGGGGTTACGCTCGTCCTGGAGCTCCTCAACAGCAAGGTCGACCACGCCGACTATCAGTGCGACCGGACGGCTTGGGGCGTCGAGGTTTGCCGTATGGTCGATTCGCCGCGCGTTAAGCTGCTCTACGATATCTACCATATGCAGATCATGGAGGGCGATATCATCCGCACCATCCGCGATCATCATGCTTTTTTCGGCCACTACCACACCGCGGGCAATCCGGGCCGGAATGACCTTGACGAGACACAGGAGCTTGCCTATCCCGCGATCATACGCACCATCGCCGCGACCGGCTACGATGGCTACGTCGGGCAAGAGTTCATTCCCAGGGGCGAGCCGGTAGCGGCGCTCAAGGCGGCGTTCGACGTATGCAACGTGAGCCTGTGACGCCCGCCGCTGATCGTCGCTTAACAGGATCTTCGCAATGCCTTAATATTGAAGTCCTACCCTCGTGGAACAGACCCGGCCACGAAAGCAGCGTGTGCGCGCACGCATTGCTGGCCGGAAGCTGCCTGACGGCGGAAGGAGCACCGTGTGCGTCGCCTCTACAGTCCCCTCGGAGTCCTGGCCCTGTTCTTCCTGACATTGGGTCCAATGCCCGCTGCAAGTGGGAAAGGAAAGCTGGACAAGATCAAGCACGTCGTCGTCATCTTCCAGGAGAACTGGAGCTTCGACGGCCTCTACGGCAAGTTTCCCGGCGCCAATAATCTCGCGAGCGCGGGAGCGGCGGTCAAACAGGTCGACAAGCAAGGACAGCCATACGCAACACTGCCCCAGCCGATCGATACGACCAAGAAGCCGCCCGCGCCCGATCCCCGTTTTCCGGCTAACCTCCCTGTTCAGCCCTTTGATGCGGCGCAATACGTGCTCGCCAACGAGCATACCGGCGACCTCGTCCACCGCTTCTACCAGGAGCAGTATCAGATCGACGGCGGCAAGATGGACAAGTTCGTCGCCTGGAGCGATGCCGCCGGCCTGGTGATGAGCTACTACGATGCCTCGAATATGCCCGAGGGCAAGCTGGCCCAGCAATATACGATGGCCGACAACTTCTTCCACGCGGCCTTCGGCGGATCGTTCCTGAACCACTTCTGGCTCATCTGCGCCTGTTCGCCCAAGTGGCCCAATGCACCGGCCTCATCTGTCGCACAGGTGGACGCGAACGGGATGATGGTCAAGGACGGCGCGGTCACTCCTGACGGCTATGCCGTCAATACCTCCTTCAGCGTCAACCAGCCGCATCCCGCGAACATTACGGACGCGTCGAAGCTCGTGCCTAACCAGACTGCGCCGACGATCGGCGATCGCTTGAGCGCGAAACACGTCTCCTGGGCCTGGTACAGCGGAGGCTGGGATGATGCCGTCTCCGGCCATCCTAGTAGCCTCTTCCAGTTTCACCACCAGCCTCTTGCCTACTTCGCCAACTATGCTGACGGTACTCCCGGCCGCGCTGCGCATCTGAAGGACGAGAAGGACTTTCTGCGCGTTGCCGGTACGAAGGATCTTCCCGCCGTCTCGTTTGTCAAGCCGCTCGGCCCCGACAACGAGCATCCCGGGTACGCGGCGCTGGCGCAGGGACAGCAGCACGTCGCCGATCTTGTCAACGCCGTGAAGAACAGTCCGAACTGGAAGGACACGGCGATCATCATCACCTACGACGAGAATGGCGGCCGCTGGGATCACGTCGCGCCGCCCGTCGTCGATCGCTGGGGCCCCGGCAGTCGCGTCCCGGCGATCATCGTGTCGCCGTATGCCAAGAAAGGTTTCGTCGACCATACCCGCTACGATACGACCTCGATCCTGAAGCTCATCGAGACGCGCTGGAACCTTACTCCGGTAGCCAGCCGCGACGCGAGCGCGAATGACCTGACCAACGCGTTCGACTTCAACAACCAGGGCGGTGGAGCAATCGGCCAGCCGGGCCAGCTGCCGAGTACGGGCGTTGCTCCGATACCGAGCGAGCTTCCGAATACCGGTCGTGACCCCGCGGCCGAATGGGCTCTACTCATTCTTGGGGCAGGTGTTATAGCTATCGGCGGATTGTCGATGCGGCGGGTAGCGCCCAAGCGCTAGCGTGCATCGACGATTGGCAATTCTTCCAGGCAGACGCCCTGCGACGCGAGCTGACAAGCGCGCTCGATCCACTGCATGAGCCGGCCCATCGAGAGCTGATGCGCCTCTACGTCTGGGCCGGCCAGCGCGCCGCGACCTCAAGCAGCGGGGCCAGCGCATTCGCGTGGTCAGGATAGATGTACTAACGGCCCGGTGCGGTGCGGCTCATGGCGGCCCTGCCGGAAAAATACCCGCACATCCCATGCACGCCGCCGCCCGGAGGAGTGGAAGACGAGCACATGAAGATGCCACGGGCCGGCGTTGAATATGGATTCAGGCGAATTGCCGGACGCGTGTAGAACTGCCGGAGATCCTGCATGCCCCCGTTGATGTCGCCCCCGATGTAGTTCGCGTCATGCTGCTGCAGGCTTGCCGGTCCCATGGCGCTACGGGCTAGGATGTGCTGCTTGAAGCCGGGTGCAAAGCGCTCGATCTGTGCCTCGATGCGATCCGTCATATCCCAGCTGGATCCGTTGGGAACGTGGCAATATGCCCAGGCAGTATGTTTGCCCGTCGGCGCTCGTGTGGGATCGATCAGGCTCTGCTGTGCGAGGATCACAAACGGCTGCTCCGGATGCTCGCCAGCCGAAACCGCTTGCTCGGAGGCTCCTATCTCCTCGATCGTTCCGCCAATATGGACAGTAGCGGCACGGGCGCAATCCGAAGCAGTCCACGGGATCGGTGCGTCGAGCGCCCAGTCGAGCTTGAACACCCCCGGCCCGTAGCGGTAGCTCGTGAGCTGGCACCGGTAACCGGGAGGTAGGCGGTCGCCTGCGATCGTCAGCAGTTGGCGTGGCGTCACGTCGAAGAGCACGGCGCGTGCCCGCGGCAAGCTTTCGAGCGACTCGACCCGCACACCGGCCACGATCTCGCCGCCAAGCGAGCGGAGATAGCAGCTGAGCGCATCCGCTATACGCTGGGAGCCGCCACGCGCCACCGGCCAGCCGACTCTATGGCCCAGAATGCCTAACACGAGGCCAAAGCCTGCCGTGGCCAGTTGGTCGAGGCGCAGGATCGAATGCGCAGCCATCCCGGCGAAGAGCGCACGGGCCCGCTCGCCTGCGAAGCGGCTCCTCGCCACACTTTGCGCCGAGCGAATCCCCACAAGCCCAAATCGCGCCAGGGCCACCGGATGGCGCGGTACTGGCCGCGGCCCGAGCAAGACTGGCGCGAGCACATCCCAGTCGGCGACCAGCGGTGCCATCAGGCGCCGGTAGGCGTCCGCATCACGCCCAAGCCCGGCGGCAGTGGCGTCGACCGATCGCTCGAGCATAACCGCGGTGCCGTCGTCGAGCGGGTGCGCCATCTCGGCCGAGGGGTAGATCCACTCGAGGCCATGCTGATCGAGGGGCAGTGTGCGAAAGAATGGCGATCCGGCTGCCAGCGGGTGGATTGCTGAGCAGATGTCGTGAACAAACCCTGGCAGCGTTAGCTCCGCCGAGCGCGTGCCGCCGCCGATGACCTCCTCTGCCTCGAGCACCAGCACCGAGCGCCCGGCACGTGCGAGCGTGATTGCCGCCGAAAGGCCGTTGGGTCCTGCTCCGACGACGATCGCATCATACTTGTCGTACTCGGGCATCAACATCCTCAAACAATGTCACGTTACGTTCATTGTTCCAACTCGCTAGTTCGAAACTATGCACTTTAGTGCAAGACTTTAGTTGCTACTCACGTCCGCCTGTGAGGTCGTCGGAGCGCTCTTTGGAATACCATTGCCTCCGTCGAACCAGGGGTTCCTCGCTCGTGCAAT
>JBBSGA010000340.1:0-6734 GCA_038254585.1 Chloroflexales bacterium | reverse complement strand
GATCGCCGAGCCGATCCAATGACGCCTCGACGATCGTCACGCTCCCGCCCTACTGACGCGCGCGGCCGCTCCGGCTCCAATAGACGAGCAGGGCGCCGCCGAGAACGCATACGAGAACGGCGAGCAGGGCAGGGAGCCGGCTGCCGCTCTCCTGGCCGGTGTTCGGCATACTGTTCATCGGCATGGCACCCGATGTTGCCATGGGAGGCGCCGTCGTAGCGCTGGCACCCGCCCCGGCCGGAGCCGCTCCGCTCATGGTGAGATCCTTGCTTACGTTGAGCTTGAAATCGTGCTGCACGGGGGGATTGGTGGCGGCATGGTTATTCTCGTGCAAGCTGATAGTGATCGTGTGCTGGCCGGCGGAGATGGTGGGGTAGGCCTCGTTGGGGATCTCGAGCGCATTGGAGACGGCGAGGCCGGCGTACTTGCCGTCGACGTAGACGTGCCAGTGGCCGGTGCCCGGGGCCGGGTCTTTGTTGACCGCCAGGCCGTCGAAGCGGAAGCCGCTGTGCGTGACCTGCACCGTCACCGGCCCATCAACGGTTGCCCCATCCTGTGGCGAGATCAGTGTGAGCGTGGACGGGCCCCCTGTGTTGGCCGCGATCGACACCTCCTTCGAGAAGTTCAGCTTGAAGTCATGCTTGACAGGGGGACTGGTGGCGGCATGGTTATTCTCGTGCAAGCTGATAGTGATCGTGTGCTGGCCGGCGGAGATGGTGGGGTAGGCCTCGTTGGGGATCTCGAGCACGTCGGAGACGGCGAGGCCGGCGTACTTGCCGTCGACGTAGACGTGCCAGTGGCCGGTGCCCGGGGCCGGGTCTTTGTTGACCGCCAGGCCGTCGAAGCGGAAGTTAGTGTGCTGGACCCGTACAATGACCGGTCCATCCACGGTGGCTCCATCCTGGGGTGAGACCAGCGTGAGGGTCGGCGCACCTTGAGCCCAAAGGGAAGATGCGAAAGCGAGCGTAGCCGATGCGACGGCGATCCAGAGCACGATAAGTGGCCAACGGAAACGTCGATACCTCGTGTTCATCGTGTCCTCCTACAGGAAAGGGCGAACGTATGCCGATGCACTGTCTGGGTCCGGTCGGCGATCGTGCCGGCAAAGCGCATTGGCGGAGTAGCCTGAGAGTATAATCGCAGTCGGGGACCGAGGCGAATTGACTTTCTCGTGGACCGACGATCGCGCCGGTGTCTGCTCAAGCGTTGCTTATCGGCGGCGGCCTCGGCTATGCCTTCATGCACCGGGTGCGTCTCGACTATGCCTGGACGCGGCTCTCCTATTCACTTTTACTTGTAGACGCGCTCAGGAAGCGTGCCGAGACAAGGTGCTCGACAACAGGCGACTTCCCCGGCTCCTGGCATGCGAGTGCCCGACTCTCGACCTCTTGATCGGCAACCGTCGCACGTTCATGCTGTCGCAGGTGCTCCGCCCACGAGGCGACCTCATAGGTTTCGACGTAGCGCCGGGGGTCTGCCGGATCGCAAAAGAGTTCCCAGCGGAAGGCGCCGTCGCGCAGACGGATCAGCCGCACCTCCTCCATGGCATCGACGAAGTTGTCGTCCACACCTGTGCGGATGCGGTACTCGATTCGAACCTGCACCGGCCCATCCTCGGGCGCGGGCTCGACCACGGTCTCCGGCGGAGGAATGTGCTGTGACGGGCTGAGGTCGAGATCCTCGCCTGTCCGCAGATGCCAGCGCAGTACGGTAAGCGTACCAGCCGCAAGGGCGAGCGCGGCGTAGAGCAGGGCCCGCGCGTTGCCGACCCGACCGGCCAGAGCGCCCCAGCCAGCACTGCCGGCGGCGAAACAGCCCTGGAAGACGAGCAGGTAGACGCCTAGCGCGCGCGCCTGGACCCAAGAAGGAACGATCGTTTGGGTTGCAACGTTGAGGCACGAGGTGAGGACCAGCTATGCAACGCCGGTCAGCAGCATGGCCCCGTTCAACAACCACACGTTGTGGACGTACCCAAGAGCGAGCGTTGTAAGGGCGAAAACGATCGTCATCGCGGTTACGATCCAATCGAGCGAGAACGATGCGCGCAGCCGTGAGAGCAGTGGGACTCCGGCCACAGCGCCGAAGCCAATACTTCCCAGCAGCACGCCGTAGCCACGCGCTGAGCTTCAGTTCCTGGCTTGCGACGACCGGCAGCAATGCCCAGAGCGCGCTGGCTGCGGCGATCGACGCGGCTGTTCGGACCAGCACCGCGCGCAGCTCCCGCGCATGGCGGGCATAGCGGCCACCCGCCTGAATCGCACTGACCACTGGCTCGGGGAGCGCCTGGGTCTCCGACGTCGGGCGCTGCCAGCGGTGGATAACCCAAATGATAGTGAGGAACGACAGAGCGTTGAGGACGAAAACTGCCCCGGGCCCCGCCGCCGCGACGATGATACCGCCGAGCGCAGGGCCGACCGCGCGTGCGAGATTGAAGCCGGCGCCGTTCAACGCAACTGCGGATGCCAGTTGCTCCTTGCCGACGAGCTCGGGAATAATCGCCTGCCAGGCAGGTGCGCTCAAGGCGCCGCCAAGACCGAGCAAGAACGTAAGTGCGAGGAGGAGCCACGGCACGATCAGACCGGTATAGGTAAGCACGCCTAATACGGCCGCGACCGCCAACATCCAAATCTGCGTCAAGAGCACGATTCGCCGCCCGTCAAGCACGTCTGCAAGTGCGCCGGCCGGAAGACCCACCAGAAAGATCGGCAGACTTCCCATCGTCGTGAGCAGCGCAATCAGCAGAGGCGACTTGGTCATCGACGTCATGAGCCAGGCCGCGCCGACGCTGTGCATCCAGGTGCCAACATTAGATGCCACTGCTGCGAGCCACAACGAGCGAAACACCGGCTGCTCAAAAGGACCCCAAGCTTCGCCAAGCTTAAGCCGAATCTTCAACCTCTCTACCTCCGAGCACGCACGCCGCTAGCAAGCTTCGCGCCAGGCGGCTGTAAACTACAGGCGGCTCTCCAACTTTCTTGCCACCTGTAGTGAATCGTCTGCTGGCTCGGACTCAACTGCAGACAGCCGAGGTCAACTACGAGGTCCGAGGGAGGAGTGATCGCAGACAAGCAGCGTGACGGAGTAGGATTGGACTGCAGCCTGTGCTACACAGAGGAACTGGAGCCGGATAGAGCGGAACTGGCGGTGCTAGCCGCGGCAGCCACTTCGCGACTCGTCGGGACAATCAACTTCGATCTGATGTAGTTCGCGCAGAGTCTCGCGCCTCGGCGACCCACTGCAGAATTGGACTGATTGCGTGCCTCGTCCACCATGCGCCGGCGCGGCGCGTGTCTGTCGGTGTGCCCGCTCCACGCATTGCCGATCTCCACGAGCGTTCCTGCGACGGGAAACCGTGCTTAACGTGCTGGACGGCACGATTCAGGATCGCCACCGATCGGACCGTTCCCAAACCGGCTGATCCGGTCATGGGCCGCCGACAAGAGCACCTTCATCCCCAGCTGCGGCTTAATACCATCGGGGAAGCCAAGCGTTCGTAAGGTGTCGCTGGTGCGGCGCGCATAAGCAATGCCAACAGCCCCATTCGCCGTCTCGATAGTCCGCAGGTCCAAATGGTCATGATCTAGTGAAGCGCTGCCGCAGCCAGTGGGCCAGTTGTGCTTTACCAGTGACCATGATGTAGCGAATGCGGCGGTAGTCGCAATCGCTCCAGCCAATGTCGTCGGCCAGAACGGCCAATACGGCATCCAGTTGCCGTGCATTGTAGGCTCCGATCACGTCCACGACGAGCGCCACGTCCCATGCTTGCTGTGGGTTGAGGTTGGTGGGGGTCGCGAAGGTCGGTCCCCCCGTCGCGACCCCCACCGCCGTGGCAGGCGTCGGACGTGACGCCATCATCGCCGTCATCGTTGGTGTAACCACGCCTACCACAGGGACAGCACCGGGTACCCCCGCCCGTGCGCCCGTTGGAGGACGGGGATCTGCCGCGGTGCAGGCGGCGAGTGCGAGGCCGACAACGCACAGTATAAGCAGGCAGGCACATCGCATAGCTCTGGCTCCAGCGTGGAAACACCTTGCTCTACTACACCACGCGTCCTGCTTTGGTTCCGACTGGCCATCCAGACCGGCCGTCCCCGTCTTCTCTGCAGCGTCCCGTGCCGTGGTAGTCCCCAGGCAGCATAGCAGGACGGGTCAACCGTGTGTTCCATCAGCGAAGGTGGCGGGCACGGCGCCCCTGATGCGCAATTCAGATCTGTACAGGCGGTGTCGCGGCACGACCCTTGGCCTGATGCTTCTGTCGCGAGTTTTTTGGGCTTTGTTCCACGTTGCTGAGGCCGGTCGCACGTATCGCTACCGCGCTAGATGGTAAGAACTGGCGACGGAAGGACCATTGAACGAAGCGCTTCGCGCAGGTAGTCTCGTTCGAACCACTGCTCTTTTGGTTTCTGGTATCCAAGTTGACACACCTCCTCCTGTTGGTTGTTTGAGCGACAGGAGGAACTCTCATGCATCCTTTACGTCAACGGATGATCGAGGACATGCAACTCCGCGGGCTCGCCCGGAGTACGCAGCAACGCTATCTCCAAGCCATTGGTCTGCTTGCCCGCCACTATCACACGCCCCCTGATCAACTGACTGAAGACGACCTGCGTCAGTATTTCTTGTATTTGCGCACTGAACAGCATGCGTCGCGCAGTACCAGTACGGTGACCCTCTGCGCTATCAAGTTCTTCTTATGAGCACACCATCCACCGCCCCTGGCCGATCCTGGACTTTGTGCGTGCGCCCAAGGAGCACAAGCTCCCCATCGTCCTCAGTCCGGACGAGGTGCATCGGGTGCTCTCGCAGATCAGGAAGCCGGCGTATCGCGTCTGTTTGCTCACCATCTATGGGTCTGGTCTGCGGCTGATGGAGGGTCTGCAGCTGCAGGTTGCCCATCTTGATAGCGCACGCATGCTGCTCCATGTGCATGCCGGGAAAGGCCAAAAAGACCGCTATGTCCCCTTGCCGCCCCCCGTCCTCGAGCGCTTACGGACCCACTGGCGGACCCACCGCCATCCTATCTGGCTCTTTCCCGCGTCCAGCTCCCGCACCGCAAGCCCACCTCCACCAGCCGCCCATCCGATGGTGGGGAGTGGCCTCCAACGCGCCTTTCAGCTAGCGGTTGCTGCCAGCGGCATTCACAAACACGCTACCATCCATACCTTACGCCACTCCTGGGCTACCCATCTCCTCGAAGCTGGCGTCAACCTGCGTGTCATCCAAACCTGGTTGGGCCATTCTTCTCCCAGCACGACCGCCCTCTATACCCGTCTGACCGGCAAAACTGAGGCCCTGGGTGGCCATGTTTATACCTGTCCCGCCTGCGCCACCACCCGCTACAGCTATCACTCGTGTCGCAACCGTCACTGTCCGACTTGTCAGCACGGTCAAGCCCAGACCTGGCTCGCTCAGCAACAGGAGCTGCTCTTGCCCGTTCCGTATTTCCTGGTGACGTTCACCCTCCCCGCCCAACTCCGGCTCATCGCGCGCCAGCACCAGCGTGCAATCTATGCTTTGCTCTTTCGGAGTTCGGCGATGGCGTTGCAGCAAGTGGCCGCCGATCCACGCTTTCTCGGTGGAGCGATCGGGATGGTGGGCGTGCTGCAGACCTGGACGCGCGACCTGCGCTACCATCCGCATATTCACTACCTCGTGCCTGCCGGCGCACTCTAGGCAACTGACTCCACCTGGCTCCCGGGGACGGGACGTTTCCTAGTGCATGTCAAACCGCTCGCCAAGCTGTTTCGTGGGAAGGTGCGGGCAGCACTTCGGCAGTTGAGGTTGGAGGCCGAGGTCCCGCACGAGACATGGAGCAAACCGTGGGTGGTGGATTGCCGGCCCGTTGGCACGGGGGAGGCCGCGCTGAAGTATCTTGCCCCGTATATCTTTCGGGTTGCGCTCAGTAACAATCGGATCATCGCCGTTGTGAATGACGAGGTGACCTTCCGCTACCGGGTGGCTGATACAAAGAAAACGAAAACCTGCACGTTGCCTGCCGAGAGGTTCATTGCGCGGTTTCTGCAGCATGTGCTGCCCAAAGGCTTCGTGAAAGTGCGCTATTTCGGCCTGTTCAGCCCAGGCAAGCGGCAGATGCTGGCCGAGGTGCGCGAGAACCTAGGCGGGGCAATAGCTGCGACTGCGGCGCCAGTCACCGCAGTCACGACGCGGTCGACACCGGTCGAGCAGGACGCGTGTCCTAGCGTCCGCTGTCCGGCGTGTGGAGCATGGATGGACCTCACGGAGGTGCTGATGCCGGCGAGCCGCAGTCCACCGCACCCGTCGGGCTGAGTAGTCACAACTTCGGTTCGGTACGGGAGCAGTCTTGAAAGAGCGAGGAGGATCCTTACCCTGTGGATGAGATCTGCCTGGTGGGAGCATCCGGGCACCTGGAGCACACCGACGTTGTGTGAATCGAGCGGCAGCGAGCTAGCTGGTCCAGGCTTGCCGCGAGGACGATGACGGCCTCACCTAGCTTCAGACCCACGCCCTGGCACCTATCCCTTCCTTTCTCCCCAGAGTTTTGAGAAGGTCCCCCCCTGAAATTCCATACAAGTCGCCGCCGTACTGGTGACGGCTTCGTTCAATTGTTCCAACTCGCTAGTTCGAAACTATGCACTTTAGTGCAAGACTTTAGTTGCTACTCACGTCCGCCTGTGAGGTCGTCGGAGCGCTCTTTGGAATACCATTGCCTCCGTCGAACCAGGGGTTCCTCGCTCGTGCAATGCACGAGCGAG
>JBBSGA010000339.1:0-6741 GCA_038254585.1 Chloroflexales bacterium | reverse complement strand
TGCCGGAGTGCTTGCCCAGCAGGCGTTCCAGCTCGACGATGCGGGCCTCCAGCCGGGCTATCAGCTCACGCTGGAGCGCGTTCTCCGCTTCCAGTTCGGCGACTCGCTCGGCCGACTCCACACAGGTGTTCTAAACCACCGCGCGCGGAGAGTGGTGGATCATCGCGCGCTCCGCGCGCGGCCACGTGAACAGTTACCGAATTTGAATCCCCCGACGCACTCCTGAGACGGATCTACGACGAGGAGTTTGGCTTCCTCCCAACGAACTCTTCAATGAAACCGGTGCACGTCGCTAATGGTCTGTTTCGTCGGCTCGCCGGGGTCACGACCGACTTTCGTCCTCTGGGACGTGTGCTTCGTCAGTACAAGAAGAAGGACAACAAGAACTACCTCTTCGAGAGCAACCCCAACGCTGACATCCTCCGCGACTTCCGGCCGCACTTCAGCGACGGGTACGACAACGAGCCAAGTGACGAGGCGATGACGGCCTTCCGCTCTCTGGCAAAAGAGACTCTCGGCGCTGACGGTGCGGCCTTCGACACTGGGCAGTCCTCGTTCACGCTGTCCCACCGTCGCATGATCACGCCGGACGTCTCCGACAACGGTTCGGGGGACTTTCTCGCTGGGTTCCTGTCCGCAGGCTCCGAGCAGAGACCATCGCCAGTCGTGGAACTGTTGCGGTCGCTGCTGGAGGAGGAGACTGATCCGTGGACCATGATCGGATGGCCGATGCTCAGCGTCGGCGCGGAACGGGAAGCTGTCGTCGCTGGGGCCGCACAGGTACGCGCTGAGCGCGTCATCGCGCTCCTTGCTACAGACGCGAGCGGATACTTCGAGTCTCCGACTCTGCGTGAGTTACGTGCGCGCTCTGACCAACTCGCTGACTACGAGAAGATGTACGGGGCCAAGCTCACGACGTTGCGACGGACCGTTCTGTTCGGCTGCTTCTGCGTTCACGTTCACATGATTCGCCGCTGCGGCGATGTCATTGACGGTGGTCCGCGTCCGCCGATTCTGCTCGATCTTTTCGACGGTCGTCGGCGCTCGTTGCGCGAGGCGTCGGCGGCCACGCTGCAAGCAGGGTTTCGAGCGATCGAACAGTTGGTCCTGTATCGGATTCGCAAACACGTTGACGACGTGAGTGGCGGAAACGGCAAGGTCGGTGAATACGTCGACAGCCTGCCGGAATCCGACGACAACAGCGCGATTCGCGCTGAGTACGCCACTCAACTTGTCGGGGTCGAACCCGCCGACGCGCTGGCCGAGGCGTACTGGAGAACGGGCTACTCCGGCGTCGGGCCGACATCGGTCAAGGGCTTTCCATGGCACGCGCTTCTCGCACTCGGACGTCGAAGCGGCTATCTCCTCCCGCAGGACGATCGTGGTCGCGGCGGGAAGGAACACAAGCGCTACGGGGCTAACGCCGAGTTCGCCGAGGTCCTTGTGGCCGCGACGGTGAAGCCCGGCGACCCCATAGATCTCGATGACTTCCTGGATCGTCTTCGAGATTCCTTCGGCATTGTCGTGGGACGACCTGCGGACTTCGACATCATCCGACGAAACGACCTCCGCCTCGGCTCGACGCTCCAGCGTTCGGTCTCCGTGAACGAGGGCGATCTTCGTGCGAATTTCCTCGCGTTCCGAAACCTCATCATCGACATCGGATTCGCCAAGTCGTACGCCGACGGCAGAACCGTCGTCACGACCGACGAAGGTCGGGCGCAATGACGAAGGGAGCGGCGGTACCGGTGCCTGCCCGAGCGGACGCCACGCTCATGGCGGAACTTCTTGCGAAGGCCGTCCGCGAAGCGGTCGGGCGTCCCGGCGTTTTGGTTCGAGACGTCCATTTCGACGCCGACGCGGTGCTGGAGCAGTTGCAGGCCCTTCGCACCGAAGGTATTGACCTCCGCATCGCTTACTTGAACCCGGCCGCCTCCGAAGCCGCAACGCGCGCCGGCATTCCGGACGACGTCTTCAGCACCGAGGTTGAGGCTGCGGAGCGCTGGCGCAACGAGATGGGACTAGAGGCCCTTGTCGTGGTTATCACGGAGTCGGATGCTGCCAAGCTCACGTCGCTGGAAGACTTCGTGCATGTCACTCCCGCGCATCTTCGGCGCTTGCTCGTGGACCGCGCCGCTCTGCAACTCACCGAGGTCAACGATGTGTTGCCGCGGTGGTGGGAGATCATCGGCAAGGACGAGCAGATCTCGTTCTTCGACCTTGTCGACTACTACCTGTCTCTTGCGCCGCTGAACGCGGAGTCCGTCAAGGCACAGGCCGCGCTACAGATCAACCGCTTGGGACTTCTTCCCGATCCGGGCTTCTTTGACAACCCCGGAGAGAAGCAACTGCGGGCGCGTCTCGACGAAAACCGCGGTCTCGCGCTGCGCCTTGCGAACTTCAGCGAGGAAGACCGTCAGAAGGTTGACAAGGCGTTGGCAGACGAGGAGGACGCACTGCGTCGCGCCGAACTCAGAAGTCACCTGCGTGACCTCCGTGAGTACCGACTTGGTGGCCAACTTGGACTCACGGCGGCTGATACTCGTCAGTTGTTGAAGGTCCGCAACACGAAGTCGAAGGCGAAGGACGAGGACAAGCCAAAGGGGGACGGTCCGGAGCCGCCTCCCGCTCCGCCGGCCCCCAAGGATCTGACTGCCCTTGCCGTGGACGGACTACTCCTTCCCACTCCCGCCGATACGGAAGACGACGCGGACGAAGAGGACCAGGACTTCTCGGGCAGCGTGCTCGACGACGCCGTCTCCACGCTGGGCGCGGAACTCGACAAGATCGAGGACACTGTTCGCCCACGCCCGGTAAAGGTCACGCTGCCGAGCGGTGCGCAGATCGACGAAGAAGTCAAGACCGATGTCTTGAACCTCGTGAGCCGGATGGTGGACGAAACCCGTTACGGCGGGCTAGTCAAAGCGGACGGCGATGACATCGTCACGATGGTGCGCAATTTTCAGCAGTCCGCCGAGGTTGTGCAGGCGTGGGAGGCTCCGCGCTTCCGCAAGTTCCTCGACGCCTTCGCCGAATCGTCCACGGACTACGAACCCATCCGCTCCGCTTTCAACGAGTTCGACGAAGCACGTAAAGCACTCCTGCCCCACCTCCGCGAGTTGTGCATCGCCCCGCTCCTGGTCGCCGCCGCGCCGGCGACTCAAGAACTCGTCTCGCCCGTGGTCGACGGGTACAAGAAGCTGCTCGCGACCACGACCGCGTCCTACAGCGCCCTCCACCAGGTGTTCGGTGACGATGCTCGGGCACTCGTCGAGCTCATCATGCTCATCGACACGGTGTTCCTCGACAGCAATGGCTCGCTCACCGCGTTGCTGACGCCATTGCATCCCCTCTTGTTGTGGCACTACGTCGAGTACGCCCGCGTCATCACCGAGCAGCGCGACACTCTGGACGAGCGAGACCGTGCGCTTGTCCGCTCGGAGTTCGAGTCCGGCGGCGTGCCGCTGTTCCTCGCCTCCCTGGGTGTCCCTCGCTCCGTGTCGGAAAACGCTCCACTCAGTCTGCCTTTCTCGGGCAAGTTCGGCGGCCTCCCGCACTTCAGCGAACGAGCCACCGCCCGCGATCCCAAGGACGGCGTCCGTCCGGTTCGGCGCTTGGTAGAGGCGTTCGTCGCGATACATCCATCAGCGGGAGAAGGCTTGCGACTCGCGCTGCTCGAACCACCGGATGCAGGCGCGTTTCTCTCCGTGTGCTGTGACCTTGCCGACACGTCGCCGCCCAAGCTCCGGGGTGCGCACATCAGCGTGCTCCGTCGTGGTCATGGCGTCGGTGCCGAACTCAACCTCTCGGCAGACGAGGAACGGCGCGTCCAGCAGCGCTTCGGTGACCACGTCAACCGCCGCTTCACCTTCGAGACACTGCGCGTCGGCCCCGATTTCCTGGCTCCGCCCGACGATCTCATGCCGCACCTGTATGTGGCGTTCGATCAGACCAAGCGCAACTCTGCGAGTGCCGGCGGTGGGTTGCTGAAGATTCAGCCCCTCGCCAACCGGCGTCGTTTGGCGTACCACCTGACCACCGACAGGCTCGACCTCGAACCGGAGTTGGGCGGCATCCTCGCTGACTACAGCTCGTTCGCCAAGATCGCCGTTGGTTCGAGCATCGTCTCGTACACAACGATTCACCAGAACGAGGAGTTGAAGGCGCGGCTCCGTGAGGGAGCGCAACAGGTCCCGTGGTACGTAGTGGTTGACGGACACGTCGACAGAGACCTCGACCTCGGCGGCCTGCGTGTCCTCACCGACCACGAGGGGACTCGCGACGTCGCTGCATTCACGCGCACGCCGGACGCGTTCCGGCGCAGCCTGCGCGATGTCGTCCGTCAGTTCAATACCCACGTCGCCGACGAGACGCTGGACGATCTGCTCGCCGCACTCAGCGAGTTGCTCGACGCCGGGCTGCTCGCACTGCGTCCGGGCAAGTCCGGCGAGATCGTGCATGCCCACGTCAAGGGAATCCTCGGTCTCATGGTCGCAGTGCAGTCACTTCGCGCCACGACCCCCAAGGGTCACGACCGCATCATCCTGAGCCTCGACGACGAGCAGGCCCGGCGCTGGCTGCACCTCAACGAGGACGGCGACAAGACGCGCTCCGATCTTCTTGTGATCGACGGTGCCGACGACCGCTTCACCGTCACCGTGGTCGAGGTCAAAGCACGGCAAGACCTGACGGCGGAGTACGCCGTCACGGGCGGCGAGGTGACCGGTCCCTCCATCAACCAGTTGTTGTCAACGCACCGCATCCTGCGGCGCGTCTTCGACACATCAACCCCCGACCTTCTCCTGACGCCGTCACGGCGCGAGATCATTCGCGAGCACTTGTATCGCGAACTCTCCAAGGCGTCGTACGACAGCGACGCCAAGAAGCGATGGGCGGAGCGCTCACGCAAGCTCTTCGACGAAGGCGCGGAAGTCGACCTGCGCTGCGCGCTCATCGACGTGCAACTTGGCGTTGCGTCATCGAGTCTTGAGGTGTCGCGGGACGTCCAGGCCGTGGACGGCGAACAACTCGTGCCGGTATCACTGCGCCACCTCAACGAGGATGGCGTTCCTGGCCTCGAAGAGGCGCTCACGCCACCGGAGAATCCGCCTGAACCTCCGGACGCTCCCGAAGGTCCCGATGGTCAACCGGCCGATTCCGCCGGAGACGACGGCGGTGGCGGTGACGCGGCTCCGGCCTCATCGTTGAGCGGCACCGAGAAGTCGGGCAAGGGGAAGGCGAAGAGCACCGCGCCGGCACCGTCGGTTCCCGACGCTCCGCAGGAGTCCCGGCCGCGTGTGTTGCTCGGTCTCGCCGCTGGCACTTACGGCGCACAGCGCGAGGTGTGGTTTGACCCGCAGAACCCCGAGCAGGCGTTGAGCAACCCGCACATCTCGATCTCCGGTGAGACCGGGAGCGGGAAGACGCAGGCGACGAAGGCGATCCTGCATGACTTCATTCCGCACGGACTGCCCGCGCTGATCCTCGACTTCAAGGACGACTACTCCAAGGCCGACTATGCCGCGGCCGAGGGATTCACCGTTCACGACGCCAGCTTCGGCAGTTTGCCCTTCAACCCCATGGTCCCCCCCGTGGACCCGCAGAGCGGGCGGGCGAACCCGACGTCTCACATGCACGAACTGGCTGGGATGTTGCAGCGCATCTACAAACTCGGTGACCAGCAGGCGTACCAACTCCGCGAGGCGATGAAGGAGACGTACGCCATCAACGGCATCGGCACCAAGCCGTTCGTGCCTGATGCCAGCCATCAGTACCTTCCGTTCGAGGCGATCCGCGATGTGCTGGTGCGCGAAGAGGCCAACACGCTCCTCGGCCGCCTGTCACCCGTCTTCGACCTCGGCCTGTTCAGCGAAGGCGACGCGGCATCGAGCCTCAACGACCTCCTGGCGACGCCGACAGTCATCCGGCTTAGCCAGTTGCCCGGTGACCAGGTGAAGAACGCCGTTGCCGAGTTCTTCCTCATGGCGCTCTACAGCTTCCTCATCCGGCGAGAGCACCCGCACAAGCTAGAGCGGCTGCTCGTGCTCGACGAGGCGTGGCGTCTCGTGAACTCACCGTTCCTCGAACCACTCATGCGCGAGGGCCGTGCATTCGGTCTCGGCGTCATCATCGCCACGCAGTTCCCCCGAGACCTGCCCGACCAGATCGCCGGTTCGACGGCAACCCGCTTCTTCTTCAACCAGACAAAGGCCGAACAGGTCCGAGAGATTCAGCGGACCTTGGTTGGCAAGACGTCTGGACAGGAAGCCGACCACCTCGGCAGCCTCGTGCGTGGACTTGCGCCGTTGGAGTGCGTGCTTCAAAACATCCATTACCGGCCATGGGTGAAGCTGAAGTCCATCCCGTACTACGCACGTCTCACCGAGCCCCCGACCGACGACTGACGCTGCGCGTCAGGTCGTCTCTCGATCTTTGCGCTGCGCATCTTGCTCGGCACGCCGCCTCGCGAGCATCTCCTCGTCGGCAGCCCACTGCGGCTCATACGCCGTGAGCACATCGGACGGCCGCCACACCTCGACGCCGTAGGGATACAGCGCGTAGCGGTTAGCCCAGAAAGACCGCAGGTCCGTGGTGAGAATCGGGCTCTTCGGATTTCAGCAGGGTGTGACGGTTGCCAGTAGGTCCCAGTTGGGCCGGCCGGCGTAGAGCAGGACTCGGATCCGATAGTTCCGCCAGCGGGTGAATCCGAACGCCACCCGCTTCACGCGTTTGATCAGATTG
>JBBSGA010000338.1:0-6808 GCA_038254585.1 Chloroflexales bacterium | reverse complement strand
TAGCTCCGACAAACCCAACGATCTCATCCTCCTTGCTGAATACGAGGACGCGGCAAGGGCGCGCCAGCTCTCCCAGTCGGCCGAGTTCCGTGGAGCAACCCAGAGAGCTGGCGTCACGACACCGCCCGAAGTGATCATGGCCGACCAAGTCCATCAGGTTCCGGCCTAACTGGTCCACGCTTCGGTTTGGTTCGCGCGGTACATTGCCCCGAACCCAGCACCCAACCGCGCAGGACCACGTGCTGGCCGCCTAACACGTCGATGGAGCGGTGCTGTTTAGCCACGGCTGGCCGCTCAGCGCCGACGCCCGGGATGGCCAGATGCTGTTCCTGGGTCAGCAGGGCTACCGGGTGATCGCGCACGACCGCCGTAGCCACGGACGATCCGACCAGACTTGGGATGGCAACCACATGAACCAGTACGCCGACGACCTGGCCGAGCTGATCGCAGAGCTCGACCTGCGCGACATCGTGCTGGTCGGCCACTCGACCGGCGGGGCGAGGTCGCCCACTATATCGGGCGCCACGGCACGTCGCGCGTGGCCAAGGCCGTGCTGGTTGGGGCCGTGCCACCACTGATGCTGCAAGGCGAGACCAACCCCAAGGGCACGCCGCTCGCGGCCTTCGACGCCATCCGCAAGGGCGTGTTCGACAATCGCACCCAATTCTACAAGGATCTCGCCCTGCCATTCTACGGCTAGAACCGGCGGGGTGCGCAGGTGCCGGAGGGCGTACGCGGGTCGTTCTAGCTCCAGGGCATGCTGGGCGGCATCAAAGGTCAATACGACTGCATCAAGCAATTTTCGGAGGTCGACTACACCGAGGATCTCAAGAAGATCGACGTGCCGACGCTGATCGTCCACGGCGACGACGACCAGATCGTGCCGATCGCAGCTGCGGCGCTCCGCTCATCCAAGATCGCGCCGCGCGCCACGCTGAAAGTCTACCCCGGCGCGCCGCACGGCCTACCGACCACCGTAATGTGCGGAAAATCCATCCGCACAAAACCACGTGCATATCTTCACAATTAACCCGAAAGGAGTAGGCATACCAGCGCGGATGTGGAAAGTAGCCATGACAGGCTTGCCGAACATGACCTATATCGTCTCGCGGGCCAACCAGGTGGTCTTCAAGTCCGACTGGACCGACCCGCCCACGATTCGCTGGGCGATCGACTACCTGCTTGGTGTTCAGGAGCTGCGCCGGCGCGGCGGCCGCGTGGCACCATTTTATGTCGAGATGCAAGGCTATCGCTGGTCCGATCTGGCGGGCTTTCAAGCCGGGCTGGAGCGGGACGGCCCGAAAGCCGTTCGTGAGTTCGCGGAGGCGCAGGCGCGCTGGGCACAGGGAGGGCACCTCGGGGGTCTGAAGCGTCAGTAAGCGCGGCCGCTCGCCGCGGGGATTGCCGGCGTGGCGAGGGACGTACAGATGGAAGACTGCGCTCGGTCGGCGGAAATCCGGGGGGCGAGGATGGAATCGACCGGGCCCGCAACGAGTGGAGAGTGATACGCCGGATCGGCCAGGATCTGTCTTCCTGGCCGATCCGGCACTGGTACGGATGCAGAGCATGGTGGCCTGTCGCTCAATCCGGCGTGTCCGACTCGAGCGCCACGATCTGCTCGGCGACGGCACGCACATCGGCGCCTACCACATCGGGGCGCTGCGAAAGCGGATCGAGGACCTTGCCAGGTCGTGCGACAAACGCCGCGGCACACCCGGCGCGCTGAGCACCTGCGAGATCCCACGCGTGCGCTGCGACGAGCCGCATGCCGGCGGTTGGCACGTCCAGTCGTTCTGCCGCCATCCGGTACACTTCAGGAGCAGGTTTGAAGCGCCGCACAGCGTCCACCGACAGGATCTGATCGAAATAACCGGCCAGGCCAGCGTTGTTGAGCTGTGTCCGGGCAACCTCCTCCGTCGAGTTGGTGAGGGCTGCCAACCGAAACCCGGCAGCGCGCAGCCGCTCGAGCCCCGGCTGCACATCGGGATGCGGGGGTAATTGTCGTACCGCGCCGAGGATCTGCTGGCGATCGTCGTCCCCAAGCTCCACGCCGCGTCGCTCCGCGATCATGCCAAGCGCGGCCTTCCCCACGGCGCCAAAGTCGGTGTACGCGTTCGTCACCGTGGCAACCAACGCCGACTGCAGCAACTGTTGAAACCATTCCTGGCGCGCCGCCGAATCGCCGAAGATACGCTGGAAGTGCGGGTCGAGTGCCTGCAGATCGAGCATCGTTTCAATCACATCAAACACGCAGACGCGTGGCATGGCACACTCCTTTGCCGCTCTCAAACCATCGTTGCCGAGCTGCCTCAGCAGATGGTACGCCACGGAGCGTTGTCGCTGCTCGTCCAGTGTTATGAGCAGGTGGTAGCCACTCTGCGTCGAGTACGCAAAACGCCCTACGCGTCCGACGGTGTACAAACGACTGCCCATGGCATACATCCTGCGCCTGGCAGCCATCGTCGGCGACGGCGCATTGGCAAACGGCCCTTCGCCGACGATCCGAGGAGATGACGAGGAGGAGCTCGCATGGCGGAAACCAAAGTGGAGCAGGGCGTGCCGGTCGGCACAATTGCCCCCACATTCTCACTTCCGGCGATCGACGGGAGCACTGTTGCCCTGGCACAATTTCGGGGCAAACAGCCCGTCGTGCTCGTCTTTTACCGGGGCTGGTGGTGACCACAGTGCAAACGGCAGATGAGCCAGTTGGCTCATGCGTATCCCAACTTCCGCGATGCCGGCATCGCCCTGCTGATGGTCAGCGTCGACAGCGTACGTCGCGCCCGCCAACTGGCGGAGCAAACTAATCCACCCTTCCCCGTGTTGTCCGATACTGATGCCGATGCCACCGTGGCCTACGACATCTTCGAAGATGGCATCGCGCTGCCCAGTACCTGGGTGATCGACAGGGACGGCACGGTCCGCTGGTCCTACATCGGCAAGAACGCGTCCGATCGCCCCGCTCCTGAGGTCATGTTAGAACAGGCACGGTCGCTTACAGGGCAGGATCAGCGTTAGTCCCGAGTAGCCCTACGCGACGCCGCTCGTGATCGCGAGGAAGGTACCGATTCAGGGAGGCTGCTGACAACGACTACTTCCTGCACCCAGCGTCATCAACCGGCGTCCTCGGTCGGTACAGCCGCCTTTGGACGAGCCGATGACATGCGTCGCGAAGACGTCGAGGCCAGGGTGAGCCTCAGGCCAGGGGCATCATCGCGTCTGGAGCCGGCAAGGCAGCGCTAACGGACGACGCGGGTGGCAGGCTTGAACGCAGCCCAGGCGAACCAAAAATGATTGGCATGCACCACGGGCGTGCGTTGTTTGCCCTGCAGCGGGCCAGCGGTTGCCGGCCCGAGCACGCTCCAGCGGCTGCCAGTTTCCCTATTCACAAAAGCGCCGTCTTCCCAAGCGAAGGTGAGGTAACGTCCGCCCACCTCGGGCTTGTAGACGCAGGTCGCAGCCACATCGCGCGAGCCGGCAATCTCCGACTGGTCAAGCACTGATGCTGTGCCTGCTTGCGAGAAGACGACCGGCTGGCCACCGACCGTATCGCTGATGACCCGCCGCATAGCAAGCGTCGAGAACGGAAAGGCGACATCTTCCCCACCCAGGCTTACCGTCACCACGCGCTCCTTTGGTGGTAGTCGGCGTAACGGTCGGAACATCCGTCGGCGGCGGGGATAGCGCCATCTCAACGCGGCGCACAGGCGCGGCGTTCCGTTCCTCATTCGCCGCGCGGCACATTCCCTGCAACAACCCGTGCCATGATCTTCTTTCTCTTGGCACATGCCTTCTCACTGCTGCTCGACCTCATCTGGTTGGGCCGTCAAAGTGCGCATGATAAAGACCTTGAAATCTTGCTCCTCCGCCAGCAACTGCGCATCCTTCAGTGGAAGCAGCAACACCCGCCGCGCCTCTCGCGTTGGGAGAAACTCACGTTCGTGGTCCTCGCACACAAACTAACTGATATGACCTGTAGTGCCTGCACGCGGCTGGGCCAGGTCGTCTTCCTCTTCAACCCAGAGACCATACTCAAATGGCACCGCGAGCTGGTGCGACGCAAATGGACGTTCCCGCCGGGCACGTCGCGAGGCCGGCCACCTATCAGCGCTGAGATCGAGGCGCTCATCCTTCGGCTGGCGAAGGAGAACCCGATGTGGGGCTACGGCAAACTGGAAGGCGAGCTCCGCAAGTTGGGCTATACCATCGGGCGAACGACGGTCAAGGATGTGCTCAAGCGGCATAAGGTTCCGCCAGCGCCGGAACGGGCACAGGGTGGGAGCAGCTGGCGCACCTTCCTCGCGCACTACCAAGACCAGATCATTGCCTGTGACTTCTTCACCGTGGAGACCGCGTGGTTGAGAACCCTTTACGTCCTTTTCTTCATCGAGCTCGGCAATCAACGTGTCCATCTCGCCGGTTGTACTGCGAGCCCGACAGCTGCCTGGGTCACCCAGCAGGCGCGCCACTTCAGTTAGCAGATCCAGGACGGGACGCTACCCACCCGCTTCCTCATCCATGACCGCGACACCAAGTTTTCGGCGGCTTTCGACGCGGTGTTCAGTTCGGAGGACGTGACGATCATCCGAACGCCAGTGCAGGCGCCGAATGCGAACGCGTTTGTGGAACGCTGGGTCCGGTCGGTGCGCGAGGAGTCCCTCGACAAGCTCTTGATCCTCGGCGAACGTCATCTTCACCGCGTGGTGACTGCCAACGTAGAGTATTACAACCATGCGCGGCCCCACCAGGGCATCGAGCAGCAGGGTCCGGTGCCGCTGGAATGGGCGGCGAGGGACGGGCCGATCGAGCGGCGAGACCTCTTGGGTGGCGTACTGCACGACTACCACCGACGCGCTGCCTAGCTCGCGGATGCCTCAGATAGATTTTACCATACGGGCGTGGGCCAGTTCGTGCAGCAGCATCCGTGCGGCAGGCTGCTCGCTCTCCCCTGCGTCCTGCACGATATAGATGTCGCGCGTTTGGCGGTTGTAGGAGCCCCCGACACCAAGGTCGATGGGCGAGCGCAGCACATACAGCTCGCCCCGGGGGAGGCCCTCGTCCTGGGCGCGCCGCCAGATCCGGTCGCAGAGCGGCGACGGCGTGGTGACGACATCGTAACCGTACTCGGCGAGGAGCTGGAGGCGCTGGGGCAACGTGATGGTCAGCATGCGGTGACCTCCTGGCAGGTGGGACATTGCCACACATCGCTGTTGCCACCGGCATACGTCCTGGGACCGCCGCGACCGAGGCGGTTCCAGCCGAAGTTCTCCTCGGCGGCTTCGCGCGCCTCCGCGACCGTCGTATCGCGGTACTCGACGTACACGGCCAGCGTCCTGACCCGGCACGTGTTGCAGGTGATGAGGTACGGCCGCACCGGATTGGACGCGCGACCGGGGGTCAGGTCGACGGGCTCGCTTCGGGTGATGGTGATTCCGCGGTGGGCCGCGACAGTGCGCACGTGCAGCTCGGCACGCTCGCGCTGCTCCCGGTCATCCCGCGCGCGCCGGCGCCGCTCCCCCTCCGCGTTCGTACGCCTGGCCAGTGCCATGTCGGCGGCGGTCATCTGCGGCGCATGCGGCCCGGTGAAACGCTCCAGGTGCGCCAGCGCCGCGGCGTACTCGTCATCCGTCATCGGCTCATGGTCCATCACACGATCTCCTGTGGACAGGTGATCTGGCACACCAGACGAACCGGCTCGAAAAAATAGCGCTCCGGGCGCGGACCGGGATTGCACGTCGTTAGCGGCAATCTTCGGCAGACTGCTGCTCTGGTTCGTCTCGCGTGCCGGCTTCATAAGAAGAGTTTAGCATGATAATGCATCGTTATCAATGCATTATCAACGGTGACGGTGATCAGCTGCAATGACGGCTCTTTATCGCGCGTGCTATGCTGAAGGGGACAGGCTGTTCACGGGACAAGATCGCTTGGCAGCGTATGCCACGCCGCGGCGCGGACCGCTGTGCGCTGGCGACGCAGAAGGGAAGACACATGTCCAGGACACCGGAGGACGTAGATGATGCTCCGCTCTTTCGCTATCGCGTACGGGAGATCGCGGAGGCCAAAGGCATCAACCTCACCAAGCTGGCCCGCCTCGCCGATGTCACGCGCGAAACGGCCGAGCGCTACTGGAACAACAAGGTCACGCGGCCCACGCAAGCCCTGATCAAGCTGGCGAGAGCGCTGGAGTGTAAGGTGGAAGAGCTGATCGTGGTCGTGAACCCGGATGAGGAACGAGCGGATGGGGGCGTGCAATCGTCAGACACTGCTAGCGGTAGCGAGGCCGAGGCGCCGTCGTCTTCCAGGCGGCGCTAATCTACGACAACCCACTAGGAGCGGAGCCGGCAGCGCCTTGCTCTCACGGGCGAGGCTCAGGTAGTATCCAGAGCCCGGTTCTTCAGTGACCTGTGACACTCCAAGACACAGCTGTTTCCCAATCAGTCACGGTATCTTGCCGTGCCGAATACAGATGTGATAATGTAGCGCCAACCGGGTGCAGCATCGTATAGCGATAATAGTGGATTACTGTATTACTGCATTACGGTAATACTCGCTTGGCCAGCATGCGCAGCCCATCCATCATACCGGCTGCATCATTCATATCCCTACTTGCTCCCGGATACGTCGCGGTCTTGTATGGTATTTTCTGGCCGGAAGGTGCGTCAACGTTAGATGGGAACACCGAGGCGGTTGGGGCGTCCGAATTATTCGGACAATCCACGCAGCTCCTTATGTCAATCTAACAGATTGTGATTCGAGTTCCGATGCTTGTACATACAGCGAATACCTAGCTTTCGCCTGCAGCAGGCTC
>JBBSGA010000337.1:0-6820 GCA_038254585.1 Chloroflexales bacterium | reverse complement strand
CTCGAACTGCGTACGAAGGTGTAACGTGAGATCCATGCACGACTCCTGGTGATGGATAGCGTCAAGAGCAACAAGCGAGCAGTGTAAATCCGGCGGCTAGGCTCAATACGTTTCAAATAAGCCGCGGCAAGCAGTCCACGAATATGACACGAATAGATTATACTGAAAGCACATATGCATCTCGCAGGAGAGAAATAGGCGTTGTCTACTGGTGGTATCTGTTGTTCTACCACGGACATTCGTGTATTCGTGTGTCATTCGTGGACGGCATCGTTCTAAAAAACCATGCCTGCTATTAATTGTTAAATGGCCTTTGAAAACGGATAGTGCCTCCAGCTGAGGAGGGTTTGGCCCGAGCGCGACACGCCGCGACGAAGGGTTGGTGGTGCCCAAAGCAGGCAGGCTAATAAGTTCGCCATCCGAACAAACTCGCTCAGCGCGAGTGTAGCATGTGGCTGTACCGGTGTCAATAGGGCTGCGATCCTTTGACATCGGTCGCGTTTTCTTCTAGGATATGATGGATCGGCGCACCGGCGTAGCTTAGATAGTGTTCCGAACGAAGATAGGTGGAGATGCTCCCTTTGCGAGTAGACTCACAGGTCGCGCGACAACTCAACGCTGCCGCAGTCTTTGATCTGCTGAAGAACCGCGGAGTAACCTCGCGGATGGAGCTCGTGCGCGAAACCGGTTTGAGCAAGGCGACGATCTCCGAGATCGTCGACCAGTTCGTCCGCGAGGGCTTCGTGCGAGCCCGCGGCCGGGGCGAGGCCAATGGGGGACGTCCCCCAATTCTGCTGGAATTCGATCCGCGCGCGCGCTTTGCCATCGGTGTCCAGCTTGGAGAAGCCGAGGTCAGAGCGACCTTGACCGACCTCAACGCCGAGCCGATCCGCTCACTCTCTACGCCAACCTTTACCGCTTCGGCCGGCGATGCCGTCGCGGCCGCTCTTCCGCTCATCGCCGAGCTCAACGCCGATCTTCCCCTGGGCAGCTTGCTCGGGATCGGCGTCGGTACCCCCGGCCTGGTCGATTCACAGACCGGCGTCATCCAGATGGCTCCGGACCTCGGCTGGCGCAACGTGCCTGTCGGCCCCAGACTTGCACAGCATTTCGCGCTCCCCGCCGCCGTCGTCAATCGCGCCAAGGCCGCGGCGCTCGGCGAGGCATGGTGTGGCGCCGGCCGGAGCATCGACAACCTCGTCTACATGTCGATCAGCACCGGCATTGCCGCCGGGATTGTGATCGGCGGTCAGCTCTACCGCGGTGTATCGATGAGCGAGGGGGAGATCGGCCACGTTACGGTCATTCCCGACGGTCCGCTGTGCGCATGTGGCAATCGTGGCTGCCTGCAGGCCGTCGCGGCCGGGCCTGCGATCCTCTCGCGCCTACGTGAAAAAGCTCGCGGCAATGGCTCCGGCTCACTTGCCGGGCTTGCAAACGGCGAGCTCGACCTGCTTGCGCTGGAGATGGTCGCGGATGCGGCGGCCGCCGGCGATGCCCTCGTCGGGGAGGTCCTGGATGAGACGGCGCTCTACCTTGGTATCGGCGCCGCCAACCTCGTCAATATTCTCAATCCCGGCATGCTGATCCTCGGCGGGCGCGTCATCCGCGCCCTGCCGCAGCTCGTCCCGCTGATCGAGGCGATGGTCCGCCGCCGGGCGATGGCGGTTCCAGCCGCGGCCGCCGAGGTCGTTCCATCGCAGCTGGGTGACGACGCCGTGCCCATCGGGGCGGCAGCCTTCCTCCTCAGCCAGGTTTCGGCGATTTAAGCCGAAGATAGACGTGCGTCGGCCGTCTGCTCCCGCGGCTGCTCGTGCCGTCACAGCTCCAGGTCCAGGAAAAGAGTGTCGAAGCACATAGTCACAGGTATACGTGATGCCGGAACCGCATGTTCTGCTTGGGGACCAAGCCCGTAGTCGACTCAAGGAGGGTCTTGACCTCCTCGCGGAGCTGATCCGGCTGACGCTCGGGCCCCACGCGGGCGCGGTCGCGTGCCACACGGAAGGCAAAGCGCCGGAGTTTCTGACGTCCAGCGGCGTTCTCGCGCGGCGCATCGTGGAGATTCCTGGGCGCGGCGCGAGCGTCGGCGCGATGTTGTTGCGGCACGCCGTCTGGCAGGTACATGAGCAGGTAGGCGACGGGGGCGCGACAACCGCCGCCCTCGTGCATGCCCTGCTGGGTGCCGGGTACCGCCAGGTCGCCGCCGGCGCGAATCCCATGCAGCTACGCCGCGGCATGCAGCGCGGAGTCGAGGCAGCCGTCGCGGCGCTGCGGGCGCAGGCCCGGCCGATCGGCGGAGTAGAGCAGCTGGCCGGTCTGGCGAGTGCTGCCACCGGCGATGCAGAGCTGGGTGGCGTGCTCGGCGAGATTTTCGAGCGCCTCGGCCCGCAGGCTACGATCGACGTCGAGGAGTACGTCGCCGCCTACCTGGCATACGCGATCGAACAAGGTATGGTCTGGGAGGGCAGTCTTGCTTCGCCAGCATTCATCGCCGACGTCCCCGCTCAGCAGACGCTGCTCGTAGAGCCGTACATTCTGGTCACCGATCAGCGAATCGGCGACCCGGCACAGATCGTCCCCCTGCTCGAGCAGATTATGCAGGAGGAAGGCGGGCCATTACTCGTCTTGGCCGAGGATGTGACCGGCTCGGCACGGGCTACCCTGCTTGCCAATCGGGAGCGCGGCGTGCTCGACGTCGTCGCCGCGACGCTCGACATCGACGGCGGCCAGCGGGCGCGCAATCTCGAGGATATCGCGATCCTGACGCGTGCCCGCTTTTTTGCGAAGGACGGCGGGGACCGGATCGAGGAGGCCACGATCGACGATCTGGGATATGCCGGGTTGGTCAAGGCCGGCGTGAAATCGATCACCATCGTCGGTGCGGCCGGCGAGCCCGATCGGATCGACGAGCGGCGGCGCGGCCTGGCCGCACAGCTCGCGGCGGCCACCGACGAGGATACGCGCCGCCGGCTCCGCAAACGGCTTGGGCGGCTCGCCGGCTGGCGAGCGGTACTCAAGCTCGGCGCGGCCACGGAGACTGAGCGTGCCGCGCGGCGCGATCTGGCCGAGCGCGCCATTCAGTTGATGGCGACGGCGCTCGAGGAAGGTGTTGTGGCCGGCGGCGGCACAGCCTATCTGCAGTGCCAATCGATCCTGGACGAGCTTACCGCCGAGGATGACGAGGAGCGGCAGGGGATCTTACTGGTTCGGGATGCGCTCGAAGCGCCGATGGCCTGGCTAGCCCGCAACGCCGGGCTCTGTCCGGGCGTGGTCCTCGCCGAAGTGCGCCGCCACGGTCCGGACGTGGGCTATGACGTTCTGAGTGACCGGCCGGCACAGATGTGGGACGCGCAGATTCTCGACGCGGCGAAAGTCGCTCGTGTAGCGCTCGAGACCGCGGTAAGCCTGGCCGGGACGGCGCTGACGACCGAAGCGATCATCCTGCGCCGCCAGCCCGCGATCTCGATCACTCCATAGCTTAACAAATAGATCGGGTATACCGGCGCGACGGGCCACCGATTGAAATCGGCGTCTGCTACGCCAAACGCGCTGAAGCGCGTTGCGCGATCCCAACCCGTTTATGAAGATTCAGGTATACATCGGATATTCGTCCGAGGAGTGAGCCATCCACGAATGTGACACGAATACACGAATGGGACGGTGGATATTCGTGTATTCGTGCTCGTATTCGTGGATGGCTTGTTCCTGGTTAATTACTCAATCTTCATGATAACGTCTCTCCAGCTACAGCGGCGTATAGCGGTACCCCGGCTTGGCCTCCTTGCGCTCACCACGAACGAGCATCGTAAAAGTGGCCTCCGGTGGCTGAAGCTCGTCAGAGCCATGGTAGCCAAGCGTAATACTGCGCCGGTTCGTCTGCGACACGTTGGGAGGAGCCCCGTGCAGCAGGCAGCAATGCATAAAGAGGATATCGCCCGGACTCGCGAGCACCGGGACGCGCTGCTCGATCCAGTGGCACTGCTCTGTGCTCAAGCTGTCTAAGCTCTGGGTGTCGTCCGCCCCAACCCGCGAAGGCGGCGTATATTTCAGGTACATGTCGTCGTATACACCGCGCCGGTGCGAGCCGGGGACGATCTCCAGGCAGCCATTTTCCAGCGTAGCCTGGTCGAGATAGACGAGAACGGTTACGACCGGGCGAGTCCAGCCCTGCTGGTCGCGGTGAAAGACGAGGCCCTTGTCCAGCGGCGGCTTGAAGAGCAGGTGGTTGTGGCGGTTGTGGCAAAACTCGATATTCGGCCCTACCAGGCCCTCGAGGCGATCGAGGATCGCCGGATGGCTGATCAGATCGAGGTATGCCCCACCGCGCTCCGAGAGGAACGAAAGGCGGGTAGGCAGCTTCCTGGCCTGATCCTGCCAGATGATGACGCCAACCTCAGCCTCGATCTGCTGCTGCGTAAATGACCGCAGCTGCTCCACCATCTCCATCGGAACGCCGCGCTTGACCAGCAGATAGCCGTTGTGCTGGAAGAGGTCGACCTGGTCCGTCGTAAGCTGCGCCGATTCCGGCGGTGCGATCGATACAGCCATACGCTGATACCTCCTTGTCAATTCGTCACATCCTAGCTGCAGCCATAATATAATATCGCCTTAGACATGGATCAAAGCTGCTTGACAGTTGGTACTCTGGGGGTCGAGGCTTTAGCCAGGCTCTGCTCAGGCAACCGGCTCAAGCCTCGACCTGCAGATTGTCATGCGCACAGCATCTGATGTGAACCATCCCTTACGTCTGAAATATCGGCAGAAGTTGGGTTTGTCGACTTACCGACGTTTTCGAAGGCGTTCAGGCGATGGAAAGGAGTCGCTCCATCACAGTATCGGGAGCAACAGCTCGCGAAGCACAGGTAAAGGGTTGTTGTTCCGGCTCATAGTTCGAAAGAGCCACCGTCCTCCTGACACGTCGCGCAAGAGGCCGGATACAATCGCCCTGCAACCTGCGCCCGCTGATCTTGCCATGGCTACTTCGCATATCCGTTCTGAAAACGTGGACTTGTACTACGTGGGACAATGGAGCGAAAGGAGGTGGTCCGATGCGCTATGTGATCCGCGAGCGGTTATTCCGCTTGGGCGAGGACTCCGACATCACCGACGAGCAAGGCCAGCCCATCTATCACGTCGACGGCAAGGTCTTGACCCTGCACAACACCCTCATCGTGCGCGATCGTGCGGGGTCCGAGGTCGCCACGGTCGAGCGCCAACTGCTCGCGCTACGCCCGACCTACCATATCACCCGCCACGGCCAGGAGGTGGCCGCGGTGCGCAAGCAGCTCTTCAGCCCCTTCGTGGACCGCTTCACGATCGACCTGCCCGGGTCCCATGACCTCAGCATGACCGGGGATCTCTTCGAGCACGAGTACACGATCGCGCGCGAGGGCGCGGCGGTCGCCACGGTCTCCAAGCGCTGGATCAGCTTCACGGATACGTACGGGGTGGACATCGCGCCGGGCGAGGATGACGTGCTCATCCTTGCCACCGTCCTCGCTCTCGACCTCGCCGAGGACCGGGAGGACCGCGACCGCGACTAGGGCGGGCGCGCAGGGTGCGTATTCGGCGGTCAGAAGCCTACCGGTGGGGACGGCCAACGATGACTGACGGACGGCGAACCGGCGGGCCGTTGGCCATCCCCACCCCGGCTCACGGAGGTGTGGCCGTTCCCGTCGAGTGTGACGAACGGCGGCTCGGCCGCCCAGGCATAGCCGCCGTAGTCCTCCGACCCGGTACCGAAGGTCGAGGGGAACCGTTCGACTTCCTCAGGCGTAAAGAGGTAGTACCGGCCAACCTGGCGTCCCAGCCGGCCAGCATGCGCAAGGGCCGTCACCGTACATGACTATATGTGATGCCCGATCCATTGTCAACGAGTTTAGCCCGACGTCGCCGGCAGGCGCGCCTCAGCTGCCGAAACACCGACCCAGCGAGCCGTGGGCTAGAGCGCGGCCAGAATCTGTGCCGCGGCGGGTGCGGCGCGGTTGGATGCGCCGGCAAGCACCTGCAGCAACAACCGGGTGCCTAAGCGCTGGGCAGCGGGATCATCATCTTCCAGAAGCTGGATACCGGTTTCCCATTCCACCGGCGCGACGCTGGCCAATTGGTGCCGCAGATTCATGCAAAGCATACTCCGCACCACATGTTCCGCTCGATCCCACGCACTCTCGCATGGTCTTTTGCTCGCGCGCCACGGCTGCATGGCGTAGGGTAGGACTTCAGTCAGCATGGTCTATCCTCACAGTCGTGGGTCGTGGCACAGTGCCCTCGACCCTTGCCCCTCAGCCTCTAGCGTAGCATCCGTTTGGGCCCGACGCTGTACGGCGATAGACGCGACCTTTGGGGGACCCCGGAGGAAGGACCTTTGGCTACCTGCGCTCCGCAGTCAAGATTGCCCCATCCGCTGCACACGTGAGATTATTGGACGGCGACCGCGGCGCGCGCTCCGCGCAGGACGTACTTCTGGATCTTGCCCGTCGCGGTCTTGGGCAGCTCAGCGACGAAGCGTACGCCGTGCGGCGCCTTGAAGTGGGCCAGGTTGTCGCGCGCGAACTGGATCAGTTCGGCTTCGGTCGCCGCCGCGCCCGAGCGCAGCACCACAAAGGCGTGCGGCGCTTCGCCCCACTGCGCATCCGGCAGCCCGACCACGGCCACCTCCTGCACGGCCGGATGCCGCAGCAGGATACCCTCTACTTCGACCGACGAAATGTTCTCACCGCCGCTGATGATCACGTCCTTGATGCGATCGCGGATCTCGGCATAGCCATCAGGGTGAACCACGGCGGCATCGCCGCTGTGGAACCAGCCGTCACGCATCGCG
>JBBSGA010000336.1:0-6974 GCA_038254585.1 Chloroflexales bacterium | reverse complement strand
TGCGGCGGCGCGGGATCCGGATCACGATCCCGCCCCAGCGGAACGTACGGCGCACCGGCCCGTTCAACCGGGCCATCTACCGGGCACGCAAACGGGTAGAGCGATTGTTCAACCGGCTCAAGCAATGGCGGCGCCTCGCGACGCGCTACGAAAAGCAGGCGGCGTACCATCAGGCGCTGTGGGTCATTGCCGCGACCCTCCTCTGGTTATAGGTTTGCGTATACGCCCTAGTATAGGCCGTCTATTCAGGAGATGCAAATATAGAATACGGCCCATCCTGGTAGTTATATGGGCCGATGGAGTTTTATAGAGGATTATGGGGGATATTATAGGATGGTAAAGGATGGAAAAAGGGGGTCCGTATCACGTAATTATCAGATACCGGGCTCCCTCTGGATGACTCAGCTAGAGGCTACTCTATCAATACTCCGGGGCTAATGTAGCTACTGTAGGCACCCGATCATACATCCAAAAAGCAATGGGCATGAGAAGGATGGTTATACAGAATACCCAAGCTGCTAAGCTCCAAAGTAGGCTAGCCCACCATCCCACAAAGACAAACCACAGAGCCCGGATAGCTAGTGGGAGGCTAGGGGAAACCGGCCTCTGAGGGTAAAAACCGATCCGCCCCCGATGATGCAAAGTTGAGACCATCGGGATCGCGTTGAGCATCATGAGCCCAACGGGCAAGCCGATAAGCGTCAAGTTGAAGAGCCACGCGACTACCGTCCAGATCAGGCCAAGCCACCAGCCGATCAGGAAGAACCAGACCGCACGAATCAGCAGGTTTCCGGGGGTGGCGAAGTTGGCCTGGAGCGGCTGTGCGGCGTAAACACCACCCACGTTCCCGGCAGCTTCCGGCTGGATCGCCGGTGTCGCGGCGGGCGCGGCAGGAATCATCTGCGTCGCGCAGAAGACGCAGTACTTGGCGCCGTCCGGATTGCGCTGGCGGCAGGTTGGGCAGGGGGCGCCGCTCACGGGCGCGTTGGAGATGACATAACCTGGCGCTGTTCCTGCCAAAGTCGCCCCGCATGCCTGGCAAAAACGGTCACCCGGCTCGCTCGATGTGTCGCACGCTGTGCAGTGCATACCTGTCTCCTTCGGTGTCTTGCTGCTTGTTTTGACGCCGCCGTCTGCCGGATGTTGCACCCTTCCGATCTAGGATTCTGATGTACGTCCGGAAGCCGGACGCTACTTCGTGGTCGACAAGTGGAGCTCGGGAATCGCGGGCAGGCGCGTGCTATAGAGCCAGGCATCGAAGAAATTCGTGAGGTCATGCTTGCTGACCTCCGCGGCGAGCGCTGTGAAATTGGCGGTACTGGCGTTGCCGTCGCGGTAGCGCTCGGCATAGGTGCGCAGGATGCGGAAGAAGACGGCGTCTCCAACGCGCAGCCGAAGTGCCTCGAGCGTGAGTGCACCGCGCATGTAGACGCTCGCATTGAACAGGTCGTCGGGCGGTGGGTTTCCTGGCGGTGGAAAATCGCTACCTGCCATATCCGCGTAGGTGCTGCTGACGACGGAGCGCAGCCGAGCGGCCCCTTTCGTATGCTCGAGCCAGAGCCATTCGCCGTAGGTAGCGAATCCTTCGTTCAGCCAGACGTCCTTCCAATTTGTCACGGTCACGCTGTCGCCAAACCACTGGTGAACGAGTTCGTGCGCCACCGTCGTCTCGTCGCCTTTGGTGGCCGCCTGGCGGACCAGATCGCGGCCGAAGGTCGACAGCGTCTGTGTTTCCAGGGCGTTGCCCCAGTCGACATTCGGGACGACGACGCCGTACGTCTCAAAGGGATAGGGGCCGAAGAGCTTGCTGAAGTAGGCGATCATCGCCCCGGTATGGGCGAAGACCTTGGTGGCCACGGGTGCGAGATCCGGAGGGTAGAAATTCCGGATCGGGAGCCGGTGGGGACCTGTCTCGCTCCGCATGACGAATGTGCCGATGTCGACCGTCGTCAAGTAGCTTGCGACCGGGTGAAGAGTCTCCCAGACATACGTTTGGGTTGCTCCGTGGTCGATTGTGTTGCGCAGCACGCCGTTGGCCGCCGCGACGTACGGTTTTGGAACTGTGATGCGGAAGGTGTAGGTGGCCTTATCCCGCGGATGATCGTTGACCGGGTACCACGTCGCGGCGCCCTCCGGCTCGTTGGCTACGTAGCTCCCGCCGGGATAACGGTTCCAGCCGACGGAGATGGGCACTGCCTGCGAGCGGATCGGCACCGGGCTCCCGGCATAGGCGAGCGTCGTCGTAAAGGTCTCCCCTGCGCGGATCGGCGTCGATGGGGTGATGGTTAGCTCGTGGCGCGTTCTTTGGAAGGCCGCGGCAATGCTATCCACCATCACGCTGTGGAGCGTAAAGCCTTGGAAATCGAGGTTGAACGCACCCAGGTCCCGGGTGGCCCTGGCCTCGATCGCCGCCGTAGCACTCAGCGTATTCGCTGCGACGTCGGGTGACAGATCCAGGGTGTAATGCAGAACGTCATAGCCACCATTGCCCAGCAGCGGATAGTAGGGGTCTCCGATACTGCCGGATCCGGCGGCCGGCGGAGCAGCGGTCGCGAGCGTGGTGGCCGTAGACGTAGCCGTAGTGGTCGGCGCGGCCGTCATGGTCGCGGTAGCCGTAGGCACCGCGGTAGTCGTAGGCACTATGGTGGGAGTGACCGTAGGTGTCATGGCCGGCCGCGGAGTTGCAGTCACGGTGGGCGCCGGCGCGGCTGCTACATTCGCCGTCGTGGGCGCGGCCGGAACGGCCGCGGTCGAGGCGACGGCCACGTGTGCGGGCGTGACCAGACTGCACGAGGCCAGGGTCAGGCAGGTCAAGAGTAAGCCGGCGAGGCGCCAGAAAATTTGCGGGCGATCCATCGTCTATCTCCACGGCCTCGGGGTCCGGCGGGAGCGAAGGCCGCTAGGACCGGGGCAGGGCAAGCCCAGGCACACTGGGAGGTACGATGTATGATAGCAGATTCGAAAGGCTCTTCTGTTCGGCGGTGGACGGGGCGGATCAGGCGATCGTGTTGGCTGCCACGTCGTGTGCCGCGCGGGCCGTGAGCGGAACGAGCGGCCCGAAGGCAGCGAAGCGCGGGTCCTGGGTCTGACCACGATGGAAGCGCACGTAGATCTGCGCGATGATCACGGCCACGCGGTAGAGCCCCAGGGCATGGTAGAAGGCGATCTGCTCGACATCCCGTCCGCTCCGCTCCGCGTAACGACCGACGACCTCGGCCCGTGAGAGAAAGCCGACGTCGCCAGCCGGCATCATGGCGAGCGCGCGCATGTGCGGCGGATCGCGCGGGTCGGTCCAATAGGCCAGCAGGGCGCCCAGGTCCGAGAGCGGATCGCCAAGGGTGCACATATCCCAGTCGAAGATCGCTACCAGCCGGCCCGGATCGTCCGGCACAAGCATGGCATTGTCGAGCTTGAAGTCGTTGTGGACGAGCGAGGGCGGACCCTCAGGCGGCCGGTGGTCATGCAGCCAGCGATGGAGCAGGTCCATCTCGGGCACCTCCTCGACCTTGGCCGCCTGCCAGCGCCTGTACCAACCTTCGATCTGGCGCTCGACGAATCCGGAGGGCTTGCCCAGGCCCTCGAGTCCAATGGCTGAGTAGTCGACGGCATGGAGATCGGCCAGTGCGTCGACCAGCGCCTCGCTCATTTGCCGTGGAGCGTCCGGCATGCCGGCGTACTCCGGCGGCATCTCGCGCCGGACGACGATGCCGTGACGCCGCTCCATGATAAAGAAGTGGGCGCCGGCGACGTCCGGATCCGCGCAGAAGAGTAGGGCGCGCGGCGCAAGGGGAAAGGCACGGTGGAGGACCGAGAGGACGCGGTATTCTCGGGCCATGTCGTGAGCCGACGGCGCGACCGGCCCCAAGGGCGGGCGCCGCAGGACGTACTGATGCGTGCCGTAGTCGAGCAAGTAGGTCAGATTGGCGGCGCCGCCCCCGAACTGGCGCACGGCGAGCAGCCGATCGGACCCCTCCAGCTTCCCGCGGAGGTAATCTGCCAGGCGCGCTGCGTCAAGCTGCTCGTCCGGCCGTACCGGGATCGTGTCGTCAGACATAGGAGATTCCTGTGGCCGGAGTGATACGTGATGCGTGACATACGTCCAGCTTCACGCATCATGCATCACGTATCGTCCCCGTACCGCTGAAGGATGCGCCGAGCGACGGCGATCTTGTGCACCTCGTCAGGACCGTCGTAGATCCGGGCGGCACGCTCGTGGCGATACCAGTAGGCCAGCGGCGTATCGTCGGTCATGCCAAGCGCGCCGTGTATCTGAATCGCCCGATCGAGCACCTGCTGGAGCACGCCGGCGACATGAAACTTGATCAACGAGATGTCGTCACGCGCCGCGTAGGTGCCCTCGCGCTCGATCTTCTCAGCCGTGTGCAGCACCAGCAGTCGCGCGGCGTCGATCTGGGCGCGGCTCTCGGCGATCCAGGCCTGAACGGTGCCCTGCGTTCCGAGCGGCCGGCCCGGCGCGACCTCCCGCACGGTGGCTCGGCGGCACATCAGGTCGAAGGCGCGCTCGCAGATCCCGATCCAGCGCATGCAATGGTGGATCCGGCCCGGCCCGAGCCGTTCCTGCGCGATGGCGAAGCCCGCCCCTTCGGCGCCTAAAAGATTCGTTCGCGGCACGCGGCAGCTCTCGAAGACGACCTCCGCGTGGCTCCAGAAGTCGGCGCCTGGCTCGCCCATCACCGAGATGTTGCGGAGGCGACGGAAGCCCGGCGTCCCTGCCGGCACGATGATCTGGCTCGCGCGCCGGTGCGGGCTCTCGGCTGCTGGAGCGGTCACAGCCATGACGATGGCGAAGGCCGCGCCATCGGCGGCCGAGGTGAACCACTTGTGCCCGTCGAGGACGTAGCTGTCGCCATCCTGAACGGCGCGCGTGCCCAGCCACGTGGGGTTCGAGCCTGGATAGCCGGGCTCCGTCATCGCGAAACAGCTCCGGATCTCGCCCCGCATCAGCGGCCGGAGGTAGGTCTCCTGCTGCTCGGGCGTACCGTGCGCCATCAGGATTTCCATGTTGCCGACGTCGGGCGCTTGGCAGTTGAAGAGAAAGTGCCCGAGCGGGCTACGGCCGAGCTCCTCGCTGACGCGGGCGAACTCTGGGAGGCGCAGGCCGAGGCCGCCGTATGCCGCCGGGATATGGGGCGCCCACAGCCTGAGCTCTTTCACGCGCGCACGCTTTTCGCGGAGCAACGGCACCACGGCCGCCGGGCCGAGGTTGAGAAAATCCGGCTCCAGCGGATAGACCTCGTCGCGCATGAACACGCGGATTTCTGCGACGATACGCTCAAGCTCAGCAGACTGCTGCACAGCCACGTTCCCTCCGATCGCTCTGAACGCGCTACAGCTGGCTCGAAGCACCTGCAAGCTGACCGCCGTCTACGACGAAGGTCGCGCCGGTGGTGAAGCTGGAGGCCTCCGAGGCAAGGTAGAGTGCGATCCCAGTCAGCTCCTCGGCACCTGCGATCCTGTGCTGAGGGATCGCACGCAGCACGGCCGCGTTGATGCGCGGGTTGTCCCAGATCGCGCTGCTGAAGCTGGTCTTGACGAAGCCGGACGCGATCGCGTTGACCTGGATATTATCGGCCGCGAGCTCGACGGCCAGCACCTCGGTGAGCATAATCACCCCGGCCTTGCTGACACAGTAGACGCCCATACCGGGCTGCGGCGCCTTGCCTGCCACCGAGGCCATGTTGACGATCTTGCCCCCGCCGCGGTCGCGCATGCTCTCGACGCAGGCCCGCGCCACCCGCCAGTAGCCCTTTATATTCACGTCGAGCGTTTTATCCCACATACTCTCTTCGGCGGCCAAGATCGGACCGAAGTGCGGATTGGTCGCCGCATTGTTGACGACGACGTCCACCCCGCCGTACGCCGCGACCGCTCGCTCGACCAGGCCGCGCACGGCATCCGTACTGCCGGTATGCGCGGCCACGGCCAGCGCCTCGCCCCCGGCGGCCCGAATGGCGGCGGCCACGGCGTCAAGCCCTTCCTGTTTGCGGCTGGCCAGCACGACGCGCGCCCCGGCGGCGGCATACGCCGTGGCAATCGCCTGCCCGATGCCACGCGATGCACCGGTGACCAGCGCGACTTTGCCGGTGAGGTCGAAGGTGCCGACCATATGTCCTCCGTTACCTGCCCCTGAAGCTCGCGGGGCGCTTCTCCATACATGCGGCCACGCCCTCGATGTGATCTTCGCTGACTATCGTCTGGCGCTGCAGACTCGCCTCGTACTCGATCGCCTCCAACAGGCCGCCATTCGACACCCGGTACATCGCCTGCTTGGTCAGCCCCAGCAGGGTTTGGGCGCCGGGCAAGCCTCGTGGCCCAGTCCTGCGCCGCGGAGGGCAGGTCTGCCGCGGGGAGGACACGATTGGTGAGACCCAGCTCCAGGCAGCGGCCGGCCTATTATAGGGCAGCCGGTCCAGCCGTGCTACGCAACTGCCTACAGGCGCACATCCGCGTGTATGATGATAAAGGAAAGGGGGTACACACCAATGGAGTACCGCAACCTGGGCCGCACCGGGCTAAAGGTCAGCCCGCTCTGCCTCGGGACGATGAACTTCGGCCCGCAGACGAGCGAAGCGGACAGCTTCGCGATCATGGACCGGGCGCTCGAGCTCGGGATCAACTTCTTCGATACGGCCAATCGCTACGGCGGCAAGCAGTACGAAGGATTGACCGAGCAGATCATCGGACGCTGGCTGGCGCAGGGCGGCCGGCGCGATCGTATCGTGCTTGCCACCAAGCTCTATGGGGCGATGGGCGAGGGCCCGAACGACCGTGGCCTCTCGGCCTACCACATTCGGAAGGCGTGCGAGGACAGCCTACGACGCCTCCAGACCGATCATATCGACATCTACCAGATGCATCACGTCGACCGCAGCGTGCCGTGGGAGGAGATCTGGCAGGCGATGGAGCAGCTGGTCCGCGAAGGCAAGATCCTCTACGTCGGCAGCAGCAACTTC
>JBBSGA010000335.1:0-6986 GCA_038254585.1 Chloroflexales bacterium | reverse complement strand
GGGTGGCTAGATCATTCCAGGAAAATGTCCCATGACGCGCGCCGGGCCACCACACATCACATCGATTCGTGGCGTCCTTGTCGGTAGACAGCCCAGCTGTGAAGTCGGAAAGCCGCCATTCAGGAGCGGACCGTGGTTCCGCCTGTCGTAACCGACCTGCTCGTTCGATAGTTGGGGCACGGCGCACCGTGCCCCTCCCGACGATTTTATGCTGGTGTGCCGCACGACGGACAGAAGCGCGCGCTCGGCGGCAGCTCCGCGCCGCAGTCAGAACAACGTTTGCTCCCCTCCCCCGAAGTCGAAGACTCGTACTGCTCCCTGAACTCTGGGAAGTACCTTCGCAACCGATCCCTGGAGGTCTGCGTGATGGACTGCGCCAGATCGGTTTTGATATTGCTGAGCGTCTGCCCCTGCCCCTGCTGAGCCTCGCTACGGGCTTTGAGAACCTCTCCGGCGACGGCGAGTGCCAACAGTCCGCGTGTACCGCTCAGGTTCCCACTCAGTATGTCGGGGAGCCGGTTGTTCACGAGGTCCTCTGCCTTCTCGGTCGCGGCCGCGACAATCCCGCCGCGCAGGGAGGTCGGGCCCACGATTCCTTCGAGACCCTTGTCGAGGTACTCGCGCAGATCCCGGCTTGCAAACTGCCTCGCCCGCTCGACCGTCGCGGGAACGAGCGCTGCCTTGATGCGCTCGACCTCTTCCTGCTCAGGCAGGGAGAACGTCTCGGAGAGGCCGCTTCCCACCGCGCTCGCCGGGCCTCGCACGCTTTGCAGTACCTGGGATACACGCGGCGCAAGCGTGGGCTGCAGGAATAGTCCGGTTGCGACAGCAACGCCCATCGCAGTCAGTGGTCGTTGCTGTACCTGCTGGGTAGCGGTGGTACGGAGATCCGTAGCGCGCTGAGACACCTGGCCCGCGGCGTCACGGGTCGTCGCGACCACCTGGTGGGCAACATCCCCGGTCGTACTGGCAACTTGCTTCGCGACATCGGTTGCGGTCTCCACCGCTGCCCCAGCCGTGTCTTTCGTGGTGTCGACCACCTGCTGCGCAGCCTGGGATACCTGCTGGCCCACAGGTTGCGTGGCTCCACTCGCCGACGCACGTCCGGAGCCCGCTTGGCCACCTGCCAGGTACTCCTGGAGCAGCGACCCTGCAACGAGCGAGAGCCCGACCGCCGCAAGCGGCCGCCTGCGGACCTGCTCGCTGATGGTTGAGGTCAGGCCGGTGACGTTATCCTGCTGGCTCGACCCAGCAGCGTCGAGCCTGGCAGACATGCGCGCGCGGGTCTGCGCTATCTCAGTCTGGATTTGATCTGATGGAGTAGCCATTCTTTGTCCTCTCTAAGGCTGTTGATGGTTTTCTCCGGAACGACACCGATGTTCTTGAGTTGGCGGCCGCCACGTCGCATGAGCAAGATGCCACCTACTGTGAACCCCATGCCGAACACCAGCGACGCAAGCCAAGGTGGCATCCGAGTTGAAAGCGCGCGAACGACAGCCTGCAAAAGGTATGCACCTCCCAACGCTGCCATCACTCCACCGCCGACTATCATCCCGGCGGACCGCACTGCCGGAGTCAGCTTCTCGATGGTCTCCTGGCGCGCTAAGCTCAGCTCCTGCCGGATCAGTTCCAGGCCATCTTGTGCAACTCCAATGAATTGGGTCATTGAGCCCCCGTCGTGGTGGGCGCTATCGTCGCTACTGGTCATCGCTCCGACCTCCCGTCAGGTATCGGAACCCATACGAAGGTTCAGGGCGTCTTCCCGCGTGAGGTCGCGTCCCACTGCCGTACCTGTTCATCGGTGGGCATCGTGCGTCTGCTGAGGGGGTCGGTCACACTGGCCTCACTTCCCACCGCGGGTTCATCGCCGGTTGACGCAGCCGCACCGCCAACCTCGCCCGCTAGCGTATCGACCACGGGGACGTCTATGTCACCGGTCATCCTCATGTCCGTACCGGATAACGGTGACTCCGACCGATCGCTCCCCGCGATATCCTCGGTACTGATTGACGCCGTGGCGTCGCTACCCGCGCCCGCCAGCGTAGTAGCCCCAGGGCGGTCTATGTCGCCCGTCATCCCAGCTTCGATTCCGTTCAACGTGGGCTCTGGTAGATCGCTCCCGGCGCTAGCCCCGATGGAGGGCGTGGACACGTCGGACAGCGTCCCAAGTTCGCCGGCAACAGGTGCGGGACGAGGTAGTGGAACAGGGGGCTGGCTTCCCGCTTGGCTTTGCTGGCTCCCACTCGCGCCTTGAGAACCCGATCCGGCAAAGAAGGTTCCGCGAGCTAGGTAGCCAAGGCCAAGACCTATCCCTAATGAGCGGCCGGGGTGACGACGGATCACACTCCGCAGATCCTCGAACATAATCCTTACATCTCCCTGGCGCAGGTACTGGGCTGTTTTGTCGAGCACGCTGGCGGTGCTCTGCGCCGCCTGCCGCTGGACAGCGGGCGCTTGCGGGCTCGTCCCTTCCTGCCGCACCGTGCTGGCAAGACTCTGAACCTTGTCCGCCGCGGCATCCGCCGCCTTACCGACCTGACTCGTGACTGGGCGGGTCACCTCCTGGACCGTCTCAACCACCGTGCTGGCAGCCTGTTGCGCCGTATCCACAACGGAGGAGGTAGCCTGCTGTACGGTATCCGTAACGGAGGAGGTAGCCTGCTGTACGGTATCCGTAACGGAAGACCGAGCGTCCGGTACGTTGTCCAGCGTGGACGTACCACCCGCCAGCAGCGCCCGAGCCTCAGTCTCATAGGGAGCAAGGACTCTGATTTTCTTGCCACTGCGCGACACGATGTCCTTCGATAGGCCGCTTTGTACGAGTAGATTTTCGGCCTCTTTCGCCTCGTCGGTTGTATCGTACTCTTTGATTGTGACACGCTCCGGAGTACTCATACGGGTGCCTCCCTTCCATGTTCCCGCCTTCTTTGCAGGATGGCCCCACCACCCTGTTCCTCGCTCGCCGGTGGTCTCCTTGCAGCAGCCCGACCTATCAGAAACCCTCGTTGCCTCGTCGGGAGCCGCGCTCCCAGAAGGCCGCCCAGAGTTGACGCGCCGAGCCCCAGGAGGAGCGATCCGACTGTCCCCCAGGCGGTCCTACTGGCTGTGCTCGCCGCGTCCTCACCCCGTTGCTCCTCGCTATCTTTGTCTTCGCCCGTCGTCAGGCTCACTGAGGCTCTCTTCCGCTCATCATCCGCTTGCCCGCCATAAAATGTGATGCTGCCAGGCCGAGCAGCAAGACACGCGTGGGCTGCCTGACGCTCCGCGTGTATTCTTCCTCTTCAATCCACGGCTCCCTACGTGGCATGCTCAATCCCTAGCCTGGTACGCAGGTGCTGCTGCGTGAGAGCCTTCAGCATCTCCCATGCGTGGCCCGATCGTGCCCCGTACGGGCGGGGACGAGGTCTGTGAGCGCCCGCTCTGGCGCGACCTCATGCGCATGCCTCGTGCAAGTGCGAGCGTATGCTGCAACTCGTCGTCCCCGTGGGCTGCCAGCTCCTGGACCAGCTCGGCACACGCCGCAGCATTGTCCAGGTACCCTCCCCGGACCACGCGCTCAACCACCGCTACCTGTGCCTTAGCCTGCCGTCGCAAGCGGTGTGCGCTGCCCCACGTGATATCGGTGCACTGCCATGCGAGACAGACCCACCAGCACTTGCCACTGGGGTTGCGCACGATCCCGACCACGATCGGCAATCTCCTGCGAGCGCCACGCTCCTCGGCGCGTGCAAGCGCCTGATCGATATTGACGGTCCCGTAGGCGACGATAACATTCCTTTGAAGCATGCTTCAAACCCTACGTTCGCGAGACCGATCTTGGTTCGTGAGCCACCCTCGACGCACGGCGTGCCTTTCCCGCGTACGCCAGTACATCGCATAGTCGCCTGCGCCTGAGAGCGTTTGTTCCTTGAGACGTACCACATCTACGACAAAAATGGGTTGCTCGGCACCCCCGGGATGATCGAGCAGCTTGTCGGAGAGAAGATCATGGTGGGAAGATCCGTCGATTTTCCACCTGTTCCGGCGTCTCAGTGGGTAGCCGCACTTCGGTGTCCACCTATTCAGCAGCCTGAGTGGGAGAAAAATCTGCCTCCTCGTTCTCTCCAGCAGACTGCTGGGTCCGAATGCCTACCTGGCATCCGGCCTGTTCTTACTACATTAGACAGATGCCGATACGTTGTGGTTACACGATCTGGACAGATATGCTCGAAGTGCTGCTGGAATGGCGTAAACTATGGCGTAGCCTGTGGTAGCGCCGGCTGCGCTGCGTAAGCGCAGTGAACGGAGGAGCATCGCGTCCTGTCTCATGCGGTAGAGCTCGACGATCCGCTGCTGGTGGCGCAGGCGCAGCGCGCTGATCGGCGAGCCTTCGCCGAGGTCGTCCGCCGCCATCGAGTGGTGGTCGACCGGGTGTGTTTCCGTATCCTCCGCGATGCTGAGGATGCAGCGGATACTTCCCAGGAAGCGTTCATTCGTGCGTACAACAAACGCGGCACCTTTGGCAATCGGAGCGCGTTCAAAAACGTGGCTGGTCGGTGTGGCCGAGAACGTGAGCCTGACTGCACACAGTCTCCAGCGGCATGACACTCCCCGGACGATCTTGCGCTCCCACCAACGCCGAGCGCCGAAGCCGTGGTCATGCAGCCTGAGGCCCTGGCGTACCTCTATCGCGCCCTGCAACTGTTGCTGTCGACTCATCGGGTCGCGGTCATTCTCCACGACCGCGAGGGCTACAATTATCGGGCTGTGGCGGCCATGCGCGACGTGCCGGAGGGGACGGCGAAGGGTGGGGCAGCGTGGGCGGGCGCGCTTGCGCTCTACCTGCAGCGACGTTAAGGAGGAGCATCCGGTGAACTACCTCGTCGCGCAGTCTATTGTGTACGTCCCGCGCGTCATCGGGGCACTGCTCGTTGCTACCCTTGGGGTGGTGCTGGCATCTGGCAGGGAAATAGTACCGTCTATGGTGTGCCGGTACCGGTTCTTCTGCTGCCGTTTGGTCTCATCGTTGAAAGGTTTTTCGATGAAGCGTGTGTCGAGCTGCTGGTTATGCACGGTGCTCCTTGCCAGCATGCAACCCAAAAGCGTGAGTCTTGGCGCGGATCTTACTCCGGCCCAACGCCAGGCCTTGCTTGATCATTTCGGCGCGAAGGAGGGCACCGATACGATTGTCACCATCAGCACCGTCGAGATGACTGCGGCAATGCAAAACATTATGCTCGTGCCGCCCGGCTATAAATCGGTTTCTTCGACGGCGCTCACGTGTCGTACGCCAGGCAGCGGCCTACGGGTAACGACCGAGCATATCACCAAGGTGACGGCGGGGATGTATGCCGGGGCGCTCCTGACCGCCGGTATTGGCGATGCCGACTTAATCGTCGCTGCGCCTGCGGATGCCGAAGCCGAGGGGATGACTGCGCTTACCGGCATGTTCAAAGGATTGGCTGGAGGCGTGTGCGGGCGTGGTGCGCTCGATCCGAAGCGCCGTGAGTTGGCCTATCGCTGGCTTGCTACGACCGCCAGGGTAGGCGATGCGCTCGGTGACCAGACGGCAGCCGCAAAGCTCGTGCTGAGCGCCCAGCACGAGCTGGTGACGGGTGGAAAACGCGATCCAGCGGCAGTCGAGCCGGCGCTGAATAATGCCGTGAAGAACACGAGGATCGGTGTTCCTGCGGCGCAGCGGAGACCCATACTTGACCTCCTGCGGCAGATAGCGGAAGCTAAGATCGACTGGGGCTCCTCCGTCAGCGGCTGGCAGTTGCAGGAGCTGAATCCGCATGAAGTTCGACTCACGACGACGGACGTACAGCCGAGTGCCGTGGCCGGAACAGGCGCGGCTGTGGGCAACACGGCCGAGGCGGGAACGAGCGGTTTCGTGGCCGGAACGTCCACGCAAAACGCAAGCGGGCAGCTTGCCCTTTCGACGATGGTGACCCAACTCATCGCTCAGTTTATCGTGTACGTTCCGCGCGTCATTGGGGCGCTGCTCATTGCGGTCGTTGGGTTGGTGCTGGCACTTGTCGCGCAACGCAGCGCAGGCGTTCTGCTCGAACGCCTGCGCTTCGATCAGATCAGCACGCGCTCTGGGGTCACGGCACTCCTCGACCAGGGCAACATCCAACACTCCCCGTCTCAGTTGGTAGGGAGGATTGTCTTTTATGTTGTGCTGGTCCTGGCTCTGCTGGCGGCGTTGGGCGCGCTCGGGCTTGAATTCCTTAGCACGACCCTGAATCAGGTCTTCCTCTACGCGCCGCGGGCGCTCGCCGCGGGCTTGCTGCTCTTCCTCGGCACCGCAGCGGCAGGATTGATGGCCGACCTGACGGACCGGACGCTCAGTGGGGCGGGCGTGACACGTGCAGGCGGTCTTCCAACCTTCGTCCGGTTCAGCGTGATCTTCATCACGGCACTCGTGGTTGCCGCCGTGCTGCAGATTGAGGTGACGATCCTGGTCATCATCGCGGTGCTCGTGCTTGGCGGGGTGGTGCTCGCGGCGGCGCTCGCGATCGGTCTGGGATTGCGGGATCTGTCACAGAACATCGCGGCCAGCCGCTACGTGGCCGAGGGCCTCTCCGAAGGCGACCACATCCGCATCGCCGGGGCGTCGGGGACGATCGAGCGCATCGGGCACGCGGTCACGACGGTACGTGGTGACGATGGGGCGGTCTACCTGATCCCCAACGCCTACTTCATGGGTCAGATCGTCCAAAAGGTCGAGACCGAACGGCAGTGACGCGAGTTGGAGCGGTTGTGGTGCGCCTGAGTGGGGGCTTGTGTGGCAACGGAACGAAAACTAGGATGAGACCGCGTGCATCGGTTGTTGGGCTGCGGTGGGACAAAGGTCACGTCAGACTAAACGACTCTGCACTGAAAGTGCAGAGGTTTGGACCGGACTGAAAGTCTCGCTCGTGCATTGCACGAGCGAGGAACCCCTGGTTCGACGGAGGCAATGGTATTCCAAAGAGCGCTCCGACGACCTCACAGGCGGACGT
>JBBSGA010000334.1:0-6991 GCA_038254585.1 Chloroflexales bacterium | reverse complement strand
TCATCGTGGTGAGCCCTTTCGGTCAGCAAGCTCGAGGCGAGCACCACGATCTTGCCACACGCGCGAGGGCTCATCCAATGCAGGTGGGAATGGGTGTTCGGAGGTCATCTTCACCCTGATTGCACAAAACTTACGCTAGTAGTGTCGGACCCCACCGACGGGCCATGCGCGGCATTGGAAAGCCATGCGTACAACGTACCCCAGAAACCGGAACGAAAATCGTAACGCGTGACAAAAAAAATCACGTTCGTGACATTTGCCGTGACATTCTGCAGGCCGTATGTGACACGTCGTCGGGAGCCAGCACCACTCACTTCCACGCCTCCACGCAGCATCCCCCAGGAACGTGTAAACCATTTTGGGAGAAAAGCGCTGCGAACACCACCCGTTCGCCACCAGCATGCCCCATGGTGACGAGCCACCATGGGGCATCGACCTGCAGCACAGCACTGACGTTAGCTGCCGGTGTCTGTTCGACCCAGGCGGTGCCGTGCGACCCGCTCGCCCCCACCCTTCCCGGTACCCGACCGGTCTTGAAGAGCTTGCCGGCCGCGGCCATTGGCACGGTGCACCTGCGTGCTCCCGTCTTGCACCGGTCGCTGCCCGTTCGGACCCTGACTGATAGGGCCGCTGCCGGCTTCAGTCGCCGGTCCATTCGGTCTGGCTGCGCCCGCCGTACGTCCCTCGCGCCGCGGGCGGGGCCGGCCCGCTCTGACCCACCCACGGTACGCACGCTCTGCCTGCTCGTCGGGGAACTCGCCGAGCGTGACCGTTACGACCGTCTCCCGTACCACTTGCAGTTGCGCCTTCCGGCGCGGGTCGTCGATCCCTTCGAGCGCGGGATGACGGTCGCTCATGCGATGCACCTCGGCGCCGATGTTGGCTTCGATCAACAGGTGCTGCCCGACATGCCGAAAGCGATCGGCGTGCTCGTGCTCGGGCGCGACCAAGAACTCAACCGGAATATGCGTCAGGCTCGTGCCCCGTAAGCGTGGCTTGCGCTGCTTCAGGGCGACCACGGCGGTGACGCGCTGGTAGGGGACACCCCGGTGCTCATACCGGCGTGTGGCCGTCACCTGGGCACGCCCCCGCCAGTAGGCGAACTGCTCCGCATCCTGCGCGACGTGCTTGATCTGATGCACTTCCACCCCCATCAGCACCGTGTAGCGTTCACTGGCGTAGCGCATGTCCCGGTCCGGCATCTGCCGCAACATCCCGTGCACCTCCACCATGATCGGACCGAGCCGCCGTTTCTGCTTGCGTGCCCGCCGGATCTCGTTGTAGATCGGCGTGAACCCGGGCGCGCCTGGCATCACAAAGATCGGCAGATTGCCCATCGTGCCAAATTCGCTGCCGTCATGCTCGACCAGCGCCAGCTCCGCACGGGTGCGCTGCACGCCATCCAGCACCGGCGCCTCACCGACACGCGGGAGCAACCGGCCCACGATATGCACGGCGTTGGTCGGCCACTGCTCGCGCCATGCCGCGTCGTCTGGCTCGTCCGCCGCCGGCGTCGGGGCTCCGAGGTCCGGTGGCGGCACGCTGTCCGCAGCCACACCCTCCTCACGAGCCGTGGGAACCGGCATGGAATCCGGCGCGGAGTCGTCGTTCGCCCGCGCTTCGTCCCGGCGACGGCGCTTGTTCCGCCGGGGCGCCGCCGTTTCGACCAGCATCTCAATCAGCGCCGCCGGCGTTACCGCGTCCTGCACGGCCGGCGTGCCCGCATCGGACCCAGCAGGTGTGGTGGTCCCCATCGATTCGGGCAGGGCGAGTGCTGTCGTCCCATCCAGAGCTGCGTTGCCTGCGTCGTCGACCGGATGACCAGCCCCCGGCGACGACGGGAACCCATCGTGTGCCAGTGTCTCCGGCCGCACGGCATCACCTGCATCAGGAACAGCTGTTTCCGGTAACGCAGCCGATGGCGCTCCGAGCAGGTCGTCCCGCTCCCCCACTTCGGCCGGCGGCGCTGTGATGGGCCAGTCCGCCGCCGCCACGTCGGCGCCATCCGGCGCCGGGGCCTCCAGTTCCAGGCCCCCGTCGAATCGCATCACGATTGAGTCGGTCATAGGTGCTCCTTTCCTTCGCTCGGGACTCCTCCTGTCGGGGCCACACTGGCTACGCCCCGTCCGTACGACGGCCGAGGATCAGGTCCAGGTCGAGCAGATGCGTCTCGCCGAGCGCCTCGGCCTGCTGCAGCGCCGACCAGCAGAGGGTGATCCCCTCCAGGAAGCGCTGCTGCGGCGGCGTCAAATCCATAAAGGCGAGCACCATCCGCCGGACGCCGGCGCCGACCACCAGGGGTGTGCTGGGATCGGTCGCGACCGCACCCTGGAGGGTCGTCCAGAAATCACTCAGCTGCACATAGCCAAACGCGCGTGCCAGCGCGTTGATCGTCTGCTGCGTTGGCGCCGAGAGGCCCGTGCCCGGCTGTTCGAGGCGCAAGACAGTCCGGCGGTGCAAGCCGCTCCGCCGCGCGAGCTCCGCCTTGGACCAGCCCCGCTGCAGGCGCAAGGACGGCAGGCCCAGGGCTACTACGCGCGTCCATTCTCCGGGCCGCTTCGCCGTATCAGGCGCGGGGTCGGCCGCGGGTGCGGTTCCGTTCGATGCAGGCACCGTTCGCTCCACGCGGGTCCGGCAGCTTGCCCACCAGGGCGACCCACCGGCTCCGACACTACCCTGCCAGCGGGCTGCCTAAGAGATTCACCCACTGCCGTTGCTGATTGAGATAGGGGGCGCTCAGGACCGAGCGCGCCTGATCCAGATGCGCCCACGTCGTCATCCGCACCTCCGCTCCTGGCCAGCCCTGCCGCCACGCCTGCCACACGTTGGCCAGGCGCTGTTCGTCGGTCATCACAAACACCGGGATCGGGAAGTAATTCACCTGGGCCGCGAGCTGATCCGGGACATCCGTGGGACACAGCACGTTCTGCCAGTGGACGGTCGGCAGCTCGGTCTCGGCGCCGGCCACGTCGAGCACGCGTTGCCCGCCCTCGAACGTGCGGCGGTAATTGCGGGCCTTGCCCTCCGGATGTGTCAGAACTCGGTACTTGAGTCATTGGATCAAGATTCCGATGCCTCAAGGATGGAGATTCAGGGTGATAGTTCGGTATCCAGTGGGAGATTGTGCCTGAACTAGCCGTTCGCTTGCACCATGCGTGGGGAGAATCAAATCGGCGAATCCGTCGTGAACTGAGTTCTGACACATCCGCTGGAAGGCCCGTGCATGGGCCAGCTTGCGCTCAAAGCTGTCATGGTGCGGGTAATGCTCGCCCGGGTGCGCCTCCCGCACATACACAAACAGGAACTGCACGCCGCGCCCGGCGTATTCTTCGGCCATTGGCGCCATGGATGGCGCCGCCATCCCACAGTAGGGTCAGGTGAACGAGCCGAGCTCGAGCACGACCATACCACGAGCCGTGTACGCGGAGAGCCGTGTCTGGGAGCCGTCCAGCAGCGTCGCGGCGAAATCGGGAGCGGGATCGCCGACCTTGAGGTGCTCGGCGAAGCTCGCGAAGAACGTCACATCGTCTTCGGGTGGAAAGACGGCGTAGTTATACGCCTCGCTGGTTATCATCTGGCGATCTCCTTCGTGATCCCGATGCAGCCGCGCGTGCACAGTGCCGGTGCGCGGGCAGTCAGCATGCCGAGCCGGGCTCTGGATGAGGCTGCCGGTCCGCCGCGCGGGATCGGACAGCCGTCCGCGCCGCACACGCCCCGGGCGATCTCTTCCTCCCGCTCGCGCTGCAACTGGTTGCGCTGCCAGTCCCAGTCGATCTCGGGATGGAATCGCTCGGGATATTTCACGGCCCAGATCTGCTTCCGAATGACAAAGTTCTGGGGGTCCAGCTCGAGTGCCCGCTGCCACTCGACCAACGCCGCGTCCTGCTTACCCTGTGCCAGCAGCTCCGATCCAAGCCGCAGCCGTGTCTCGACCAGCTCACGCTCGACGGCCGAGAGCTGGTACGGGGCCTGGTCTGGAGCCGTCGCATGCTGGACCAGGTCACCATCAATCAGTTGACGGATCGTCTCGCGATCCTCTGGCCGATCGATGCTAAATCCACCGTACTTCGCGTAGCGGATGATCCCCTGCTCGTCCAGGAAGACGCCATTGGGCACCGCCTTGAAATCAAGAAGCCGGCCGAGGAGGTTGTGCTGGTCCACCAGCACCGGAAAGGTGGCGGATGCACGCTCAACCCATGGCCGAGCCGCCGTCGCCCCTTGCGTCTCCAGGGCGACAGCCACCAGCTCGAAGTCCTTGTGCCGATTCTGCTCGTAGAAATGCTGCCACCCGGGCAGCTGCTCGCGGCACCCTCACCAGGACCCCCATATAAATAGGAGGACGCGTGTGCCGCACAACGTGTCCAGATGGAACTCCGTCCCGGCGAGCGCGGGAAGATGCCAGGACGGCATATGATCGCCGATGCTGATCGTACGCGTTGTTTCAGACTTCGTCATGTTTGAATCTGCTCCTACGATAGTTCGACTTGTTCGTACCTGGCCTGAAGGCGCCGCGCGCGCCCGGGCAGTTCAGTGCCTCGGTCGCCGCATCGACGATCTCTCGGAGACCCGTAGCGCTCATGATCGTCCGGAACGCGCGGGTTGGCCAGGGCGCCTTGCCCAATCCGTAAAGCACGCCCGCTGCAATCCACGTGCCGATGCAGGTCGGGCAGGGCAGCAAATCGCCGAGGGCGCGTCGCGATCCTGTCCCCTTCGCGACGACACCCCTTCGCGACGACAGTCTGCCCTGCACCCGACTCGTCGCGTTCCGTTGCGGTGAAGGGCGCCAGTGCCGATTCGGTCGCCTTGTCATAAGCGGCTGGGCGGCCAAGTCGAAATGTGGCGATCCCCAGCAACGCGACATCGAGCGGCTGCACGTCCAATTCTTCACCCTCGTGGCGTTCGCGTAGTAAGAAGGCAGCACAGAGCGACAAAAACAGGCCGACAAGCCCAATATAGGTCGCTTGACGCTCCACATGTTCCTCGGCGTTCGATGTCATGTGCATGTCCTTTCCTGTATGCTGGGTAGAGATCGGTGACGCTGGTCTGCTGGATGGAACCCTCAAGCTAAGTCGTTCCGTCGCCGCAGCTGTACGAATCGCCGCCGGCTAGGAGTAGCCCTACAAGCATCGCGATCATCGCGGCTATGCCTCGGCCGAATGGTGGAAGTGGACGAAACAGCGCGGTGAGACGCGCCAGCAGGTACATCGGCGGTGCCTGGCGCAGAACATCCTGTTTGGCCTGCTGCCCGGCCATGCTCAAGATGTCATGCATCATGCCCATGCCCTTAAGCATCGGCACCACGTGGGACTCGCGTTCCCCAATCGGCACTGCCTGGTTCGTGACAATCGCCTGCAATGCGTCCCGGAGGATGTGCGAATCATTCGACCAGAGTACCCGGAAGGCGACATTGCCATGCGTGTCCATGAGATAGGCGGCATTGGGCTTGGGATCTAACTGCTGGTGCAGGTGTCCATCGAGCGTATCCACGGCGACGGGCCAGGGAATCCGGTCGCGGTCCCGATAGGCCTGCGCCTGGGCGAGCTTCTGCTCAAACGTTGTCGCTTGCGCGTACCGTTCCCCCGGATGCGCCTCTCGCACGTACAGGGTCACAAAGGCAACGCGATCGCTAAACTCCGCGTAGAGCTCCTTGAGCGCCGGACCGGCACTTGCCGTCATTGGTCATGTCACCGATGCAAAGGTGAGCAGGAGCGGGCGCTGACCAACGAAGTCTTCCTTACGCACGCGCGCACCGTCGATCGTCGGCAGATCAAAATCGGGCATGGGTTGCCCGGGCTGCGGCCCACCAGTAAACGTCAAGTCGTCCATGAGCAGGCTGCGTTCGAAGTGGTGGTAGCGGTAGTCCATGCTGTCCTCCATGTTGGGCTGGCCTTGTTCCTAGAGCGAGGCGTGATCCCGAGTGTAATGCCAGTACCTCGGCATGCCTCGCACAATCGAGTAGGATGCCCGCTCGGGCATGAGCGCCCGAGCGGGGTGGGCGTTATCCGATGCGAGGAATGGCTCAACGTGTTGTTCTCCCGTACACGCAACTGAGCCCGTGGACCTGCGACGGTTCCCGCTCGCGCATAGACACTCGAGCGAGCGAAGAGCAGTGATCTGTTGCGGAATGCGCCGCGATGGCGTCTTCCGGACGCGAGATGTAGCAAGAAGGTCTCCCATGTTGAGCGCCATGTGATCTAAATCACATGACTCCCTTGAGCGGCACGTGTGGTGCTGGCTGGGTGTATGTGAGGGCCAATCATGTCTGAGGTGGAGACCGAGAGGCGCACGCAGCGTGAGCTGCGAACGTTCGTCGGCCAACCTGGCACAATGGCCGTCAAAGGAGGGAGGTCGTCGATGATGGCACAAACATGCGTGCGGTGAATGGTAGCGTCTGGAGGCGTGTTCGTGCCCCTCACGCGGAAGCGATTGTGGCCGGCTGTCTGTTATGACGTCATCTCACGGACAGGCGCTGCTTGCCGCGGACAGATCGCGAGACGAACGCGGGCGCCCGAGATTGAGGATGCGTGCGCATGAAGAAGGAGACGAGGAATATGCAGGTGGCGATCGTTGTTCTTGCTGGAACGGAGACGCACGAAGGGCTGGGCCGTCTGGTCAATGCGCTCGAGGCTGCCAAGGAATTGAAGGAGGCCGGTGACGATGTCACCCTCGTCTTTGACGGGGCGGGGACGCAGGGGCTGGCCGAGGTCGCGAATCCCGAGCACAAATCGCATCGGCTCTATGCGGCGGTTCAGGAACAGGTTGCAGGCGCATGTAGCTTTTGCGCCCGGGCCTTCGGCGTCCGTGCAACGCTCGAAGCCGCCGGTATTCGATTGTTGAACGAGTATGATCAGCATCCAAGATATTACGTTGCTGGAGCGGTGCGGCCAAACGCCTTGGCGGGGTCGTAGGGGATTTGATGCTTGAGCACGCCATAGCAGATATGCACCAGCTTGCGCATTACCGCGCCGATGATCACCTTCTTCGCCTTCCC
>JBBSGA010000333.1:0-6998 GCA_038254585.1 Chloroflexales bacterium | reverse complement strand
CCTCTGCACTGACAGTGCAGAGTCGTTTAGTTCCCGGGAAGCTCATCCTCGCTCCGTCCGTCTCAAGGCTTCGCCTGCCGCCGCAGCCGCTCCCGCAGATCGTTGAGCGGCCGCAGCTCCGCCGTCGCGCGATCGCGGTAGAGCCAATCCCGCCAGCCGTTGCTCGGGGCAGCGGCGCTGACGCGCGCGGCGATGGTGTGGATCGAGCCCGTCTCCGTGCCGCTCTGGATCGACCCATTGGCCAGCACCGTTGCCGTGGCGCGTGATGACCGGTGGTAGAGCAGGTCGCCCGCCGCCAGCAGACCAGCCTGCAGCAGCGCCGTAAACGACACGCGCGGAGCCGTGCCTTGCTCCGTGCCCTCGTTTGCGACCGCCTGCTCTGCCTCGGGCACGACGCGGCTGATACGCGTTCGGGCCAACTCGACGTAGTCCGCTTCCTGTTCGATGCCGACGTAGTGCCGGTGAAGGCGTTTCGCAGCTGCCCCTGTCGTGCCCGTGCCGAAGAATGGGTCGAGGATGACGTCGCCGGGGTTCGTCGAGCCAAGGATGATACGCTCGAGCAATGATTCCGGCTTCTGTGTAGGGTGCGCTTTCACCCCGCCGCTTTTCAGTCGCTCCGCACCGGTGCAGATCGGCAGCACCCAGTCCGACCGCATCTGCTTATCCTTGTTCATCTGCTTCAGAGTTCGATAGTTGAAGGTATAGCGTTTTTGCGCGCTCGACTTCTTGGCCCAGATCAGCGTCTCGTGTGCGTTCGTCAAGCGCACTCCGCGGAAGTTCGGCATCGGGTTGACTTTAATCCAGACGATCTCGTTCAGAATCCAGTAGCCGAGGTCCATAAGCGCCGTCCCGACGCGATAGATATTGTGATAGGTGCCCATGACCCACAGCGTCCCGCTATCTTTCAGCACCCGGCGACAGCTCTGGAGCCATTCACGTGTAAAGGAGTCGTATGCCGCGAAGCTTTCGAACTGATCCAACGTTTCGTCGACCGCGTCGACGCGTGTTTGGTTTGGACGTATTAACGCCCGTTGAAGCTGAAGGTTATATGGTGGATCGGCAAAGACAAGATCAACGCTCTCTTCCGGCAATAACTTTAATATTTCGAGTGCATTGCCGTGATAAATGTGATCGAGCTGCATACTACCCACCATCAGACACGTGCGGACGAGTTTACTCTGATCGGAGTCGTGCAGCAATAGATTGTGACTCCCGAAGATTACAAGATCATTGAAAGTGCGATGACGACCAAAAAGAACAGCTTGGGGTCGACCCCTGCTCGGCTCCGCCCCCAGTCGCTGTGAAGGGCTGACGCCGGATCAGGCTACCATCGGCGTGGCGCGGATGTTGCAACAAACGTGGCGCCTGAACATCTAATCGACGCGCTCACGGAGACTAGACGCTCCCACCGTTCTGCGCTAAAGTAGCCTGAGGCTGACCAAAGGAGCACTTCTTGATAGCCTGTCCCAAATGTGGATTTGAGAATTCGCCCGCCTCGCGTTTTTGTCGCCAGTGCGGCGCCCTCATCGTGGCTTCCGCTCCTGCGTCCGAGTCCATGCCTCGGGCCGAGATCTCTGCCGCCTCCGGGGGCACGACTGCTCCACTGCCGCCGCGGCCGGAAGATGCCGAGCTGCAGGCGAAGCTGATTACTGAGGCACATCCGAATACGGATGCAGGGCCGAGCGGAGTAGAAGAATCGGCGACGCCGACGCAGCCGCTCGTGCCGCCGCCCGAGGCAGCGGACGGCAGCACGCTGCAGCCCGGCACGCGTGTAGGTGAGTACGAGATCGTCGAGCTACATGAAGAGCACGATGGGCAGGAGATCTATCGCGCCCAGGCGCCGGCTGACGTGTGCGCGCAATGCGGCACTCGCGCGGCCGAGGCCGATGCGCGCTTCTGCGAAGAGTGCGGCGCCGAGCTCTTGCCGCGCGACGTTCTCTTGCTCGAGCGCCCGCTCGATCCCGAGAAGCCTCCTGTCGGACCTGCCCGGCTCGTCGACCTGCCGGACGATCCTCTGCGCAACTTGCTGCCGCCCGTAACGGCGTTTACCGCCAACGATCACCAGTATCTGGTCATGGAGGCGGAAGTGCCCGGCTTCCAGTCGCTCGCCGAGCTCCTCTCGACCCAGGGCGAGGCGCCGGAGCGGCCGGCCGCCCTCGACGATGCCGATGCGCTGCCGATCGCTACGCAGCTTGCGCAATTGATTCAATACCTGCATCAGAACGAGACCGCCCTCGGGAACCTGTCGCTTGGGCAGCTCCTGGTCGGGCCACAGCGTCGCCTGCGCCTTCGCGATGCGAGTGGCCTTCAGCCCTTGACCGAGCAGGCGCGTGAGGCCGATCTTCAGCAGTTGGCGCATACGATCGAGGATCTCACCCGTATGCCTCGCGAGACGCGCAAGCTTTCTACAGAGGCGGTCGAGGGCCGGCCCGACCAGCCGCATTCGCTGCAGGACGTGCTTGCCCTCGGGCGGATGGGCAGCCTGCCAGACGCACCCAGCTGGGTTGCGGCTCTCGGTGCGATCGCGGCTGCGAAGCGCGCCGTGCGAGGCCTCGATACTCGCGTCGGGGCTCGCACCGACATCGGCGTCCAGCGCGAGATCGACGAAGATGCGCTCATGACACAGGAGCTGCGCATTGCGCTCGCCGGCACCTACGTCAATGCCGGTATCTACGTCGTCGCCGACGGTATGGGCGGCCACGCGGCGGGCGAGGTCGCCTCGACGCTGGCAGTACGTGCTGCCGCCAACAGCATTGCCCAGCAGCTGGTCGAGCTTGCAGGATCTCCCGATGGAGTGGACGACGAGCACCTGAAGGCGCTCGTCTCGACGGCCGTCGAGCAGGCGAACCTTGCCGTCTATACCGAGGGCCAGCGCCGCAGCAACGACATGGGGACCACGATCACCCTCGCGCTCGTCGTCGGCGACCGCTGTATCGTCGGCAATGTAGGCGACTCCCGCACCTACCTATTCCGCGGCGGGCAGCTGCAGCGCATCACCAAGGATCATTCGCTCGTAATGCGTCTGGTCGACGTGGGCCAGATTACCGAGGACGAGATCTACACGCATCCACACCGCAACGCAATCCTGCGCTCCCTCGGCGAGCAGCCGGACGTGGAGACCGATCTCTTCCCGCTGCGGCTGGAATCTGGGGATGCACTCTTCCTTTGTTCGGATGGGCAGTGGGAGATGGTGCGCAATCCGCGTCTCACAGAGGTCGTCGCCGCGGTCGACGATCCTCAGGCGGCCTGCGACCAGCTTATCAAAGAGGCGAATGCGAACGGCGGTGAGGACAATATCACGGCAATCCTGGTGCGCTTCACCGCCGCCGGCGACCGGGGGGGCGCGACACGCCAGGCGCCCGCGTCCGGCTGACCCTTTGTGCGCGGATCGACGCGGATCGCCGACAGCTCTACAGGGAGAATAGTGCATGCCCAACGATATTCAGCTCGCGGCTAGCTGGGCCCGGCAGCCGTTACCGGCCGGGACTGCTCAGGTGGGATACCTGCTCGTCGAGGCGAAGCCGCAGGCGACGGTCGCGACCCAGAGCACGGCCGTCAACTTCTGCATGGTGCTCGATCGCTCCGGCTCGATGGATGGGCCGAAGATCGAGAACCTCAAGCGCGCCGTCATGCAGGTGATCGATACACTGGGCCCGGAAGATACGGTTGCCGTCGTCGTCTTCGACGAGACGGCCGACGTGATTGTGCCCTCGACTGCCGCGGCCGACAAGACGGGCCTTAAGAATCGCGTGGAAGCGATCCGGGTGCAGGGTGGTACGGCCATGTCGACCGGTTTGCAGGCCGGCGACGAGGAGGTGCGCAAAGGTGTTGCCCCAGATCGCGTCAGCCATCTGCTGCTGCTGACCGATGGGCAAACCTGGGGTGACGAAGACCAGTGCCGCGACCTGGCCCGGCAGCTTGGCGCAGAGGGCGTCCGGATTACTGCCCTCGGCCTTGGCGATGAATGGAACGAGCAGCTCTTGGATGACCTGGCGGCGGCGACGCAGGGCACCTCGGACTACATCGCCGATCCCAAGGACATCGCCCGGTATTTCCAGGCTGCCACCGCCGCCGCGCAGGGCACTTCTGTGCGCAAGGCCCGGCTGCTGCTGCGTCTGGCGCAGGGCGTCGCCCCGCGCGCCGTCTACCGCGTCCTGCCCATGATCGCGAACCTCGGCTATAAACCGATCGCCGAGCGCGAAGTCAACGTCGATCTTGGCGATATCCAGGCCGATCCGGGCGCGTCCGTCCTGGTAGAGTTGATGCTGCCGGCCAACGCGCCGGGCACATACCGGGTAGCACAGGCCGAGCTTTTCTATGACGTGCCGCAGGAGCAGCGGCTCGATCAGAGCGTTCGCGTCGACGCGATGCTGGAGTTCAGCTCCTCGGCCGCTGCCAAGGTCGACCCGCGGACGATGAATCTGGTCGAGCGCGTCACGGCATTCAAGCTGCAGACGCGCGCGCTTGACGAGGCGACCGCTGGCAATCTTGCCGGCGCGACCCAGAAGCTGCGGTCGGCCGCCACGCGCCTGCTGGATCTCGGCGAGCTTGATTTGGCCAATACCATGAATCGCGCGGCAGAGACGATGGATAGTGGCGGCGGGCCGTCGGCGGCTGATCAGAAGCAGATGAAGTATGCGACGAAGCGCCTGACGCTCGATCAGCTGACCGGCGATGTGAAATAGCAGGGGGCGTTCGCAACGAGGTATGCATGGCTGGTGAGATTCAACTTCGACAAACGTTAGCACGTCCCTACCTGCCGGCGACGCAGGCGCCGCAGGTCGCATACGTCCTGATCGAGATCGTGCCGACGGCCGCGGCTGCTAACGTACAGATGCCCGTCAACGTCGCCTTCGTGCTGGACCATTCCGGCTCGATGCGCGGCAACAAGCTGCGTGCGATGAAAGCGGCCGCCGGCTTGGCGCTCGACCGCCTCGGCGACGACGATACCGTCGCCATCGTGATCTTCAACCACGAGACGGTCGTGCTTGTGCCCTCGCAGCCGGCGGCCGGGCGGGAAAGCATCAAGCGCGTGATCAACGGTATTCGCGACGAAGGCGGCACCAAAATCGCCCGAGCGATGGCTGCGGGCCTGGGCGAGCTAACACACGGCCCGCAGGGCGCCCAGACTCGGCTCGTGCTCCTCACGGACGGCGAGACCGACAAGGACGAGCGTGAGTGTCTCGCCATGGCCGACCAGGCTGGCATGGCCGGTATCCCGATCACCGCCTTCGGCGTCGGTAACGAATGGAACGACCGGCTCCTGACCGAGATCGCGAGCAGGTCACACGGAGAGGTCGAGCACCTGCAGCGGCCGGAGCAGATCGAAGACAACTTTCAGGCCGTGGTCCAGCAGGCCCAGGCGTCGATCTTCCAGAACGCCGCGGCAACTCTGCGGCTCGTAGCTGGAGTGCAGCCGCGTGCAGCCTGGCAGGTCGTGCCCCTGATCAAGAACCTCGGCTACAAGCCGCTCGCGGAGCGCGCCGTGATCGTGCCGCTTGAGCAGCTGGAAAAGGATAACCGCCGCGTGCTCCTCTTCGAGCTCATGGTCGATCCGAAGCCGGCGGGCCAGTACCGTATCGGCCAGTTCGAGGTCGACTACGATATACCGCAGCTTGGTATCGCCGGCGAGAAGGCCAAGGCCGACCTCGTGCTACAGATCACCAATGACCAGGCGCTCACCAAGCAGGTCAATCCGCAGGTGATGAATATTGTCGAGAAGGTAAGTGCTTTCAAGCTCCAGACGCGCGCCCTCGACGACATCGAGGCGGGCAATGTCGCCGGTGCGACGCAGAAGCTTCAGAGCGCAGTCACGCGCCTGCTCAACACCGGCGAGGCCGATCTGGCCCAGACGGTGCAGAAAGAGGTTCAGAACCTCGAGCAGCAGGGCGAGCTTTCATCGGAAGGACAGAAGACGATTCGCTTCGGCAGTCGCAAAACCGTGCGGCTGAGCGATCTGGATGTTGGAGGGTAGCGCTCGGTAATCCATGAGCAAATGGCGAGGAGGCCGGTAATGTCTACGTCGAACGTGACGATGCGTACGTACAAGGACCAGGGAGCTTTCGCCCGCGGTGTGCAGGATCTTTCGCGCGACGGCTGGGCCGTCGTCTCGGTCGCGGAGCACATCAGACGTCCCATGCTCGCGTGGGGGCCGCTTTCGAGGCTCCTCCCCGCGACCAACCGGATCCTGGTCACATACTGCCGGCGGAACGTGCTCTCGCCCGAAACGGAGTCGCTCGATCCGCCACGTTCCTCTCCCTAAGGCCTGTTCGTCTCCACCTGAACCGGCGCGAGTAGCGCTTCAATCCCTTGGCGCTCGGGCTCGAGCCAGGCCGGCAGTGCGAGCCGCTGCCCCAGCGTCTCCCGCGGCTCGTCGATCATGAAGCCTGGGTTGCGCGTGGCGATCTCCAGGATGTGTCCGTCCGGATCGTTGAAGTAAACCGAGTGGAAGTAGCTCCGATCGAGCACCGGCGTCGGGCGTAGCCCGAACGACAGCAGGCGCTCGCGCCAGGCCTGCTGTGCCTCGTCGTCCTCGACCTCGAACGCGAAGTGATGCGTGAGCCCGCGGCCGACCTGGCCGCGGCGCATCCTGGCCGGGTCATAGCCGAAATAGGTGATCACGCTCCCGGGATGGCCATCCTCGGCGGCATAATAGTAGTGCGGCGCATCCGGGTTGTCGAAATTCAGCGTGCGCTTGACCAGCCGCAGCCCCAGGATCTCGGTATAGAAGCTTGTCGTGCGCTCGATCTCCGAGGCCATCGCCGTGATGTGGTGCAGGCCGGGGATGCGCATCGTGTCGCCGATCTCGGTCACCGGCTCGGGCCAGGTTTCGGCGGCGATCGCCGCCTCGTCGCGGTGCCCGGCGGTCGTCTCCGGTGGTGGCGGCTTCATCTGCGTGCCCCACGCCTCGAACGACTCGTCGAGGCCCCACCCCGGGCCGCGCGTCGCGATCTCCACGATCACGCCATCCGGATCCTCGAAGTAGATCGACTCGAAGT
>JBBSGA010000332.1:0-7012 GCA_038254585.1 Chloroflexales bacterium | reverse complement strand
CTTGACGCCATGGATCGACAGCTCGACCAAATCGTCCGGTTCCAGCTCGGCGAAGCCTAGCTCACGCATCTCGCGTACGAAGTGGGGAGTGACACCGTGCATCGACAGCTCCACGATCTGCTCGGGCGTTAGATTGGTATAGCCTATCTGACGCAACTCACGCACGTAGTCGGCCGTGACGCCATGGATCGAGAGCTCCTTGAGCTGTTCGGCCGTGATATCGGCGTTGCCCAGATCGCGCATCTCCCGCAGAAGGATGGGGTTGACGCCATGGATCTTCATTTCGATGAGATCCCCCGGCTTCAGGTGCCGGGAGGATCCGCGTGGCCTCGCCGTAGCTGACGGCGCGCCGCGGCTGCCTTGGTTTTGCGACAGATCGGAGGCACGTGGCGCCTCTTCGCCGAGCGCCTCCAGCAGCTGGTTTGCCTGCTCGACCGAGAGCTTGCCCTCGGCCAGCATCTTCAAGACTCGTGTCGATTCTTCGCTCACACCGCACCTCCTCTTAACAGATACTTTGGCTCATATTAGCATGTGATTGGAGATTGTCAATATCTCAAGGGTGAAAATAATCAACAAAGTGCGATTTATTGCCACTGCCACTACAAAGCCCGGTGAGATACAGGGAAGCAATCTGCTGGACGCCAGAGGGATTTATGCTAAAATGAGCTTGGGTCTTGGCTTACCGGCCCTGAGCGGAGCAGCGGTTGCGGCCGATCCCTGAAGACGAGGGGCGGCCGCGCTGCTTCTTGCGAAGGTTCAAGGATTTCGTGGCTGAGAGCAACGGACATCGAGTCGGGCGGCCTCCTCACGCTTAATCCTAGAGCTCCTCCCGGATCCCCGACTTCTGCTCGTCCCCGGACAGGTTATGCGAGCTGACGGTATCGCCGAGCTGGAGCTCCTTCAGTCGCGGATTTTCGCCGGTCAAGTCGTCCTGAGGAGCGTAGCCGACAAGCTCGCGAGCATCCGATATGTCAAGGCGCTTGAAGCGATTGTCGCTCAAACTGTGGAAGATCGCGAACTTGATGTTCTCGACGTCGATACAACGCTCGATCAATTGCTGAAGATCGCGCCGGGAGACCCACGCATCCATTATCGCCACGCCCTGTTCTTCCCGGGCGGACTCGTGGGGCTGGAAGGCGCCGATCCGAATCGCGATCACAGATAGCCCTTCTTGCTCGGCCATGTAGCGTCCCATCGCCTCCCCGAAACACTTGGTGACGCCATAGAGATCGCCCGGGTTGACCGGCTCGCTCGTTTTGACCTGGATATCAGCGGGATAACCCGAGACGGCGTGGATCGAGGAGGCGTAGATTAGGCGCCGGCAACCAGCGGCCTTGGCGGCGACGAAGGCGTTGTATGACCCAACGATGTTCGTCTGAAGCAGGCTATCCCACGTGGCGCTTGGGTCGGGATTGGCGGCAAGGTGGACAACAGTGTCGACGTCACGACAGACCTCTTTCATGCGCTCGAGATCGAGCAGATCGCCGGTGACCACCTCGCCGCAAGCCTCGATAGCGCTCGCATCGTCCGACGGTTGCACCATTAGCCGCAGATCGTAGCGATCGTGAGCATGCTCCGCGAAAAATGAGCCGATATTTCCGGCAGCCCCGGTCAGCAGGACACGGCGCCGCTTGCCCTCGCCGGTCTTGGACAAAGCGCCGGGCCCAGTCGAGCTAAAAGATTGGGGCATGGCTACCTCACTTCACACTATACGCTTACGAATCACCCGCGCCTATGCAAATCCCGTGCCGCCTCATGAGGACGGAACGAGCAGGCTCCAGCAAGTCGGGTGGCACGAGCCTTGCAGCCCTTTTAAACCCTGCATAGCCCGGATCCGGCGATCGGGATTCAGCGGAGGGATCATGGCAGATGAACAGCTTACCCCTTCAACCGAGATGGCCCAGATTTTGATCGTTGAAGACGACGAGGATACAGCCGATTTCTTGAACACCTTGCTCACGGAAGCCGGGTACGTAGTCAGCATTGCACGAAGCGGCAGGGAGGCACTGAATAGTATCGAGACGGCAGCGCCGGATCTCATCCTGATGGACCTTATGCTCCCGGGGCTGGACGGCTTCGCGGTCACAGAACAGATCCGCGCCGGAGAGAGCAGCGCAGTGCCGATCATAATGCTAACCGCGCTGAGCCAGCCAACATCCCGGCTCAAAGGGTTCAATACCGGGGCGGACGATTTCGTCGTCAAACCTTTCGACGCTTCCGAGCTGCTCGCTCGTATCTCGGTACAGCTCCAGTGGAGCCAGTCAAGGCAGATATTAGAAGACCAGAGCAAATACTTGCGGCAAGCGCTGGAGGTTATGTCGCGCCGGCAGGAGGATGGCGAGGCAAGCTTCTCGCTCGAGCACAATATGCGCGTCGACCTTCTACGGAGTGTGGATACGCATCTTCAGGCACTCTGCCGTATTTTCGAAAGCGAATACCGCCGCCAGCCACTGGGTGGCGGACGAGAGGCGCTCCTGCGGGTCATTCCGCGTCTCCGCGGCGCGGCCCTCGTCTATCAAATCGCGGACCGGCTGACCGGCGCAACGACGGACTTCGACAGACTGCTGCGGGTGATCGCCACGTCGATCAAGGGCGTCTACAGCCAGCAGAAACAGGTCAGCCTGACCATCGACGCCGGCCCACTAGAGATTCCGAGCGCAATTGCCTCACCGCTCGCTATGATCGCAAGCGAGCTGGTAACAAACGCTTTCAAGCATGCTTTTCCCACAGGGCGCACGGGAACGATCATGATCTGCTGTCAGTGCAGGGGTGAGGAGCTCGTGCTCGAGGTCGTCGATGATGGGGTCGGTCTGCCGGACCGGCGAACCTCGACTTCGCGCGGCCTGCCATCCGTTCAGCAGGCGGTCGCGGCTCTTAGCGGTACGCTGAGCCTCGTGAATACGCACGCGGGTACACGCGCCACTATCCGTACGCCTCTTGTTCTCGAAGCCGCTCCGGCTCACTGAGATAGAGGAGCCGGAGCCACCAAGCCGGCATGTGTAGCTGGCACACCTGCCGCTATCTCCAAGTGCTCGTGAGAATCTTCCAGGTCCTTTTTTGCAGATCGAGGGATAGTTTGAGCGCCTGACGAGGCAGGTTGCTAGGACAGGGTACAGATAGAGGGGAGCATAGGATGGCCGCGTTTGATTTTGTCGTAATCGGCGGCGGGAGTGCCGGGCTGACAGCGGCTATGCTGGCCGTGGAGGCAGGCGCAAAGGTGGCCTTAGTCGAGCGAACCGGACGGTACGGTGGGCAATGCCGCTACACCGGCTGCGTACCGACGAAAGCGCTCCTGCATACAGCCCAGGTTCTCCACACCATGCGCACGCACGCGGCCGCGGCGGGCCTGCCGATGGTCGATCCGGAGTGGGACTTCGGACGTATCAAGGCACATAAAGACGACATCATCCTACGAGCGGGGCGCGGCGACGGCTACGACGCGCCCCACGACTATTACGCGAAGGGCGGACGAACGTTCGCGGCCGCGGCGCAGTTCCGGAGCCGGCAGGAGCTGGTAGCCGGGGACGAGGTACTGCGCGCCGACCGGTTCCTGATTGCGACGGGCTCGCGCCCGAACGTGCCGGCCTTGCCGGGCCTCGACAAGGCCGGCTTCGTCACCTACGAGACGATCCTGGATCTATCCGAGCTACCGGCGTCGCTGTTGATCGTCGGAGGCGGACCGATCGGGATCGAGATCGGCCAGATGTTCCGACGCTTCGGGAGCGCGGTAACGGTGCTGGAGATGTCCCAGCAGATCCTACCGCAGGCCGATCCGGAGGTGGCGCAGGCATTACGGAGCATACTCGAGGCCGAGGGTACGCGATTTCGCTGTGGCGTCGAGGTCGGCGCAGTCGAGCGGAGCGGCAACGCATACGTGGTCACGGTTCAGGAACAGGACCGAACGAGCCGCGAGCAGGCGACCCAGCTGCTGATCGCCGTGGGGCAGCAGCCAAACAGCGACAGCCTAAATCTCGCAGCGGCAGGCGTCAAGGTTCACGAAGACGGATCAATCGTCGTCGACGAGCAGCTCCACACGACAGCGCCGGGGATCTATGCCTGCGGCGATGTGGCCAGCCAGTACAGATTCACGCACGTGGCGCAGTATGAGGCCAAGATCGCCGTAGCGAACGCGCTCCATGATGCTGGCTCGCGCGTCGACGAGCGTGTCGTTCCCTGGGCCGTCTATACTGACCCACCCCTGGCGCAGGTGGGGCTAACGGAGCAGGAAGCGCGGAATGAAGGGCGAGCTATCGCCACCGCGCAGATCTCGCTTGAAGATGTCGAGCGTGGGCTGCTGGTCGAAAAGCAGCAGGGGCTGCTCAAGGGAGTTGCCGACCGTGCTTCGGGTGAGCTCCTCGGCGTGTCACTCGTAAGTCCACGCGCCGACGACATAATCCACGAGGCCGCGCTGGCGATCCGGCTTCGGCTTGGCGCGCGCGATATTGCCCAGACGATTCACGCCTACCCGACCTTCTCGGAAGGGCTACAGCAGATCGCCCAGCAGCTCGCGGAGGCGGCGGGCTAGGGGCCGCTGCGCCACGGTCTTCGCGGCGAACGTGCCGGCAAGAGCAAGACCGGTCCGCGAGCGGAGGTGGAAGCAGATAGCTTGGGCATACGTCGTTCCTATCGACGGCGCACTGGCCGCGAGTAGGCCGTCAGGGATCGTTGTACGTAGCATAGACGGCCGGCCCTACCGCGGGGGCTTATGCCGGAGGCAATGCGTGCGGCAATCGCTTGAAGCTCGAGCTCAACTCCCGTGGCAAGCTCCTTGCTCAAGCTACTGCAATTATTGCGCGACGACCTTGCGCGTGTAGCCGTGCAGACAGGGAAAGACCAGCATGGGAGCCGCCATTTATAGCATCAGTGAGCACGTGCGCCACGCGCCGCATGTTCTCAAGAAGCCTTACAGGCCGTGCGTGCTCGTCGTCGACGACGAGGAAGCGGTGCTGCATATGGTTCGGGACATCCTCGAAGACGAAGGCTTTACAGTTCTGGCCGTGACCGAGGGACAGACCGCAATCCGGCTCGCGCTGCAGGGTCGCCCGAAGCTGATCATCACCGATTTGATGATGCCGCATTGTGGAGGCCGTGCCTTGCGCCAGCGCCTGAAGCTAGAGCCGCGGACGTCCGGCATTCCAGTGCTCTTGATGAGCGCCGCCTACCGGCCCCAGCTCGGCGACGATTTCGCGGGTGTGCTCCACAAGCCGTTCAGCATCGACGAGCTCGTCCGCAGCGTTCGCCGGCACGTCGCGGAGTGACGATCGGTCGCGCCAGCGCGGATTAGACAAGAGCCGCGCCGCGCGGCCGTCGCCTATGGCTCGAGCCAGGCCAAGCCATCGCCGGCCAGCTCTTGCACGATCCGGCGAAGATGTTTTCCATCGGCGCCAAGCAGGTACATTCCTAGCTCGCCTTTAAGCGCAATCCACTTGCCATCAGGCGACCATGCTGCCCTAGGCGAATCTTCCCTGAGATCCGTAAGGCGCTGGAGGCCAGCACCGTCCGCAGTGACGACCCACAGCTCCCAGGGCACGCCGTGAGCGGCCACAGGAGCGGCATTCAACCATGCAAACAGAGACAGAACAGATCCCGGCAGCAGCTCTGCGAAGCGCTGGGAGCTGGCGAGCGCGGGCCGCCGACGGCGACGAAAGCGAGGCGCGTGCCGTCTGGCGCGAAGCGCGGCCCTGCCAGAGCCTTGAAGCCGAGGCTTGCGAGGAGGCTGTGCGGGCTACCGCCTTCCAGGGGCGCCACCGAGAGCACCTGCGAGCCGCTCTGCTCGTCGTCCGAAAGGTAGGCCAGCCAGCGCCCATCGCGCGAGATCGTTGGGCTTTCCCCCTTTTCGACGATAACTTTGCGTTCCGACCCATCTAGCCGCACGCGCTCGATACGTGGCGCGTCCGCTGGGCTGCGCCGCGTAAAGTAGAGGCTGCTGCCATCGGGAGACCAAGCGCCGTTGACGAGCCATTCGCCCGCGCCGTGATGCATCAGCACTGGGCGCTGGCCACCACCGCCCGAATGCATGACCCATAGGTCGATGCCCGAGGCAGGATCGTCGCTGTCTTTGCCCTCGTGGTAGACACTGAACGCGACCAGCTTGCCATCGGGCGAGACGGTAGGCGCGTCGGGAGCGCTTCCGGATGGAAAGTCCAGCAGCTGCGCAACGGCACCGGTACTCGGAGTAAGCGCACGCAGGAAGCGGCCGTTGCCGTAGATCAGCTTTCCGGACGCATCCGGCACTGGCCCGCTGATCGGCAGCTCGCGTGGAGCGAGAGACAATTGGCCGTTCCCACCCTGGCTGCAGGCGGCGAGGATCACGAGCAGGCCCGCGAGGATCGCGAGAGCGCCGCGGCGCACCCGTCTGCCCCGGCGCTTAACCATTACCGCGATGCGTTGGCCGGTTGAGCAAAGGTTCGGATGTAATTGATGACGTTCCAAATCTGTTCCTTCGAGAGCTTGTTCTGGAAAGCGGGCATGGCCGTTCCGCTGACGCCATGCGAGATCCAGTCAAAGAGCTGCGCGTCGGTATGCCCGGCAGCCATATGGATGCGGAAGTCGGCCGGCCTCGGCCGGAGCAGGTAGTCGGCGGGACCATCACCCCGTCCGCTGAGTCCATGGCACGAGGCACAATTCGCGACATAGGTCTGCTGGCCCAGCACAAGCGATGCCGGCGTCGCGGGCACAGGATTGGGCATGCTGGCCCGATAGGCCGCGGCCAGCGTCATGCCGGTTACAAACAGCCCGACGAGCAAAAGTGCTCCGCCGACGAGCACGCCCATCCGGCGCGCCCGCGCGCGACGCAATCCGAGCAACTGCAAAAAGATGAGCAGTGCCAGCAGAATCGCAATTGCACCGGCGGCGGCCCGGAGATTGAGCGCAAATGAACTACGCCGCAGCAAGCTGCGGGGTATCTGAAAGGTCCTTGCTGACCCGTTACACTCACAAGAGCGAGAGCTGTTGCACATGGAGGCGTTGGTACTCGTGAGCGATGCCCTGGTTCTGCACATAGAGACGAATG
>JBBSGA010000331.1:0-7029 GCA_038254585.1 Chloroflexales bacterium | reverse complement strand
GGGACGAGCAGGGCCGTCAAGCCGGCGCCCAGCGTGGCACCGAGCTCTTTGACGAGGCGCAGGACGTGCTCTTCGATTTCCTGCAGGTCGTGGGCGCCCTGCTGCACCCAGGAGCCGAGCGTGCGGGTGAGGGTCGCCATGCGCTCGCTCATGCTGGTGACGAGCGCTTCCAGGCGGGCGACATCTGTGCTAGCATGCATCTACGCCTCCTTCAGGGGTCTACGATCAGGGATAGAGCAACCATGATCGTAGCACAGCTGGAGGAGGTTCTGCCTTTCTGACAACTCTTGCTTGCACCCCGGACGCTTGGGCGTTTGACAACCCCCAGCAATTCTCGTATCATTCACCCGCTATGCCTCCGTCGTCTAGCGGCCTAGGACGCGGCCCTTTCAAGGCCGAGATCGTGGGTTCGAATCCCATCGGAGGTACCACAGTTGTCTGCGATCTGGCCGGCCAATGTGCCGGGCAGATGCTTTAACCTGCGCATGACGCAATAGCCTACAGCCCTGCAATCGATAGGAATTAGCAAGCGGCCATGGTCTTCCACCGCCATCGGACTCAGGGCTTTGGCTTCTTCAGATTGGTCCTATGCTTCCTATCTAACGTCTTCAGCTGCCCACAAGAGGGGCACGGTGTCGCCGTCGCGCGCACGCGTCGCGGTGCGGACACTGGAGCCGTTTCCTGCGCCGGAGGCGTCGATAGAGCCAGTGCCGGCTCCGCAGAAGCTGGCACGGCCGATGGCGCGAGGGCCGTCGGCGCAATCGCCTCGTCCGGAGGCTCGGTGGCCGGCATCGTCGGATGCATGACAACGACAGGCTCGTCGGGGCCGAGGACATCGCATCCCATAAGCGAGACGGCCAGCCCAACCACTGCCAAGACGCGCCAGGAGGACGGCAACCGCATGGTAGATCCTTTCTCCGACGACACGGCCAGAAGACTCATCGCGAGCTTGTAATCTGACGAACCTGCCGAAGGTAGCAACATCACGGCTCACACGCGTCGGCTCCTCAGGGGTAGTGAAGCGACGCCGGATTATCCCGTCGTGTAACCATGGAGATGATACCAGATCTGGCGCCAGTTGTGCTTGCGAAACAGCTAGCCAGCGGGGTTACTTCGATGGGTTCGGCCACGTAGCGAGGGGGAGGCCAGTCTCAGCTTCGATAGCGAGCAGACGATTATACTTCGCGAGGCGCTCGCCATGAGTCAACGATCCGATCTTTACCTGGTCGCCACCCCAGCCGACGGCGAGATCTGCCAGCCAATCGTCTTCGGTTTCACCGCTGCGCGCGCTGATGGTGATACTCCACCCGGCATCGCGGGCCAGCCGATAGGCCTCGGCGGCCTCGGAGAGCGTCCCGATCTGATTGACCTTCAGCAGGAGCGCGTTCGCCGCGCCTACATCGATCGCTTGGCGAATGCGCGTCGGGTTAGTGCAGAGGAGGTCGTCGCCGAGCACAAGCGCCCTGCCGGCGCAGGCGCGCACGAGCGCAGGCCAGGCGACCCAGTCTTCCTCGGCCAGGCCGTCCTCGACGCTGAGGATGGGATACTCCGCGATCCAGCGCCCGAGGCGATCGACCATGGCGGCGCTGTCGAGCCGCTCGTCGCCGAGGTGGTAGCTACCGGCGTCGAAGAAATGGCTGGAGGCCACGTCGACCGCCAGCGCCACGTCGCGCCCGGGCTCCCAGCCGGCAGCGCGGATCGCCGCTACCGCGTCCGCGAGCATCGACTCGGCGTTGGGAAAGGGCGGCGCCAGGCCGCCCTCGTCCGCGGTCAGGGCGCGCATGCCGTAGGCCGAGGCGATCAGCGCGGTCGCAGACTGATAGACGTCGAAGCAGGTGCTCAACGCCTCGTCCATCGTCGCCGCGACTACCGGCACGAGGAGTACGTCCTGGATCGGAACCTGGCCACCCGCGTGCTTGCCGCCGCTGAAGAGGTTGATCGTCGGACGGGGGAGCGCGCGCAGCGGCCGTTCGAGCATGTCTGACAAGTGCCGGTAGAAGGGAATATCGCGCGAGGCCGCGACCGCCCGCGCAAACGCGATCGAGACCGCCAGGATCGCGTTTGCCCCGAGACGTGACTTGTTCGGCGTCCCGTCAAGACAGATCATCGCGTCGTCGAGCGCGCTCTGATCGGCGAGCGGCATACCGGCAAGCGCCTGAGCCAGCACGCCCTCGACGTTGGCGACGGCGCGCCGGCAGCCGAGGCCGCGGTAGCGCGCCGGATCTCCGTCCCGCAGCTCCAGCGCTTCCGCGCGGCCGGTGGAGGCGCCGGATGGCACCGATGCCGTCCCGCGCGCGCCTCCCGCAAGCAGGCAGGTGGCGCGCACAGTCGGACGGCCGCGGCTATCCAGAATTTCGAGGCCGCGGAGCTCCTCGATCGTATACATCAGGCTGTAGCCTCTCGACGAAGGTACCGGTCAGCGCGGCAACCGATCCGGGCGCATCGGAGATCAGGCCGAGGACAGCATCACATTGGCGGGCGCGCTCGCCGGCATCGAGGTACTCGAGCGGCGAGCGACCGCGGACACGGGCTAACAGACACGCGAGCGTATGGCGGACGCTCCGTCCTTCGAGCTCGTCCGCCCAGGGTACAGCGCCCAGAGTCTCGCGGTAGGCTCGCCAGTAGCAGCGAGCGGCTTGGGCGAAGCGCGATCGCAATGGCGGTAGGTGATGCGCCTTACTGAGGAGATGCGCGAGCGAGAAGCCGAGATCGAACGCCGGATCGCCAAAGTGGATGACCTCGTGGTCCAGCAGGACCAATCTGCCGCGATGGACGAGGATATTCTTGGGGCTGTAGTCGCCGTGGACCAGCGTGAGGCGGACCTCGCGAGTCTCCGCGATGAGATCCGTCAGGAAGCTCGCGGCTGCCGGTACCTGCGCAGCGGTGTACGTATAGTAGGGCTCGATCCTGAGAGACTCGAAGAACGACGCGTCCTGGAAGGCCGTTCGGGTCAGCGCGCGCTCGTCCCAGCCGGCCCGATGAATGGTTCCCAAGAGGCGACCGAACTCCGACACATGTTCGAGATCGAGTCGTCCGCCGAGCAGAAGTGTCTTCCAATTTTCGTGCGGGAGTGGGACAGCCTCCATCGCCAGGAGATGCCGATCGAAGTCTTCGAAGATGAAGCCGGGCACGCTGCCGGGCGGGGCGGCCCGGGCGAGCCATCGGAGCCCCTCGGCCTCACGGTGGATACGCTCCGGGCTGGAAAACCAGTCCACGGCGACGCGCAGCTTTGGAAGCGCCTGCTTTATGACCCACGCTTCGCCTGAGTTGCGCTCGACGCGGACCGTACGGTTCGAGACACCGCCTGCCAGAACGTGCATCACGATCTGTTCGTCTCGGCCGATCCGGCCTGTGGCGCAGAGGTAGGCCCGCAGGGCAGCCGGATCTTCGATATCTAGCCCGTCCGGCGGCAGCTCGGCCTCCGCAGATGGAACATCCGGCACTAGGAGAGTGGTGGGGCCATGGTGCCACGCTGATTGGCCGCGGGAAAGCGGTAGACGTCAAAGCCGTCGACCGTCGTCTCCTTGAGAATCAGCCCGTGACCGACGATCTCCTCCAGGTTCGCGGCTAGCTCGTCGACCGGAAGATTCGTCGCATCGACGATATCGCCGAGGGTCATGCTCACGCCAGGGTTGTCGCGCAAAAGATTGATAATCGTCTCAGCCCGCTCGGATGTCAGATTTGTTCGCTCCATCGGTTGCTCCTCAAGGCTTTATCGGACAGCCTTTCCGCCATGGTAGGCAGCAAAATACATGCCAGTCGTAGGCGAGGAGGCATGTCCAAGGCGCCATGGCGCTACGCCTGGTATCTGAGCGTATCCAGGCGTAGTCGGGCTTACGTCAGGGGCGCAGGTCCTTCAGTGCTTGCTCGGCTATTGCGCGGTAGGGCGAGTCTTGGGGCGCCTGGTCGAGGTAGGCCTGGTACTCGCGGCGGGCGAGGTCGACATCGCCGCGCCCCTTGCGCTTCTGGGCCATCTCGCCCAGGTAGAAATGAACCAGTGGATCCCGTGGATCGCGCTGCTGCGCCTGGCGCAGGACGCGCTCGGCCTCGTCGTAGCGGCCGAGCTGGGTTAGGCCGGTGCCGAGCTTGGCCGTATTGCCCGCGGATGGCTGCGCGTTGACCGCGGCCTGCCAGGCGGCGACGGCCTGGTCGGCGTGCCCGAGCTGCGCTTCGACGTCGCCGAGAAGCTGGTGCAGCGGCACATCGGCAGGGTTGCTCGCAGCAGCATCCTGCAACACCTTGGCAGCCTCCTCCATGCGATGGTCCTGGATATAGCGCGAGGCCAGACCGAACGCGGTCAGAGCATCCTCGGGACGCGCCTGGTGCTCGGCTTCGAGCGCCTGGAGCGCAGGATCGGCCACGCTCGGCGGAGGAGGGGTGGAGGCCGGCGTAGGAAGCCGCACCGCTCGCACGCGGTAGATCTTCACGCCCGGGTTCTCGTAGGCTACGTCGAGCATGCTGCCGACCATCGTATCCCATTTCTTGAGCCCGGCGGCAGCGTAGTAGGCGCGCTCGGCGGCGCCGACATACACGTAGTCGACGTGGTATTTGTCGAGCAGAGCCAGGGCTACCTCCGGGTCAGCCGTCTTGTAGATCGTCTGGACGTCCGCCTCCCGGGCGAGGACTCCCGCAGCCGGCCGCTGCTCGTCCTCGTGGAGCCGGCCGAGCACAGTCGGAAAACCGGTGCTCGCCGCGATCCGCACGCCGTAGGCACGGTAGAACTCCAGCTCGGACTGCAGCACGATCGGTAGTCCACTGAGATGCTGCTTCAGCCAGCGAATCGCCTCGGCATCCCAATGCATGTCGATGGTCTTGCCGCCATGTTCGTAACGGGCGGTCTCCATATACGCGAGCCCGTCGACGGTGAGGCCCGGATGGTCCTGGAAACGCAGCGACACACGGCTCGGCGTGGCGACGACGGGATAGGTCAAGCCTGCACAGAGGAGGGCGATCAGCACGACCGACCAGGGAACCACGGCGAAATCGCCGACCCGGCGCAGCAGCCGCAGCACGAGCGGCAGCGCCGCGGCAGCGCCGAGAGCCAGCAGCGTCCACGTCTGCAAGCCGAACTTGAAGACCGTATTCATGCGCTCCCAGTCGCCGCCGGCGAGGTGATCGCGCACGAAGACGATCTGGATGCCGAGAGCGACGAGCAAGCCTACCGTGATGATCCAGAGGACCAGCCACTCTTCATCCCGGAGGCGAGCCACCAGCGCAAGGAGCAGCGCGAAGCCAACCAGCGCAACCAAGGCCAGCGGAAGCGCCGGCAATGACGAGGCCGAGGACGCGCCCTGTGGTGAAGCGCTCGTCCCCCGGCCAAAGGCGGCCCCGCCGAGCAGGAGCGCGATCGTGAGCAGCGGCAGCACAACGGCGCCCCCGCGGCCGGCGAGGCGCCCGAAGGGGCTCGTGGCGCGCCTTCCGACGATCCAGCCCAGACCGGCCAGGAGCGTGACCGAAACGTAGAGGCTGACGCCGTAGATCGCGGCGAAGTCGAGCAGGTTATCCGGCCGCCGAACCCGCCCGATTCCGCCAACCATCGCCTGATAGTGCATGAAGAAAGGCAAGAACAGCAGCAGCCCGCAGCCAAGCAGCGCCACCGCGAGCCCGGCCGCGCGGGCCAGGGCCGGAAGCTCCAGCCTCCGTGCGCCTCGGCTGCGCCAGGCGCGGCCGACGAGAGCACCGCCGATCACGAGGCCGTAGGTTGGAGCATCCCACGAGTTGGCGGCGGCCAGGGTTCCGAGGACCAGCGCCGACATCATGAGCGCCGCGCGGGACAGACGCGCGGAGGTTCGTCCGAGCTCGAGGGCGAGGGCGACGGCAAGAATGGTGACCGGCAGCGCAATCATGTGCGGGTGCAGGTCGGCGAAGAGATAGGAGAAGAAAGGGAACTCGTTGATCGTGAACGGGATGATCCGGCTCGGCCCCCAGAACCAGTCCCCGAGACGGCTTCCCCAACCGGCGAAGCCGGGACGGAGCGCGCCCAAGGCCACGCCGAGACCACGCGACTCGCCGATCGCGAAAGCACTGCCAACCGGCCCGATCACCGTGACGAGCAGAGCTCCCAGCAGCCCCCAGCGCCACTTTCCGGTCAGATCGCGCACGACCGAACTCGCGGCGCAGACGACGAGCGCGAAGAGCACGGGAACGATCAGATTGAAGGCGATCGCGGGGTCGATCCCCGTGGCGCGAATCGGCAGCGAGACGAGAAAGAGCCCGTAGTAGTAATAATTGAGCGCGCCCCCGCTAAAAAATGGGTCGGGCGGCGGCATAACCGGCGACCGCACGATCGCGTTGAGCATCCCGAACTCGAAGGGCTTCTCACCACCCAGCCAGGGATGCCACAAATCCGGATTTGCCGCCCGGAGCAAGGTCCATAGGCCAAAGGCCACCAGGTAAAGCGCCTCGCTCCACAGCATATCCCGGCGGGCGCACCTCCAGCCGCCCGCGGGTTTTACGATCGCGCGCCACCCCGGCCGCCGTTGGAGGAGGCCAGCCGCCAGCCAGCTTGCGATGCCGAGGACAACGGCGCCGACGATCAACGACGGCCAGCGATAGCTCCACCAGCCGAGGCTCACAGGCAGCCAGATCGCATAGCCCCAGACAAGCAGGCCGACCAGCTTGCTCCAGCTCCAGCCTCCATCCGCGGAGCGCGAAAAGATCCGCGCACACAAGGGCCAGGCAAGCAGGCCCAGCAGCTCGAAGAGGGCCAGCCAGAGGAGCAGGGCCAGCGGCGTGCTCGCGCTGGCCCACCGATTCCAGCCATACTCACCGACCACGGGCAGCTCACGCAGAGGCCGGTCGAGCAAGCCGTTCTTCAGAGGTGGTATCGGCAAATTGGCCGGCTTCGCGACATACGGCGGATCGGCGGCCGGCCGGGCGCTGCGGTAGAGTACCACGCCGTCCCGGCCATAGACCGGCTGCAAGGTCCCATGCGCGGCTAGCTGGCGCAGGCCGGCGCCGGCCGGGGGCCCCGCGAGCGCGCGCGCGTCGGGGCCCAGCAGAACAAAGTCCACCGCGTAGCTCTGAAGC
>JBBSGA010000330.1:0-7036 GCA_038254585.1 Chloroflexales bacterium | reverse complement strand
GGACAGCGGTGGTAGACTCGGCATGATACACCGTCCTTTGTAGGCAGGAAGTGATCTTGACACCCACATCATGCCATGTCCGAGGGCGGTGTGTCTATCCGTATTCTGCAAAGCTCTCTATACCGGGTTTGAAAACAGACCCTAGCCCCACCGACCGATGCGGTGCGCCATCATGTGGCATGCAGCCGCGAGCCCCGAAGAGTAGCCGCGTGATATGGGCGTAGATTCGTGACAGGGTAGGTTCGCCTGTCCGCCCCGCCCGGCTTCCTGGGCGTACAGGTGCCAGCAGGCGAGCGCGCTGCCGCCGGGCACGTCGAGCAGCGCGGTATTCAGCACGGCGATCGCCTCCTCCAGACCGGTGCCACGGCCGAGCTGCACGCAGCGCAGACGCTCGACGTAGGCGTCCGGCTCGAGCGCACGGAAGGGCGCCGCCACCGTGCGGTCAGCAACCTGGCGCAGCGCGTCGCGCAGCCAGGCGGCGCTGCGTTCGTTCTGCGGCAGCGCGAACGCTCCGAAGCCGATGCCGGGATCGAAGAGGCTCCAGCCGCCGCGCAGCGCGCAGCGGTCGAAGTCGAGCAGGGCGGCGTTGGAAGCAGGGTCGTCGGCGATGCCGCTGATCGCCAGGTCAAAGGTCTCATGGTCCCAGCCCTGTTCAATCTTGATCGCCAGCACGGTCGCCCAGGCATTGCGGGCGATGCCGGGATCGCGGCTGCCGGCGAGCACCGCGGCCTCGTGGTGCTGCGGCCGCAGGCGCTCCTCGATGAAGGCGATCTCGTCCTCCGGCCAGTCGTCCTGGAGCACCGCATGGAAGCCCCAGCGCTCGGCCAGATCACGGGCGCGGCGAAAGGTGCGCACCTCCTCGTCCCAATCTGCATCGATCGTGCGGGGCGCGTCACACGAGCAGGCGGCGTGGGCCAGTTCTTGCAGCAGCACGTGCGCCGCGTGGACCTCGCCCGCGTCCTCGGGCTGCACCACGTAGATGTCGCATGTACGACGGTTGTAAGAGCCCCGACGCCGAGGTCGATGGGCGAGCGCAGCACATCCAGGGCGCCCAGGACCACGCCTTCGTCCTGGACGCCGCCAGATCCGGTCGCAGTGCGGCGACGGCGTGATGACGACATCGTAGCCGCGCTCGGCGAGGAACTGGAGGCGCTGGGGCAACGTGATGGTCAGCCTGGTGCGGTCTCCTGGCAGGTGGGACACTGCCCGTACGGTGCAAAAAAGGCATCCAAGGCATTTGGCCGCTATGCAGCACGCCGAAAATAGTCGTGAAGCACACCGCCCAAGCTGTCGCGCCGCTCGATCGGCCCATCCCTCGTCGTGCTTCGCTGCAACGGCACTGGACACTGCTGCTCAAGACCTTGATGTGGCCGCCCATGGTTGTAGTAGTCGAGGTAGGCGATCAGCACGCGGTGCAGGTGGCGCTCTCCGAGGACCAAGATCTTGTCCAAACACTCCTCCCGCACGGAGCGAACCCAGCGTTCTGCGAAGGCGTTGGCGTTGGGCGCCTGGGCTGGCGTGCGAATGATCGTGACGTCCTCCGCCGTGAACACGGTATCGAAGGCCGCCGGAAGCTTGGTGTCACGGTCGTGGATCAAGAAGCGGATAGGTAGATCGCCATCCGGGATCTGCCAACTCAGCTGGCGCGCTTCACCCAGCCGGGTACCCGGTCGCCCATGCACTCGTCGGGTTCGCAGTGCAGCCGGCCAGATGGACCCGGCGACGCCCAAGCTCGATGAAGAACAACACATAGCGGGTCTTCAGCCACGCGGTTTCGACGGTGAAGAAGTCACAGGCGATGATCGGGTGTTGGTAATGCTGTAGGAACGTACGCCAGGTGCTGCCCTGCTTGCCACGTTCGGGTGCCGGTGGCATGTGCTTGCGTTTGAGCACATGCCGGATGGTCGAGCGCCCCACGGCGTACCCGAGCTTCGCCCAACGGGCACCCGGCTCGCCCTCCAACGTGCCGTAGCCCCAGGCTGGGTTCTCTTTGGCTAGTCGTAGGATTAGGGCTTCGAGATCCGGACTGATGGTGGGGCGGCCGCCAACAGATCGACGCTTGAAGGTCCATTTGCGCCGCACGAGTTCGCGGTGCCACTTGAGCAGGGTCTCAGGTTTGAACAGGAGGACGACCTGACCGAGCCGGGCGCGCGTACCGTTCGTCCAGGCAGTCAGTTTCCCAGCGAGGACGACCAACGTGAGCTTGTCCCAGCGCGAAATGCGCGGTGCACGCGGGTCGTTCCGCTGGAGGATGCGCAATTGCTGCCGCAGGAGCAGGATCTCAAGGTCTTTGTCCTGCTCGGCTCGACGGCCTAACCACATGAGGTCGAGCAGCAGCGAGAACGCTTGCGCAAGAATAAAGAAGAGCATGTCGGCTGGTGTTGCAGGGATCATGCCGAGCGGCAAGATCGCCAGCGAAAACGAACCCTGTGCAGAGTGTTGAAAAGGCTCTGGAGAGCCTCAGACGCATTTTTCGCACCTTACGGCCACAGCGAGTGGAGCAGCAGTCTGCCGGAGATTGCCGCTATTGCGGCGACATTGCAGTCCGCGCCCGCGACCATCAACCGCATCCTTGCGGCGGTCTCCTCCTTCTACGAGTACCTCATCCTGGCTGGGCACGTGCCGAGCAGCGAAAACCCGCTGATCAAGGTCGACGATCAGGCCCGGGTACACGTGGGCGAGCGGTCCCGCCCGTTCCTGGCAGCGACCACGCGGCAGCGCCCGATCCGTCGCACGGTGCGCGTCAAGACGATCGAGCGGCTGCCCCGACCAATGGACCCCGCTCAGGTGACCCAGCTGCTTGCCGCCTGCCATCACCTCCGCGATCGAGCCATGATCCTGCTGATGCTCCAGGGTGGGTTGCGCCCGGGCGAGGTACTGAATCTCCACCTGCAAGACATCCAGTATGGGCGCCGCCGGATCATCGTCCACTGTCGGACCGACCACCCGAAGGGCGTGCGCACCAAGTCGCGTACCGAGCGGGTGGTCGATCTCCACGAACCGGAGACGCTTGCAGCAATCAGCGCCTACGTGATGCGGGAACGGCCACAGGATACCGACGAGAGCCACCTCTTTCTCGTCGGGGGTCGGGGGCAACGGCAGCACGAGCCTCTGGGCTACGACGGGCTGGTGCGCCTGTTCCGGCGACACTGCGTGCGCCTGGGTATCGACGATGCGTGGGTGACGCCGCATGCCCTGCGGCACACCCACGCGACCGCGATGTACGAGGGCGGGATGCGCGAGTTGACGCTGCAGAAGCGGCTCGGGCACGCCTCACCGGAATCGACGCGGCAATACACGCGGGTGTCCGACCGTGACGTCCTCGCCGACTATCGCCGGGCGCTTGGTGAGGAGAAGGCGTCATGATCGCTCATCCGGCGCTGTACCTCTCCCCGCGTGTCGCCCCCGGCCACCACGCCAGCGCGACGGAGTACGAGGCGTTCCTGCGTGACGGCGTCTCGGCCGAGGAGACGATCCACACCCGGCTGAAGCAGCGCGCCCGGTTCGTCCAGCACTATCCGGATCTGGCGGCCTGGCGCTCCCGCCCCTTGACCGAGCGACTTGGGCGGCTGTGGGGCGAGTCGGCGACGCGCTTGACCTGTCGGGTTGCGTACGAGGCGCGCCCCTACCTGCTCTACCTGGGGGTCACGGGCCAGTTCTGCCACGACTGGGACTGGCTCCTCGGCGCACGCCGCGTCGACGTCTGGCGGCTGCTCACACGCCTGGGTACTGTGGACGCCTGGAATGTCTTGACCGAGGAGGCATGCGGCCTCGGCTTTGAGCCGCGCTCGGCGGCGGGCTACGTCCATTGGGTGGTGAGCCGCTGGTCCTGGGGACCGGGCTCCGAGATCCGGCCAGCCTGCAGGACACGTGCCTCGACGACTTCGCGGTGGTCATCGAGCGCTTTGCTACGCATCCGGACGTCGCCGCATTCTATGGCTCTGCCGCGCGCTACCGCGCGGCGATTCGCGTCTACCAGACCTACGTGCGGGAACTGCGCACGGTCCTATACCACCGCGGGCAGAGCGAGGTGGAGCCGGTGCGCCAGACCCCGCCGCCCGCACCTAAGGCACCGGCCAAGCCCGCGTTGCAGGGGGTCATCGACCGCTTCCTGGCCGAGCGGCGGCTGACGCTCGAGGCGGCGAGCGTGGCCCACAACGCCGAGCACCTGCGGCGCTTTACCAGCTGGCTGGCCGAGCGGCACCCGCAGATCGAGACGTTTGCCGCTGTCACGCGCGACCACGTCCTCGCCTTCGCCGCCGAGCTCCACCGCGCCGTGAACCCGCGGACCGGGCAGCCCCTGGCGGCCCAGACCAAGCTCAGCATCATGGCCTCGTTGGCCGTCTTCTTCCGCCAGATCGCTGGCTGGGGGACGCCCGATGTCCCGGTCGCCCCGCTGCTGGGGCCGGGCGATCTGCCTAAGCGTCCCCAGCACGTGCCCCGCTACATCCCCGACCACGAACTGGCGCCGATCATGGAGGCCGTGCGTGGGCTTGACTGTCCGTACGGCCGCACCGCGCTGCTCGTCGCCCGTTGGAGTGGAGCGCGGCGCGACGAAATCCGGCGGCTGGCCTTCGACTGCCTCGATACGTACCCCGACGGCACAGCCCGGCTGCGCATCCCGGCCGGGAAGACGTACCGCGAGCGCTGTGTGCCGCTTAACGCGGAGGCCGCCGCGGCGATTCGCGCGCTGCAGGCGGGACGGGGCGTCGAGCGCGGCTTTCGCGACCGCAAGACCGGGGTCGTCACCCGCTACCTCTTCGTCCGGCGCGGCAAGCACTTGGCCGACTTCAGCCTCTTCGTCGTGCCGCTCTTGACCGTGTGCGTCCAGGTGGGGCTCCTGACGGCCGAGGAGGAAGCCACGGTGACGGCGCACCGCTTTCGGCACACCGTCGGGAAGCAGTTGGCCGAGCGCGGGGCGAAGCTGCGCACGATCATGAGTATCCTGGGCCACACGAGCGCCACGATGTCGATGGTCTACGCCTACATCAGCGACCCCGAGGTGCTGCGGGACTATCAAGCGGTGCTTGGTCCCGGCGCGACCATCGCGGGCCCCTTCGCCGATCGGCTACGTGCTGGCGAGGTGTCGGCGACGACCGTCGAGTGGATCAAGACCAACTTTTTCAAGACCGAACTCGAACTGGGCCACTGCCTGCGACTGCCGCAGGAAGGGCCCTGTGAGTGCGATCTCTACCTGACCTGCGCGAAATTTGTGACGACGCCGGCGTACGCGCCCCGGCTCCGCCGCCGGCGGCAGTGCGAGCTGACGCTGATCGAGGATGCGACGACGCGGGGGTGGACCCGGGAAGTGGAACGCCATCGTGGCATCGTGCGGCGCATTGAGCAGTTACTGGCGGAGATGAGCGAACCCGTTGACGGCCCAGACAGCGATGCTGAGCGGCAGGAGCGTGCAAACGGCGCATGAGTGAGCTGCCCCCACGCATGATCGCGTGCCGAACGACCTGTGGCCGTACTCACTCCAGGAGAAGAGAGGAGGTAGGAGAGATACGGTATTGATTGTCAAGAGGCAGTTTCACGCCTACCTCATGTTCTCGCTGGCTGGCTTCGAGGGCTCGAGGACCCGACACCTCCCGTGCGGGCTCGTCCATACTCCCACACCGGTCAAGGCCTGCGCAAGCGCGCGGGCCAGCAGCGGAGGCGCTACGCGCAGCGGTGTCCACGGCCCGCGCGGCCTTGCCTCGGCGTGGGGCGCGGCGCTATCCCGCACCGGGAGGGGACGCGGTCGTGGGACGCGGCATACGTCAGGCAGCAGCAACTTACCGCCGCCGGCTGCTGGTCGGCGCGGAAACCGGGAACGGGGACCGCTACGGCGGCGCCATCAGGCAGGCGCCGGACGGCGCGACCTCAGGCCGCCACGCGCAGGGCTGGCGTTGGCTGCGCATAGGCTGGGTCGAACGGGCGCTCGTTCGTTACCACCGCCAAGCCAGCTGGAGCAGCTTCCGCGCGGCGGCACAGCGCGCCACCTTCATCGGTTTCCCCGCCGCGCGCAGGCGCGCATAGAACGGGGCAATTACCGGGTTATGGCGCGCAGCACTCAAGGTCGCCAGATACAGCACGGTTCGTAGCTGGGCATTGCCTCCATGCCCGATGCGCGGCCGGCCGCGCACACTCGTCCCGGACTCGCGCTGCAAGGGGACCAAGCCGGCATACGCCACCGCCGCTTCCGGCGTGGGACACAGGGCAAAGTTCATCGTGAGCACTAACACCCAGGCGGCAGTCAACCAACCCACCCCCGGGATACTCTGCAGCAACGTCGCCGACGTGGCCCAGATGCTGGTGGGCAGCACGGCCGCAATCTCCCGGTCCAGCGTGGCGATGCGGGCGTCGAGGTCGGCGATGACCCCGTCGAGCTGCTGCCGCGCGGAGTCGATCACCACCGGCCACTGGAGCAAGGCATGGCGCTGATTGCGCGCCTGTGCCCAGAGGGCGCCCGCATCTCCAGCAGGGCCGCGCGGGCCATCAGACGCTGGCGCAGCTCATGGTAGACCGCGGGGGGCGGGGTCCAGGGCGCGGGGCGGCGCTCGGCGGCGAAGCGCAGGAGCACGTGGGCATCCAAGGCATCCGTCTTGGAGCGCCGCGGCAGCGATTGGGCATAGTTGTGGATCTGGGCCGGATTGACGACGGCGACGGCGAAGCCCGCCTGGTGGAGCGCGACCGCGAGCGCCACCCAGTAGCTGCCGGTGGCTTCAAGCACGATCAACGTCGCGGCCGCTGGCACGCCCAGCGTGAGAAGGCGCTGCTGGAAGGCGGAGAACCCGGCCGGGGTTTGGGCAAAGGTCTGCGGCCGTTCGTCCGAGGAGCCATCGGGCGACCAGATGGCCGTGAAGGATGCCGCGGCGATGTCGACGCCGACATACAACTGGTAGTGTCGCAGGGACTGAGCATGGGACATAGGAAGACCTCACTGAGCAAGTAACGCATTGGGAAGCTGCTGTTCCTGAGGGCAGGCCGCGCCGTTCCTCGTAATGCGTGGTCAAGCCATATGATACGGTTCAGGCTCCCGCTGCCCAGGGCG
>JBBSGA010000329.1:0-7083 GCA_038254585.1 Chloroflexales bacterium | reverse complement strand
GAGGCGCAGCGTGCGTTTGCCGGAGCGGTGCTGGTGCTGCGAGGGCAGCCGGTCTACCAGAGTGTCTTGCCCCTGTTCACGGTCGGTGCAACCACGCCGTGAGAGGTCATATGACCCGTGGTTGCACAAAACGTACGCTAGAGCACCTCAACGATCGTTACGAAGAGTGGTTCCAGCGCTTCGATCTCTGCCCGGTGCTCACGGTGGTGGCCGACGACCTGGATATCGTCGAGGAAGCCGCGCACCGTGCGCAGCTCACCGCCCAGGTTTGCCGGGCGCTGGGGATGCCGATGCGCGGCGAGCTTCAGCCCGGACTACCCGGTATCGACCGGACGGCGATGGTCAGCTGACGATAGGGAACAGGTTACAGATCACAGGTTACAGGGGCGCTACGCCTGAGTAGCGCCGTCGACGTTACTCAGGCTTGCATAGACCGTATAGCGTGATGCGTGGCACAGCATCTCGGTTCCGCACCACCATCGGCCTTTAGCAGTTGGAGCACCGTGAGCAGGATTGATCTTCGGGTCCAAGATTAGGCTCCCGAGCTCCTCTCCCCTGTCTCCTGTTCCCTGTTCCCTCGAGTGAAGCGCACCTCCAGCGTTCCGTTCCGAAAGATTGCCCGATCGGCGTCGCGTTCGGCCAGCGTCGCGGGAAGGATCAGCTCGCGCCGGAACGTGCCGATTTCGACGAAGAGCTGATCGCCACGCTTGACCATGTTCACCTTGTCGAGCTCCACGTGCGGCAGTGGCAGGCGCAGGACATACTCGTCGCCCACGCGGGTAATCTCCTGGGTCTTCCCTGTGAAGAAGACCGACGTCGGATCGGCGTCGCCAAAGAGCGTGCGCCCGAGGTGGACGAGGTCGGAGACACCGCGCAGGTCGCGCGGCTCATAGGGTGCTTCCCAGATCGGCAGCGGCGTGAAGAGCTCGTGTGCCTCACGCCGGTATTCCTCCTGGATCCGCCGCAGCTGCCCCGCGAACGAATCTCCCGTACCGGCCGAGGCGGGGAGCACACGGTTGAGCACGGCCCCGTCGACTGGGTAGCCGTAGAGCGACAGATAGGTCGCGGCTCGCTGCGCTTCACGCAGGACCATCCGCTCGGGCGTCAGCACCAGCCGGTACGAGGCGATCTTAGGGTCGGTGAGCGTTCCCCGCAGCTCGTCGACCTCGGCCATGAACTTGGGGAGCGCGTCGAAAAGATCGGTCGCCGGCATCAGCGCGCGCACGAAGGGCCGCGCCAGCTTCATCGTGCCGCCCTCCCAGTTGAGCACGCGGCCGGCATACCACTGGAACATCTCAGGCATCGTCAGCAGCCGGATCGTCTCGCCGGTCGGCGCCGCATCCACGATCACCGCGTCGAAATTACCCTCGCGCGCCTGCTTGCGGATATGCAGCAGGCTGACAACCTCCTCCATTCCTGGGATCACTGAAAGCTCTTCGGCGGCGACCTCGTCCACGCCTTTGCGCCGCAGCAACGTCTGTAGATAATCCTGCATGCCGCCCCAGTGGCGGCGAATCTCATCCAGGACGTTAATCTCTTGGCCCCACAGGTTCGGCGCAACCTTGGTCGGCTGCGAGCCCAACGGACAATCGAGCGCATCCGCCAGGGAATGAGCGACATCGGTGGAGACGACCAGCGTACGATGTCCGAGCTCTGCCGCCCGCGCTGCACTCGCGGCCGCCGTCGTCGTCTTGCCCACCCCGCCCTTGCCAACGTAGAGAATAATGCGCATGCCTCGATCCTTTCAATCCCATCTCGATGGACGCTGAGACGTGTCTGCGGGTTGCACCTGATGGTACCTGACCAGAAAGCATTCCATGCCACACGCTCACCATCCCTGGTAAAGCTGTCGCATTTCTGGTACACTCCCCGCGCTGCTGTGGAACCGAAGCTGAAGAAGTGAGCGAAATAGTAACCCCCGACAAGTTCGTCATCCCATCGACTCCCAACTTCCGGCGGCACGCGGAGTGGACTCGAGTTCGCTACTTAATCATTCCTGCTCTCGCGCTCGTTGCACTCCTTGTGTTCTACGGCGCGCCATGGCTCCTATGGGCCTACAATCTTGAGCAGGCAGGACGAAGCATAGATTCTGGCCTGGCCTGGCCGAAGCAGCGTCTGGTCGATAGCCTCCCGGAGAGCCGTAATAGTCTGGCTCTAGACAACGCGTTAAGCCACCTTGCCACGGCTATTCGGTGGCGGCCCGGCCAAGAGTACCCGTATCGGCTGCTCGGCCAGGTGTACGCGGCTCGTCATGATTGGCCCAAGGCGGCCCAGGCACTTGAGCACGCGCGAGCGTTGGCGCCGCAGAATCGGTTATCAACGTGGGAAAGCGCCTTAATCTATGAGCAGATGTGGCGCGATGTGCAGACTGCGCCCAAGGAAACGCTGATGCCAGATTTAGTGTCAGCGCCAATTGAAGCTCCCGGAGTCCCAATCCGGACGATCTTCTGCCACAATAACGTGCCGCAAACATGCTACGTTGGCCCGGACAAGTGGACACAGCCATACGCAGCTTTTCCCGACGCGCCCCCGGTGGCCGCAGATGTGCTCTTTATGCATCCACCATCGAGCGTGAAGCTTACCCATTCCATCTATGCCGATCATCCGGTCATGCATTTTCTGGTCGGCCTCGATCCCGGCATGCACGGATCCGCGACCGATGGAGCAACGTTTCAGGTGTGGGTTGATCCGGCCGGCGGCGCATCGAGGCTCGTCTATGAACGGACAGTGGACGGACTCACAGCGAAACGGGGCTGGGTTCCCGGCTCGGCCGATCTCTCGCCGTGGGCCGGACGTACCGTGACACTTGTGCTGCGCACAACAGGCAGCCCGGCGAACGCCTCAGCCGGCGACTGGTACGGCTGGGGCAACGTTACCCTGACGACGCGCGAAGCGGCACAATACGCAGTGCTGGCGCCCGATTCCAGGATGCGACAGGCCTGGCAGGATGACGGACTCGACGCTGCAAAGCTTCTGGCCTTAGGGAAGCAGGCGCGCTATCGGGGCCAGTACGATCAAGCGTTAGCCTGGTTCGAGCGGGCTGTGGCGGTGGAGCCGGATTGGGGAGAGCCTTGGTATCGTATGGGAGAGGCGTACAAGACTCAACAAAAATTGGATAAGGCTCAACAAAGCTGGGATAAGGCTCTAAAGGTTTTGCAGCAGGCCGCCGGACGGTCGCCGGATAATCGAGATACTTGGTATGTACTGGGACAAGTATACGCGGAGCGTAAGGAGTTGGACGCGGCACTCCAGGCCTTTCAGCGCGGCATTGGAGCAAGTCCTCGGAAAGTGGGGTTGAGTAATCTTTACCTGTCGATCGGGAATATCCGGCAGTTTGCCCTCTCGCCACCTGATCTGGATGGAGCATGGGCCGCCTATCAACAGGCTCTAGCCATTGATAATTACTCTGATGAGCTCGGCATGAGCATGAAGGCGCTCACGCATCACTCGATCGGACTCATCTTGGCATCCCGAGAGCGCTGGAATGAAGCAAGGCGGGAGTTCCAGCAGGCCGTCAGCCTCGCTCAATACGATACTTGGTTCCACGTTTCGTTAGCTCGTAGCCTGTGGAAACTCGGCCAGCGAGAACCGGCTAAGGAGCAAGCACGTCGGGCGCTAGACATATACCGAGAAAACGTGGATGCCTACCGTCTTCTCGGCGACATCTCCCGTGCGGAAGGCAATGTGGTGGAAGCCCGCGCTATGTACACGAAGGTTCTTGAGTTGGCTCCGCAGGATGATGCGGCCCGGAAAGCAATAGAGAAGCTAGGAAGATGAAAGTAATAATTCTCTGCGGTGGACAAGGCACTCGCTTGCGCGAAGAGACGGAATATCGCCCGAAGCCCTTAGTGGATGTAGGCGGTCGGCCCATTCTCTGGCACATTATGAAGCTTTATGCTCATTACGGGCTGCGAGATTTCGTGCTCTGTCTGGGCTACCGGGGCACTATGATCAAGGAGTACTTCCTCAACTACGAGGCGATGAACAATGATTTCACCATCTGCCTTGGTCAAAAGCATCGCATAACCTACCATGGCGCCCACGAGGAGCAGGACTTTCACGTTACCCTGGCAGAGACTGGCACGAATACTATGACAGGTGCACGTGTAAAGTGTATCGAAAGGTATGTGGATGGCGATACATTTATGGTAACCTACGGCGATGGCATTAGCGACGTAGATGTCGCTCAGTTGCTCCAGTTTCACCACGCACACGGCCGCCTAGCCACAGTAACGACGGTGCGTCCCATCTCTCGCTTTGGCGTTTTGGAACTTGACGAAGAAGGACGCGTGATGGACTTTGCCGAGAAGCCGCAACTTGACGGCTGGGCTAGCGCTGGCTTCTTCGTATTCAATCGTCGGGTATTTAACTACCTCAGTGCTGATCCCAACTCTGTGCTGGAACGTGAACCTCTGGAGCGGCTGGCGCAGGATGGCGAGTTGGTAGCCTACCGTCACGATGGCTTCTTCTATGCCATGGATACCTATCGTGAATATCTGTACTTGAATGACCTGTGGAACAGCGGCGAGGCTCCGTGGGTAGTGTGGAAGACGAGCAATGGACGGTAGACGAGACTCTATCGACAACTCTTCATCCGCCTTTTGGCTTGACCGCCCGACCCTGGTGACTGGTGCCACCGGTTTAGTGGGTGGCTGGCTGGTGAAGCGGCTTTTGGCGGCCCGCGCCGACATCGTTTGCCTTGTGCGGGACTGGGTGCCGCACGCCGAATTAGTGCGCGCCCAAACGATCGCGCAGGTGAAAGTTGTACGGGGTGACGTGCGCGACCGGGCGTTGCTTGAGCGCACGCTTGGCGAGTATGAGATCGAGACGGTGCTGCACTTGGCCGCGCAGACCACCGTCGGCGTTGCCAACCGCAATCCCGTTTCAACCTTTGAAGCCAATATCCAGGGGACGTGGTCGCTGCTTGAAGCCTGCCGGCGCAGCCCGAACGTTAAGCAAATTGTGGTAGCATCGTCGGATAAGGCGTATGGTGATCAAAAGCACCTGCCCTACGATGAGAGTACAGCCCTGCAAGGGCAACATCCCTACGATGTGAGTAAGTCTTGTGCTGACCTGATTGCGCAGACGTACGCCACGACGTATGGGTTACCCGTCGCTATCACTCGGTGTGGAAACTTCTACGGGGGGGGCGACCTGAACTGGAACCGCATCGTTCCCGGCACGATCCGCTCGATCGTTCGTGGTCAACGCCCAGTCATCCGTTCTGACGGCAGCTACGTTCGTGATTACTTCTACGTGGAAGATGGTGCAGCCGCGTACACGTTGCTAGCCGAGCGACTTGCTGCACGGCCCGAGCTGCGTGGCGAGGCATTCAACTTTTCAAACGAGCTGCAAGTGACAGTTTTGGAGCTCGTGCAGTGCATTTTGACCCTCATGAAATCCGAGCTAGAACCCGATGTGCGCAATGAAGCGAGCAACGAGATTCGGAACCAGTACCTGAGTGCTGTCAAGGCCCGCGCGATGCTCAATTGGTCACCGTTTTTCACACTTAATGACGGACTGCAAAAAACCATTGCATGGTATAGCGAGTTCTTTGCCCATGACAACCAACGCTGAAGCGCTACGTGCCCAAATTCTGGAATTAGTCGCTCAATATTACGCGACGGCCTTCCCGTTGCGAGACTTTGTTCCAAATGAAACACCCGTCCCAGTTTCCGGTAAAGTGTTTGATGCGACAGAGGTCCAGCACTTGGTAGATGCTTCGCTCGATTTCTGGTTGACCACCGGACGCTTCGCAGCCCAATTCGAGCGCGAGTTCGCCCGCGTGTTTGGCGTGCGGCACGCAATGCTGGTTAACTCCGGTTCTTCGGCTAACCTAGTGGCATTGTCATGCTTGACCTCGCCCTCATTGGGCGAGCGGCAATTGCGCCCTGGCGATGAAGTGATTACCGTGGCAACTGGTTTTCCGACTACGGTCAATCCCATCATTCAGAACCAGCTTGTTCCGGTGCTTGTGGATGTAACGGTGCCGACTTACGATATCGATGTGAGCCAGCTCGATCTAGCCTTGAGCGATCGCACGCGGGCCGTAATGCTGGCACATACCTTGGGCAATCCCTTTGATTTGGCCAGTGTGACGGCGTTCGCCAAGCAACGCAATCTTTGGCTGATCGAGGACTGTTGTGACGCCGTTGGAGCTACGTACCAGGGCCAGTCAGTAGGCACCTTTGGCGACCTAGCCACGGTCAGTTTTTACCCTGCTCACCATATTACAATGGGCGAGGGCGGCTGCGTCCTGACAAATTCCCCGCGGCTGAAGAAGCTGGCCGAGTCTTTCCGCGATTGGGGACGGGATTGCTGGTGCGAGCCGGGTAAAGATAATACGTGTGGGAAGCGTTTTGACTGGCAGTTAGGTGAACTGCCGCATGGCTATGATCACAAGTATACGTACTCACATATCGGCTACAACTTGAAGCTCACGGATATGCAGGCTGCTGTCGGTGTGGCCCAATTGCCGAAGCTTGCCACATTTATTGCTGCACGGCGGCGAAATTTCCAGGCGCTGTACGAAGGCCTAAGTGATCTGGAGGAGTTTCTAATCCTGCCCCAAGCTACTCCCGGGGCGGAAGCAAGCTGGTTTGGTTTTCCATTAGCTGTTCGTCCTGAAGCACCTTTTACACGCGATCAGGTCGTGCGACATCTGGAAGCACATAAGATCGGCACACGGCTGCTTTTTGGCGGCAATCTCGTGCGGCAGCCCGCTTATCAGCAGGTTCGTTACCGCACTGTCGGGAGTCTGGCGAACTCGGATTTCGTGATGAACCGGGTCTTTTGGATTGGCATCTATCCGGGCATTTCCGAGCGCATGACGCAGTTCGTCGTTGATGTCCTCCACGAACTTTTTGAGCGCTAGGATGCGTTGCTTAGTAACTGGCGCGTCCGGTCATCTTGGCTCCTATTTGGTCCGGCGACTAATAGAGCAGCGAGTCAAGGTGTTTGCTCTAGTGAGGCCTCAGAGCGACTTGTGGCGGCTCTTGGATGTGCTTGACCAGGTCTGTGTGGTGCACGCCGATCTGTCAAATTTCGCCTCCGCAGCTGATGCGATCACAGAAGCGGCCCCTG
>JBBSGA010000328.1:0-7116 GCA_038254585.1 Chloroflexales bacterium | reverse complement strand
TCCTGGCAGAAAGGAATAGCGATCTCCTGCATCGCATTTTGAATCAGGTCATAGAAGCGAAGCCTGACTACATCGTCCACGATGCCGTTTGCCTGTGGGGGAAAAGTATCGCTCAAATCTTTGATATCCCGGCGATATCGTCGATCACAACCTTTGCGCTCAACTGGCAAACCATCGCGACATCTCCCGGCTTTCTGCTTGGCACTACGGAACTGCTCCTTCGAGGAGTCCCGAGCGTTCTCAAGTTTGAAATCGAGGCGAGCAGAATAGCCAAGGCTTATGGTGTAAAACGGCCGCGCCTCCTGGACGCCTTTGTGAATCAGGAAGAGCTCAACATTGTATACACGTCCAGATATTTTCAGCCCTTTTCTCGTTCGTTCGACCAAACCTTCAAGTTCGTCGGCCCATCTATCTCACTCCGCCATGAGAACGTAGCTTTCCCGTTCGACAGGCTCGACCAAGACGGGGTGATTTATGTGTCGATGGGCACGGTACACAACCAGCAGCTTGATTTCTATCACATGTGCTTCGATGCGTTTGCCGATATGGATCGACAGGTGGTGTTGTCCGTTGGAAAAGGCGTCGATCTATCAAGACTCAAAGATATTCCGGAGAATTTCATCGTTCAAGATTATGTCCCGCAGCTTGAAGTGCTACAGCGAGCATGCCTGTTCGTGACCCATGGAGGAATGAACAGCGTCAGCGAGGCGCTGTACTATCACGTTCCGCTGGTAGTCATCCCGCAGACCGTCGAGCAGGCGTTGGTCGCCAGCCGGGTAGCCAGCCTGGGAGCCGGGGTCTATCTCAAGCGATCGCGGACGACAGCCCGGTCGCTCAGGGCAGCGGCGGCGAAGGTCCAATCGTCCGAGGCATTCCGGAGCAACACCATTCCCATCGGAGAATCCTTTCGTTCCGCGGGTGGGTACCAGCAAGCTGTCGACGCAATACTCGGGTTCAGAGCAGGTGCACTGTAGCATCGAGCGCCAGGGACGCCGAGTGCCTATAGTCGGAGAACTGAAATGAGTCCATCGGTGCCGCAGTCTATAGTGGAGCAAGCTCGCCCGCGTCTCATGCCGGTACCGCGAGAAACTCCTATGGTAATCGTTCAGGATGTGCCGCGGCAGAAATTTCCCCTTGAATCCGCCGACGAGGCCCAGCGCCGCATCGTCGTCACGGGCATGGGGGTCATTTCGCCCATCGGCAATACGCTCGAGTCCTTCTGGGACGCGCTCGTCACGGGCCGCTCCGGCATTTCGTATAACGACCGAGTACCGAACTATCGGAACTATCCCAGCCAGATGGCCGGGATCGTGCGTGACTTCGACGAGCGCGGCTACATGGACTTCAAGGAAGCACGCCGGATGTCACGCGCGGCACAGTTCGCCGTCGCGGCAGCACGTATGGCGCTGCTGGACTCGGCCCTTGACATCAGAACGGTGGAGCCTGAAGAGATCGGCGTCGTGCTTGGTTGCGGCTCACTCGCGGCTCCCGAGACCGAGCAGGTCGTGTGCGTGATGCTGGACAAGGGCGGCAGCAAGGTAAGCCCGTTCTATATCACCTCGTCGCTGCCGAATATGCCGGCATGCCAGATCAGCATTCAGCTAGGCTTACGAGGCTATAACTCCACCGTGTCGACGGCCTGCGCCGCGTCGGCACAAGCCATCGGCGAAGCGGCCGAGGTGCTGCTGCGGGGCGACGCGGAGGTCGTGCTGGCCGGTGGCGCCGAAGCACCGCTCACCGAGCTGATGGTAGCGTCGTTCTGCGCGGTCCGGGCGCTCTCGACCCATAACGCCGATCCCGCGCGGGCCTCGCGGCCATTCGACGCAACGCGCAACGGCTTTGTGCCTTCCGAAGGCGCCGCGGTGCTGGTGCTCGAAACATTGGCCCATGCCCATGCGCGCGGCGCGCGGATCCACGGCGAGCTGATCGGCTACGGCGTAAGCAGCGATGCATATCACGTCGCCGCGCCCGACCCCAACGGAGCCGGCGCCGCCCGCGCGATACGGCGCGCCCTACGCCGCTCGGGCGTCACGCCGCAGCAGGTCCAGTATATCAACGCCCATGCAACCTCGACTCCAGCCGGCGACGCGGCGGAAACGCTGGCCGTCAAAACCGTATTCGGCGAGTACGCCGCGACGGTCGCGATCTCCTCGACCAAATCGGTGACCGGCCATTTGACCGGAGCGGCGGGTGCGATCGAGGCCGTGGCGACGATCCTCACGTTGAAGCATGGGCTGCTCCCGCCGACGATCAACTACGAGGTAGCCGATCCGGTCTGCGACCTCGACTACGTGCCCAACACGGCACGGGCGGCAAACGTGGAGATCGCACTATCAAACTCCTTCGGCTTCGGTGGGCAAAACGCGGCGCTCGTCTTTCGCCGCTATGAGAAGCGGCACGTATCGCCGGCCGAGCTGGCGATCGAGACCGGCCTCGGTCGAGTGGAAGACGGGGCAACCCGGTAGTCGAATCGGAGCACGTATGCTCGGCACGTGGTGGAAGCGCAGCCTCCCGGTAAGTCAAACGTCCGGCGGACGACGTGGACCCGGGAACCAGCATCTGATCGAAATGCAGCACGTGGTGAAGACCTACGAGACAGCCGCGGGCACCTTTACCGCGCTCAAAGGCGTCGATCTCGAGGTAGATCGCGGCGAGTTTCTGGCCGTCGTCGGCAAATCGGGCAGCGGCAAATCCACGCTGATCAACATGATCACCGGCATCGACCGTCCAACGTCGGGCACGATCATCGTGGAGGATACCCCGATCCATACCCTGAGTGAAAGCCAGATGGCGATCTGGCGCGGCCGCAGCCTGGGAGTGATCTTTCAGTTCTTCCAGCTCCTGCCGACCCTCACGATCGTCGAGAATGTGATGCTGCCGATGGATTTTTGCCACCTTTACGGTCGCGGCGAGCGCCGCGAGCGCGCCCTGCATCTTCTGGAGCAGGTAGGCATGGCCGCGCAGGCGCATAAGCTGCCCAGCATGGTGTCGGGCGGCCAACAGCAGCGAGTAGCCATCGCGCGGGCACTGGCCAACGACCCGCCGATCCTTGTCGCAGATGAGCCCACCGGCAATCTCGACTCGAAGACGGCAGAAGCAATCTTCCAGCTCTTCGAGCGCCTCGTCGAGGAAGGCAAAACCATCATGATGGTGACCCACGACAACGATCTGGCCCGACGGGTCTCGCGCGCGATCATCGTCGCCGATGGCGAAATCGTCGACGAGGTGATCAATGCAGCACCCGGAGATACCACCCACCCGCCGCAGGACGGCGACGGCTAGAGCCCGGCTTCGGAAGGATCAAGACGGACGAGGAGTCTGGTGATGCGAAAACTCGTGAACGGTATTGTGGTCGTCGCACTCCTGCTCGGCGGCGCCTTCCTGGGGCGCGAGTTCGGCACAGACGGTGGAGCGACCACCCTGGCGAAGCCGGTGTCAACCGCGCTCGCCCAAGCTGTCAAAGCGGACGATCGAGTGATCGCGGATGCGAAGGTCGTGCCGGTACGGAGCGCAGCGCTCAGCTTGCCGCAGGGAGGCAGGGTGTCCGAGGTGCTGGTCGCCGAGGGCGACCAAGTCAAGCCAGATCAGCTGCTCGTACGGCTGGATCACGCGCGCCAGGCAGCAGCGGTGGCCGAGGCGGAGGCGGGGCTGCATCGGGCCCAGGCCGAGCTGGACACATTAAAGTCCGGCGCCCGGCCGCAGGAGATCGACGCGGCGCAAGCTGCTCTCGACGGCGCCCAAGCCCAGGCGGAGATTGCCAAAAATCAGTTCGGCTCGCGCTCGAAGCAGGTTGCGGTGGCACAGGCCGACGTCCGGCGTGCGGCCGCCCAGCTCGATTTGATCAGAGCCGGGACGCGCGCCGAAACGCTGGCGGGGGCCGAGGCCAGCGTTGCCGCCGCGCAGGCTGCCTTGGACCAGGCCAAAGCGTCCCTGGCCGAGACAGAGCTGCGCGCACCTTTCGGCGGCACGGTTGGCGGCGTCGACGTGAAAGTTGGCGAGGGAGGCACACCCGGTGCCCCCGCCGTACGCTTGGCCGACCTCTCGGCCTGGCAGATCGAGACCGACAACTTAACGGAGCTAAGCGTAGTGCGGGTCCGGGGGCGGGACAAGGTCGAGATTACGTTCGACGCGATCCCAGATCTCAAGCTGCCGGGCCAAGTCACACGCATTCAGACGATCGGCGAGGATAAGCACGGTGACATGACCTACACCGTTACGGTCAAGCCTGACCGGCAAGATGAACGCCTTCGCTGGAACATGAGCGCCTCCGTGGCCATTACACCGAACTGAGACGGCGAGAGTACACGTGAGGTAGGAGACGATCATGTCGAGCTACATGGGTTCATACCGCGAGGCGGCGCACCGGCACGAGCCGGGGAGCAGCCAGGGCGATCCCTGGGCGGTTTACTTCAAGCCTAATCCTCAGGCACGGCTGCGCCTTTTCTGCTTTCCTTACGCCGGGGGGGGCGCCGGGATTTTCCGTACCTGGTCTTCCGGCTTACCCGCGCACGTCGAGCTCTGCGCCATTCGCCTCCCTGGCCGGGAGAGCCGGCTGGGCGAAACGTGCTTCAGGAGCTTCCCCACGCTTATTCAGGCCCTGGCGCACGTGCTCATACCCCATTTGAGCCTGCCGTTTGCCTTCTTCGGCCACAGCATGGGCGCGTTGATCAGCTTCGAGCTCGCCCGCCAGCTCCGTAAACATCGCGGTCTCGCTCCGGAACACCTTTTCATCTCTGCGCACCATGCGCCGCAGATCCCTGACACGCGCACACAGCTGCATCAGCTCCCCGAACCTGCGCTCGTCGAGGAGCTGCGGCGACTTAACGGCACACCGGCCGAAGTGCTGCGAAATGACGAGCTGATGCAGCTGATGCTACCTGTCTTGCGCGCCGATTTTGCGATCTGCGAGACTCACGTCTATAACGAGGATGAGCCGCTCGACTGCCCGATCACTGTTTTTGGCGGTACGCGCGACGATGGGGTACGAAGCGGCGCCCTGGCTGAATGGCGCCAGCAGACGCGTTCGGACTTTACGCTGCACATGGTGCCCGGCGACCATTTCTTTCTGCATAGCGCGCGCCCTCCGCTATTGGCGGCGCTCTCGAATGACTTGGTCCAGATCTTGAACAGGCTAGGTCAAGCATAGCTTACAATGGGATGCGTCAGGAGTTAGAGCCGCGCAGAGCTCATCTTTACGCAGCCCAAGCGACATGGCCGGTTCGCACGCGAGGGGGTTGATGCTATGAAGCAACAGCGGAAGATCAAGTTTTCGACCGATCTCGTCACCTTTTATGCCCCGAGCTTCTGGGGTGGCTCCGGCAATCTGGACGACATCGACGCGGTCGTGCGGAGCGGCGGCTGGGACCCGGCGCGATTCTGGGAGCGCATCCTCGATGCTTCGCGCGACGCGGGTCTGGACGGCATCGAGATCACATTCCGGCCGGGCGACTGGCACAGTGCGAAGTCGGCCTACGGCTCGGCCCAGGGCTTTGCGTCCGCGCTCAAGGATCGTGAGCTCGAAGTTTCCAGCGGCTTCTTTTCCACGCGCATACCTGGCACCGATCGCCACGCCAACTTCGCGGATGCGGCCGATCATGAGCGACTCGTCGAGATGGCGAGCGCCTATGCCGAGTTCCTCAGCGCCTGCGGATCGCAGATCATGGTCATGGCGCTGCCCGAGCGCCGCAGCCGCGACGCCGAGCCGCCGCTCTTCGTCGACCTGAAGCTGGCCGCGTCGATCGCGGACGTCCTGAACCGTATGGGCTACGCCACGCTGAAGTACGGCGTGAAGCTGGCCCTGCATCCGGAGGCGTTCACCATCTTTCGCAATAGCCGGGACGTCGACCTCTTCATGCTGCTGACAGATCCGACCTATGTACACTTGTGTCCCGACACAGCACAGTTTTCGGTCGCCGGATCAAGCCCGATCGAGATCGTGAAGCGGCATCGGGATCGGCTGTTGATCACCCACTGGAAGGATGCCGTCGGCCCGGCACCCGAGGACGTGCCGATCGACGAGACGATCTACGCCCGCCAGATTCAGTGGTTCGCGTCCGTGGGAACGGGCGTCGTGGACTGGCCGGCGTGGATGCGCATGCTGCGCGAGATGCGGTATCAAGGATGGGCCGTCTTCGAGCTCGATACGGCGGCCGATCCGGTCGGAGACCTGCGGCGTATCAAGCAGTATGTCGAAGGCTCGCTGGCTCAGATCTATCAGTAGCCGCGCCAAGCGAGTCTTGAACGGTGGCGAGCCGCTGCCTGGACTCTCGCCCGTGTCGCCCAGTCTGCTTCATCTGCCGGCGAACGGTTGACAGCGGGAGTACACTGCTTGCCAAGTAGCCCCCCATCACCCGGAGGATCTTCCGATGTTCGACGAACGAGCATTCATCATGCTGGTCGAGCTGGCCGACGTCGACGAGTTCGCGGAGATGGTGACCAATCCGTCGTCGGACGAAGAGAAGGCGCTACGCGCCCATCTCGGCGACCAACGCTACCGCCGGCTGCATGCCCTCGCCTTGAAGCGGGGCCTCCGTCCCGCGAAAGAGCGGCGCAGGGGCAACGTCGTGGTGATTCATGGCGTCATGGGGAGCGCGCTCACCGCCTTCGACCATAAAGGTCTTCGTGAACAGATCTGGCCCAACGCCCATTCCATTGCTCAGGGGCATCTCGAGCGTCTGCGCTTGGCCGGCGACGGGCGGAACCCTTTCTATCCCCAGGAGATCGTCGGCCCAACCGGTATCCTGAAGCGGCATTACGGCGAGTTGTTGCTTAGGCTTTCCCAGCATTGGGACGTGCGTGCCTTTGTTTACGATTGGCGCAAGGACTTGAAGGTCGCCGCCGCCGAGCTCCATGCCCGCCTACGAGGCTGGTTCGACGACGACGATCAGGTGCATATCGTGGCGCATGGCATGGGCGGCCTTGTTGCGCGAATATTCATCCACGACTTTCCCGACCGCTGGTCCGGTACGCAGGATCAAGGGCAAACTGATGGTCAGCCCCCGGTGCTTGGCGGCAGACTGATTATGCTGGGAGTCCCTACTACCGGATCGTGGGTCATTCCACGTGCCTTTGCCGGAATCGACGATACACTCAAAGCGCTCGATGTACTCCATTCCT
>JBBSGA010000327.1:0-7127 GCA_038254585.1 Chloroflexales bacterium | reverse complement strand
CACCCGGGACTCGCCGGGTGAAGCCAAGCGTGCCCGCGCGGATCTCGTCGGTTCCAACATTCGAGGTCATGATGATGACTGTGTTACGGAAGTCGACGGTATGGCCCTGGCCGTCCGTCAGCCGGCCGTCGTCGAGCACCTGCAGCAGGGCATTGAAAACGTCGGGATGTGCCTTCTCGATCTCGTCGAAGAGGATCACCTGGTACGGACGCCGGCGAATCGACTCGGTCAACTGGCCACCCTCGTCGTAGCCGACGTATCCGGGAGGTGCCCCCACCAGCCGTGCCACGGTGTGGCGCTCGCCATACTCGGACATATCCACACGCGTCATCGCATCTTCCGAGTCGAACATGAACTCGGCCAGCGCCTTGGCCAGCTCGGTCTTGCCGACGCCCGTCGGGCCGAGGAAGATGAACGAGCCGATCGGCCGGCGCGGATCCTTAAGTCCTGCCCGTGCGCGCCGAATCGCATCCGAGAGCGCTTCGACTGCCTCATCCTGTCCGACGACGCGCTCGTGCAGCCGGGCTTCCATTTCGACCAGCTTCTCGCGCTCGGTTTCGAGCATGCGGTTGACGGGGATGCCGGTCCACTGGCTCACGACCGTGGCCACATCCTCCTCGTCCACCGTCTCGTCAAGCTGATTCTGCTGCATCCACTCCGCCCGCTGGCCCTCGTAGTGCTCCTGGAGTCGCGCAGCGTCCGCTTTGAGCAGGGCAGCTTTCTCATAATCGCGCCGCTCGACCGCCGCCTCTTCCTGGCGCCGCAGGGAGTGCAGTAGGGACTCCATCTGCTTCAACGCATCGGGCATCGAGTAGATGTCGATGCGCAGCTTAGCCGACGCCTCGTCGATCAGATCGATCGCCTTGTCAGGCAGGAAACGCTCGGTGATGTAGCGGTGCGAAAGCTGCGCCGCCGACTCGAGGGCGCGATCGGAAATCGCGAGACCATGATGGTCCTCGTAGCGCTTGCGGAGGCCATGCAGCATCTTCACCGTCATCTCTACATCGGGCTCCTCCACGAAGACCGGCGAGAAGCGGCGCTCGAGCGCAGCATCTTTCTCGATATGCTTGCGGTACTCGTCCACCGTGGTGGCGCCTACAACCTGCTTTTCGCCGCGCGACAGCGCCGGCTTGAGCATATTCGACGCGTCCATTGAGCCGGCGGCAGCCCCGGCCCCGACGACAGTATGGACCTCGTCGATGAAGATGATCAGCTTGCCCTGAGCCGCCCGGACCTCGTCCATCACGGCCTTCAGCCGCTCCTCGAACTCGCCGCGGAACTTGGACCCCGCGACCATTCCGGCAAGGTCGAGCGCAAGCAGCTTCTTGTCGCGGAGCATCGGCGGGACATCGCCCGCGGCGATGCGCTGCGCGAGCCCCTCGGCAATCGCCGTCTTGCCCACGCCGGTCTCGCCCACCAGCACGGGGTTATTCTTGCCGCGGCGCGAGAGAATGCGCATCACCCGTAGAACCTCGGCATCGCGGCCGATCAGCGGATCGAGCTTGCCGGCCTGGGCGAGAGCGGTAAGATCGGTGGAATACTTTTCCAGAATCTCGTAGCGCGCCTCGGCACCCGGATCGTCGGCACGCTGGGATCCGCGGATCTCCATCAAGACCGTGTAGATCTTTTCGGGGCTGATCCCAAGACTGGTGATAATGCGGGCCGAAGCTCCCTCGCGCTCGTTGGCGAGCGCGATCAGGAGATGCTCGGTTCCCACATATTGGTCCTTCAAGCGGTCAGCTTCGGCCTCGGCGCGCTTCATCAAGCGCTGCGTGCGCGGCGTCAGATAGACCTGCGAGGTGTTATAGCCGTACTGGTTGCCGTAGGCCTTGGGTGCGCGGTCAAGCTCACGCTCGACCAGCCGCTGGACCTCGTCCGGCACGACGCCCAGCTTCTCAAGCGCCCGCTGCGCGAGACCCTTGGTCTGCCGGAGCATTGCCAGGAAGATATGCTCGACGTCGAGCTGCGTATGATGCAGCTCTTGCATGATCTCCTGGGCCTCCTGGAGCGCTTCCTGCGCTTTTTCCGTATATCGATCGAGTCGCATAGACATTCTACTTATCTTTCTCGTGACCTGGAAGCCGGTCGCGACGCCTGCTCGACGTGTTGCCGCAGCTCCTCCAGCTCTTGGCGCATCGCATCCATCTGCTCCCGCATGTGGAGAATAACTTCCGCGCCGGCCAAATTTACCCCAAGATCGTTAACCAGACGCTGAATCGCGCGCACACGTTCCACGTCTTCATCCGAAAAAAGCCGAATATTCCCTTCGCTGCGCTGTGGCTGGATCAGGCCCCGCCGCTCATACATACGCAGGCTCTGCTCATGCAGCCCCACGATCGCCGACACAATGCTGATCGTATATTTTGGCTGCCGATCCACCATCTCTACGCTCCTGCTTATGGGACGCGAACAGGCGGTTGGTCGCTCGCTTACGTTCGTCGTCCCATCCTCCAACGCCGGTCTTGAGCCGTCGTACATCTTCGGCGACCCTCCACGGGAATCCGGCCTGACGGCGCATTAGGCGCGGATACTTCGCAGCTCTTCTACCAACTCCTTTTCGCGCGGCGAGAGATTCGCCGGCAGCTCGGCCTGGGCGGTCACGTACAGATCGCCACGCTCGTCCGGCCGTCCGAGCTTCGGCATCCCCTGGCCCCGCAGGCGGAAGACCTTGCCGTTAGGCGTACTCGCGGGGATCATCAGGTTGAGCGACTTGCCGTTGAGGAGCGGAACGCGCGCCTCCCCACCAAGCATCAAGGTGAACATATCCACCGGCACCGTGGCCCGCAGATCCGCGCCGGTCCGTTCGTAACGTGGATGCGGCAGCACCGTCACGAGCAGGTAGAGGTCGCCCCGCGGTCCGCCGCCGATGCCGGGGCCGCCTTCCGCCGCGACGCGGATGCGCGCACCGGTGTCGACGCCAGCCGGAATTTTGACGGTTAGGGTGCGGGGCTGCTGGCCGCTGACGCCAGTACCGTCGCAGGTGGGACAGACGTTGTTCCCTTTGGCGCCCGTTCCATTACAGGTCGGGCAGGTTTGCGGGAGCTCGACTCGGAGCTGCCGCTGGGTGCCGGTAAACGCCTCCTCGAGCGTAATCTCCGTCGGCTGCTCATAGTCCTGGCCCTTATGCCGTCGTCCCGTGCCGGGCATACTCCCGTAACCACTGGTCTGGCGAGCGCCCACGCTGCCGAAGAGCGTCTCGAAAAAGTCCGAGAAGCCCCCTCCCATTCCGCTGCCGAAATCGACCTGCGGCCCGCCTGCCTGGGAGGCATACTGCGACCAGTCGAAGCCACCAGTACCACCCGTCTGCTGGTAGCGATTGAAGTCCGCGCCGAAGCGATCGTATTTCTGCCGCTTTTCGGTATCCGAAAGGACCTCGTAGGCCTCGTTGATCTCTTTGAACTTCTGCTCAGCCTCGGCGTTACCGGGGTTAATATCGGGATGGTATTTGCGGGCAAGCTTGCGGTACGCCTTCTTGATCTCATCCGCAGAGACTTCCCGTTTTACCCCGAGCACGTTATAGTAGTCCTTGAAATCCATCCTGTTCCCCACATGGGCCGACGGCAAGTTAGACCTGGGCCAGCAATACTGGTATGATTCTACGCCTTGATAGTGGCGCTGTCAAGGATTTTGCCACTCTTACGACTACCTCCAACATTGCGTTAACACTTTCTTGCCTCCCCGTCTGGAGGCAAAAATAGCCACTTGACATCGCCAGCAGGATGGAGTAATGTTTGATTGATTAGTCAATCAAATAAGGTCTATGCCGAAAAATCGCGACGACCAACGCTACGAAGAGCAGCGCCAGCGCATCCTCGAGGCGGCACTTGAGGTCTTTAGTCGCTTCGGATACCGCGGTGCGACAAATAAGCGCATTGCGGCGGCCGCGGGAGGAATAGCGCCGGGTCTGATCTATCACTACTTTGCAGACAAGCAGGCGCTCTTCCGTGCCGCGCTGGAAGGAGTTTTCCCGCTGCTCCAGATGGCGAGCCATCCGGAGGAGCTCATGTCACTGCCACCTTCCGAGGCACTGCGGCGGATCGCATACGGCTATCTGAAGGTCTTCGAGCGGGAGGACGTTCGCCGCGGGATGCGGCTGATGCTGGGCGAGGCCGTGCGCGAAGATAGCGAGGTACGAGTCGAGCTGCTTGGACCGTCGATCGGCCGCGTCTTCGCGCTCCTAGGATCCTACTGTCGTACGCAGATCGATGCCGGCGTTCTCAAGCCAATCGATCCAGAGATCGCGGCGCGGGCATTCCTCGGTCCTCTGGCCGCCACTGCCCTGAGCCGGTATGTGCTGGAGCAGCCTGAAGCGCTTGCCATCTGGGACGACGAGCTCGTCGACGCGACGGTCGGTATTTTCCTGGACGGTTTGCGGATCAGAGCGGATGGCGAATGAGCAGGCGCAGCCACACCCGGCAGCGCCCATGCGGAGGTGCGACAATGGAGTCTCTTTCGACGACCTTCACGCTAACCCTGGACAAGATCGACCGCGACGCGCTCCCGGTCGTGGGGGGGAAAGGCGCTAACCTTGGCGCATTGTGCCAGGCCGGCTTACCTGTTCCAGCCGGTTTTTGCGTCACGGCGGACACCTACCGCCACGTCGTGGCCGGGGCAACCCCGGCAATACAAGCCCGGCTTGCGGATCTCGATCCTGACGACAGTCGAGCATTCGAGGCCGCCTCCCAGGCGATCCGCGCCGAGATCGAACGGCTACGCATCCCGGATGAGGTCGTGGCGGCGATCGAGGCATCGTACCGAGGGCTGGCGGATACGATGGGGACAGATCCGGCGGCGGCAGTCCGTTCGAGCGCGACGGCCGAAGACTTGCCGGACGCAAGCTTTGCCGGCCAGCAGGAGACCTTCCTCAACGTCCGCGGCGGCGCGGAACTCCTCGACGCCGTGCGACGCTGCTGGTCATCGCTCTGGACGCCGCGTGCGATCGCCTATCGCGCACATAATCACTTCGACCATGACGCCGTCGCGCTGGCGGTCGTCGTGCAGATCATGATCGATTCCGAGGTATCGGGGGTGCTCTTCACGGCCGACCCGGTGACCGGCAATCGGACACACACCGTGATCAACGCATCATGGGGGCTGGGCGAAGCGATCGTGAGCGGGATCGTCTCACCCGACGGGTGGGTGCTGGACCGGGATGGAAAGATCCTCCAGCACGAGCAGGCGGACAAGGAGCGCATGATCGTCTATGCGGAGGACGGTGGCACGGTCGAGCGGGCCGTGCCCAAGGAGCTCCGGCGCATCGGGTGCCTGGGGGAGGACGATCTGCGGCGTCTGGTCGCGCTCGGCGCGGCAGCACAGGAGCACTTTGGCGCTCCGCAGGATATCGAGTGGGCACTGCGTGACGGGCAGCTCTACCTTCTGCAGTCACGCCCGATCACGACGCTCTTCCCGACACCGCAACCGCGTCCCACCGACGACGACCTCCACGTCTACCTGTCGGGCAACGCGCTACAGGGTATCATCGAGCCGATCACGCCGATGGGGCAGAGCATCTTCCGTGAGATGCTGAGGACGTTTCAGGCCGTGACAGGGGCTCAGATTGCGCCACGCGGGAAGCCCGGTCCGCTCGTCGAGGCCGCAGGCCGGCTCTATTTCGACGCGACAGCTGCGCTGCGCAACCCGATCGGCCGGCGTCTGATTCAGTTTCCCTTCAAGATGGTCGATCCCACGACGGCCCGTGCCTTTCCCGACCTGCTGCGAGACCCGCGTCTGGCGCTCCGACCGTTGAACCGGACCAAGGCGGCCAAGATCACACTCTCGCTCGTGTGGAAAGGCCGCCCGATGCTGCGACGGTTCGTCGCGGCACTGATCTCACCGGATGCCGCCCGTCGGCAGGCCGACGATATCGTCACGACTCGCCTTCGCAAGCTCGAGTGCCTGAGCGAGCAGCCGATGACGCTCGGCGAGCGGGCGCTCATGGTCCGTCTCCTACTCCGCGCGGGCGGGCCGACGATTGTCTCCAGATATGGGCCAGTCTTTGGCCCGGGTATGCTCGCTTCGGCGGTAGTCGAGCGCCTCGCGCGCCGGTGGCGTCTCGACCTGGCCCAGGTTGTCGCCCTGCGACAAGGACTGCAGGGGAATCCGACAACGGAGATGGATCTTGCGCTGTGGCAGCTATCGCAGAAGATCAAGGCCGACCCGGTTGCACGGCGTCTCGTGGCAGAAGAGTCGCCCGAACGAGTCGCAGCCTGCTACAAACGGGGTGAACTGCCGCAAGTGGCCCAGGCAGGGGTCCAGGACTTTCTCGATCGCTACGGGCATCGCGGCATCCGGGAAATCGACGTCGGCATGCCGCGCTGGTCGGAAACGCCGGAGTACATTATCAATACGATCCGCAACTACCTGCTGCTCGACGACCCGGCGTTGGCGCCCGATCTCCACTTCGAGTCACTGGCCCAGGCAGCCGAGCAAGCTCGGGCAGAGATGATTCGCATTGTCCGATCCCAGCCCTGCGGCGTCGCGAAGGCTGCGATCCTCCGCTTCCTTACAAGCCGCATGCGGGGCTTGATGGGTGCTCGCGAGGCGCCAAAGTTCTGGGGCGTGCGCCTTTTCAGCCTGATACGGGACGTCATCAAGCGCGCGGGGGAGGATCTTGCCGCGCAAGGGCTGATCGAGCAACCCGCCGACGTTTTCTTCCTGGAGCTGGAGGAGCTTGAGCAAGCGGCCGGAGGCCACGGCGATGATTTCGCGCGACGAGCGGCAGAGCGCCGCGCGACCTACCAGCGGGAGCTTCAGCGCCAGCAACTGCCGCGCATCATCACCAGCGAAGGCGAAATCATCGTCGCGCGACGCGCTTCGAGCAACCCGAACGAGATCGTGGGCATCGGCGTCTCGCCGGGCGTATGCGAAGGAAGCGTGCGCGTGATCCGCGACCCGCACGGCGCGCATATCGCACCGGGCGAAATCCTCGTCGCACCGTCGACCGATCCCGCCTGGACGCCGCTCTTCCTCACCGCCGGAGGGCTGGTCATGGAGGCCGGTGGCACGCTCTCACACGGCAGCGTCGTTGCGCGCGAGTATGGCATCCCAGCCGTGGTCGGCGTCGTGGATGCCACGGCCCGCCTCAAAACGGGCGATCGCATCCGCATCGACGGTACGATCGGGACCGT
>JBBSGA010000326.1:0-7144 GCA_038254585.1 Chloroflexales bacterium | reverse complement strand
TTGCCGTAACGATGTGGCTCGTGCCTGAGCGGGCACTCCTGAACGACGTCAGCCCCCACGCTATCAAATTATAACGGTGGCTGCGTATAGGGCTCTACGCCACGATCCCGATGTGCAACGAAGAAACACTGTATTACGCCCACCGTCAACGCTTCAACCATCTGATCTTGGATGGGCACGCAGATAGCCGTGAGGCGGCAGAGCTTTTCTACTACCTCAATCGCACGGGCTACAATGGGCTGTGCCGGTTCAACAGTCGCGGCGAATTCAACGTGCCGTTCGGCAAATACAAAAACATCAACTACACGACCGACTTTTTCCGGTATCGGGATCTGCTCGCTGATTGGGACTTCACTGTCGGAAACTTTGAGAGCATACCGGTTGAGCCTGACGACTTCTTCTACGCCGATCCACCCTACGACGTCGAGTTTACGAAATACTGGAAAGAAGACTTTGGCTGGAACGACCAGATTCGCCTCGGCGAGTGGCTGGCACAGCACCCCGGGCCGGTCGTGCTGTCCAATCAGGCCACCGAGCGGATCGTGCGCTTGTATTCCGATCTCGGCTTTGAGCTTCAGATCTTGAGCGCGCCCAGGCGGATTAGCTGCAACGGCGACCGGACGCCGGCCGACGAGGTCCTCGCTTTGAAGGGATTTTGACGACGTGCCGGCTCTGCAACACCCGCACCGGCAGGAGGCGATGGTCTTACCGGCCGTGGCGCATGGCGGCTACTTCTTCGCTCAAATGGCATCAATCAGCTTCTTATCATAAAATGGCTTGGATAGTTCTGACCGAGGACGCACTATGGAGCCGGGAACCACAACAGGAAGCTGTCCCCACAACGGACAGCGTGGGAAGCGCGTTGAGCGACAGACACTCCAGAGCCTTTTACTCGTCGACCTGCGCCTTGTCACCGAAGAGGCCTACTGGTTTTGTGCGGCCCCTGCATGTCCGGTGGCCTACTTCAACGACTCGGGAACCGTCATATTTACCGCCGACCATGTGGGTGTTCCGATTTGGCAGAAGCAACAGGAGAACTCCTTATCGCCGATCTGCTACTGCTTCAAGATTACGAATGGGATGCTGCGGGCCGAGGTAGAGCAGACCGGACGCAGTAGCGTTATCGATGAGATTGAGACAGGCATACAGGCCGGCCTGTGCGCCTGTCCGCTCACCAACCCCCAAGGCGCCTGCTGCTTAGGCAATGTGCGACGAGCTGTTAAAGCCGCAACGTCGCCGTGGCCTCCCTGCGGAGTACCGGCGATGATTCTGACAACCGGCGCTCCGTGGACCGAGAGACTGATCTGCTATAGTAGACCTATGATTTGTCATTCGCGTAGTGACTTTGGGGACGGATGTGCGAATCCCAGATGCCGTGGAACAAGGTCTCGCGGTCGTCTGCAGTGACGTTCACGTGCATGACCGACCACCGCCTGTGCTGGATGCTCCGACCGCGGCGCAGATCGCGTGGGTTTTCCAGGCATTGAGCGACCCAACCCGCGTGCGAATCATCTCCCTGCTCACCAAGCGCGAGCTCTGCGTCCACACGATTGTGGAGGCCCTGGGGATGACCCAATCGGCGATCTCCCATCAGCTGCGGACTCTGCGCGATATGCGCTTAGTGCGGGCGCGCAGGGAGGGCCGGCACGTCTACTACATGCTGGACGACGCGCACGTCGCAGAACTGTACGCCATGGGCCTGGCGCACGCCCAGCACGACTAGGCCGCGATCGGGCAAGGAGCGGTTGGCGAAGCAGTATGCCATTGGCCGCTCCGCTCTCCTCTGCGCGTTAGCGCGCAGACGCATTCGTCCCTCGACCGCCGAGGAGACGGGACGAGTTAAGCATGATCGCCACGTCCGGCAAGCTCTGCGCGGCAGCGGCCCACACCGGCGGCAGGATGCCGCCAGCGGCCAGCGCGAGGCCGACCACGTTGTACAGCGCCGTGAAGCCGAGGTTCTGCTTGATCGTGCGCACCGCTCGGCGGCTGATGCGGATCGCTTCCGGCACCATCGTCCAGTCATTACGCAGCAACGCCACGCCGGCCGCTTCCAGCGCGACACCGGTTCCGGCGCCCATCGCCATGCCCACGTTGGCCTGTGCCAGTGCCGGGGCGTCGTTCACGCCGTCGCCGACCATCATGACGACCGAGCCCGCTGCCTGAAGCTGCTTGACCACGGCGATCTTGTCTTCCGGCAGCAGCTCGGCGCGGTACTCGACGCCCAACTCGTGGGCGATGGCCGCGGCGACGCGCTCGTTATCGCCCGTCAGGAGCAGGAGCTGCCGGATGCCGAGCCGCTTAAGGTCGGCCAGCGCTGCCTTTGCTTCGGGCCGGATCAGATCCATGACCGCCACGAGGCCCACGATGCCGCCGCCTTGGGCGACGAAGAAGACGGTCCTGCCGGCGTCTTCGAGCGCCTGGGCGCGCTGTTGATCTTGCGCCGTCAGGGCAACGCCCCGTTCGGCCAGCAGACGGCGGTTCCCGACCGCCCACGCCTGCCCGTCCACGGTTGCGAGCAGGCCGCGACCCGGCAGCGGCGTAAACGCCTCTGGCTCAAGCGGCACAATCCCGCGCTCGACCGCGGCTCGTACGACCACTCGCGCCAGCGGGTGCTCGCTCCGCCCTTCGATGGCGGCGACAGCCTGGAGCAGCGCCGGCTCGGCAATCCCGGAGAGGGGCACGACATCGGTCAGGCGCGGCTGACCCAGCGTGACCGTGCCGGTCTTATCCATCACAACCGTGTCGACGCGCGCCAGCTGCTCCAGCGCGATCCCGCCTTTGATCAGCAGTCCGTGCCGCGCGGCAGTGCCCACACTCGCCAACACTACCACCGGGGTGGCGATCGTGATGGCACAGGCACAGGCGACCACCAGGACCGCAACCGCATTCACGACCTGGCCGGTGACGAGATAGGTCCCGAGGCCGATCAGGAGGACAATCGGCAGATACCAGGTCGAGAAGCGATCGGCAAAGCGCTGCACCGGCGTCTTCTGCGACTCAGCTTCCTCGACCAGCCGTACGATATGTGCAAAGGTCGTATCGGTGCTCGGCGTCGTTGCTTGCACCTTGAGGAAACCCGCCTGGGCGATCGTCGCCGCGAATACACCGTCCCCGGGCGCCTTGTCCACTGGCACGCTTTCGCCCGTGATCGGGGCCTGGTCCACCGGCGCCTGGCCCTCGACCACGTCACCATCAACCGGGATACGCTCCCCCGGCCGGACCACCACCACCTCGCCCACGGCGACCGCGGAGACCGGCACCTCGACCTCACGTCCATCCCGCAGGACACGTGCAACAGCCGGCTGCAGCGCGACCAGCTGCTTGAGTGCCTGGCGGTTGCGCTCGGTCGTCAGCTGCTCGAGCCATGCGCCGAGGCGCATGAAGAAGACGATCAGGGCCGCCGTCGTCCACTGACTGATGGCGATGGAAGCGATCGCGCCCGCCGCCATCAGCGTGTGACTGGTAATCTGCAGCCGGCAGGCGGCGTCGAAGACTCCGCGGAGCACCGACCCGCCGCCAATCATGATCGCGAGGGCAGGTATCCACCAGGGGAGGCGCTCCAGCAGCCGGTCGAAGATGCCCAGGCGCTCGCCCAGGGCGGCGACCACGACGACGACGGCAACCATGCCCAGTGCGCTCCAGCCGATGACCTGCCCCACGGCCACCCGATTGGCCGGCACCCCAGGGGAGCCAGGGCCAGGCGCCGCCGGTTCGGGGACGCTGTAGCCCGCGCCCCCGATCGCAGCCTTGATCGCCGCGGTCGTGACCTGCTCGGGGTCGAACGTGACCGTCGCTCGCTCGGCAGAGACGAGGACGCGCACATCTTCCACGCCGGGCAGCTTGCCGACCGCCTCCTGAATATGCGTGGCACAGCCCTGGCAATCCATGCCTGCGACCGGCAGCTCGATCTGCGTGCGCTTAGCTGCCGTCGCCATTCTCCCCTCCTTGACCCCGGTAACGCGTGCATACGTAGACCCTGGCGGCGACGTCCGCCAGGAGGTCCTCGACGGCGCAAAGGACGTCCTCCATCCGCGGATCTGCCAGCTGATAATAGACCCGGCGGCCCTCCTGCCGGCTCGTCAGCAGGCCGCAGTCCTTCAAACACGCCAGATGGGTCGAGGTGTTGGGCTGCGACAGGCCCGTCAGTAGCACAACCTCTGACACTGTTTTCTCGCCGGTCCGAAGCGTCTCGATGATGGCGAGCCGCGACGGATCGGCGAAGCCGCGGAAGAGCTTAGCTTTCAGAGCGAGCGCTATATCTTGGGTTGGAGCCACGACAACCTCCTACCGGTTCTCCATAACATATAAGCACATGCTTATAGTATGATATCGTGGCTGAGGACGTCAATCGACCCCAAGCAACCCGGTAATTCGGCATCGATGCAGGCGGCATTATGTTATGTAAGGTACTTCCCGCTGCAAGGCCTGCGGCGACCACCGAGTAAGTACCGAGACCCTACAGTTGTTATAGCTGCACCTCGAACTCCCCTTCCAGCCCTTCCGTCGAGTTTGAACCGATCCAGACTTTGAAGGCACCGGGCTCTACCGTATAGCGCATGTCCAGGCCGAAGAAGCCAAGATCGCGCACCGGCACCTCGAAGCGCGCGGCCTGCTCTTCTCCCGGCTGCAGCGCGATGCGCTGGAACCCCTTCAGCTCTTTGACCGGCCGGGTGACACTGCCGACAAGGTCGCGCACGTACAACTGCACCACCTCGGCGCCGGCGCGCACACCGGTGTTCTTGATCAGGGCACTGACGGCCAGAGTGCCATCGGCGCCGACGACCGGTGTCTCGACCGTCAGATCCCGATAGTCGAAGGTCGTGTAGCTTAGGCCGTAGCCGAAGGCGAAGAGCGGTTCGTTCGGCGCGTCGATGTAGCGCGACTTGAACGGCTCACCGAACTGCGCCGTCCCGGCACCCTCCCACGGCCGCCCGGTGTTCTTGTGTCCGTAGTAGATCGGGATTTGTCCCTCTGTGCGCGGCCAGCTGGCCGTCAGCTTGCCGGAGGGGTTGACCGCGCCGAAGAGGATGTCGGCGACGGCGCGTCCGGCGCGGATGCCGCCGTGCCAGGCCACCAGGAGCGCGCCCACCTGCGCGGCGAGGCGCGGGATCACCAGTGGCCGGCCGCTCATCAGCACGGCCGCGATCGGCTTGCCGGTCTGGGCGAGTGCGTCGAGCAGCTCCTGCTGGCGTCCGGGCAAGCCCAGATCGGCCCGCGAGCGCGCCTCACCGCTCATATCGGCGCCCTCGCCCAGCACGACAACGACCACGTCGGCGTCCTGCGCCGCGGCGGTGGCCGCAGCGATATCCACACCCTCGTCACCCTGTATGGGACAGCCCCGGACGTGCGTCAGCCTAGCTCCGCCGTCCAGGTAGGCATGCATCGCTTCGAGCACGGTCTCCGCATCTTCGGCCCGTCCGGCGAGGACCCAGGTGCCGAGGAGGTCGCGCCGGGCATCGGCCAGCGGCCCGACGACGGCGATGCGCTGTTTCCCCGGCGACAGGGGCAGGAGCGCGCCTTCGTTCTTGACCAGCACCATCGACTCCTGGGCCACCTGGAGGGTCAGCTCACGGAAGTCGTCGCGCAGCATGATCTGGCCGGCCAGCGTCTCATCGGTATACGGCCGCTCGAAGAGACCAAGTCTCAGCTTCAGGCGCAGCACCCGCCGGGCAGCCTCGTCCACCAGCTCCCGAGGTACTGCGGCCTCTTCCACCAGCTCAGCCAGATGGTTCGCGTACGCATCGCCAAGCATGTCCATATCCAGGCCCGCGAGGATGCTCAGACGCGCCGCCTCCTTGAGGTCGGCCGCTACGCCGTGGTTCATCAGCTCCCGGACGGACTCGTAGTCGCTGACGACCACTCCCGCCCACTGCCACTCGTCACGCAGGATGGTGCGCAAAGTGAATGGGTTGCACGTCGCGGGGACCCCGCCGATCTCGTTGAAAGCGCTCATCACACTTCCCGCACCGGCGTCGAAGGCGGCCTTGAAGGGCGGCAGGTAGACCTCGCGCAGGGTGCGCTCCGAAATGTCGACGGTGTTGTAGTCGCGCCCGGCCTCCGCGCCACCGTAGGCCGCATAGTGCTTCGGACAGGCCACGATGCGTCGGCCGCCGGCCAGGTCACTCGCCTGGAAGCCGCGCACGCGCGCCTGGGCCATGGCACTGCCCAGGAAGGGGTCCTCGCCGGCGCCCTCGGCGATGCGGCCCCAGCGCGGATCGCGCGCCACGTCCACCATCGGCGCAAAGATCCAGTCGATGCCGGCCGCGGACGCCTCTTCCGCGGCGACGCGCGCGGCGCGCTGCAGCAGCGGAGGATCCCAGGTGCACGACTCGGCGAGCGGGATGGGGAAGATGGTCCTGAAACCGTGGATGACGTCGTTGCCGGCGATCAGCGGAATGCCCAGCCGGGATTCCTCGACGGCGATTCGCTGATACCGGTTGAGCAGCCCCACATCGGTGACATTCAGAAGCGACCCGATGCGGCCGGCCCGAATGCTGTCTTCGAGATCGGACCGCGGCTCGGGCCGAAACTCGAATGGCTGACCCGCCGCCTCGGCCTGCTGCTTTTTGGCGATGAGCGCCGCGATATCGGATGGCCTGAAGAGTGCGCTCTGCACCAGCTGTCCCACCTTCTCCGCCAGAGTCATGCGGCCCAGCAGGTCGTCGACGCGAGCCTCTATCTCAGGATCGATCAGGTCGTAGCGGATGAAGTTGCCTCCCATACTATTCCTCCAACGCACGTGATTTGGCCCACAAAGGGTACAGGGTGGAGCTCCAGCAGTGGTAGCGGCGGGTGGGCAGGCGTGCTCTTCACCGCTGGCCGGGCCGGGCCTTCCGAGGCACACGGGGGATGGCCGGTCTATCCGCGCCCTAACCTAAAGACGCTCAGGAGCAAAGCTCTGTCCGGCGTCAACAGATGCGCGGCAGGGGATCGCCAACCAGCATATCCAGCACGCGCGTGCCGCCGATATCCGTGCGTAGAAAGACCATCGCGGCCGGCTCGGCACGCACCTCGCCGATGAGCGCCGCCTCACGCCCGAGCGGATGCGCGCGCAGCGCGGCCAGCGCCGCGTCGGCTCCCTCCGCCGCGACGACCGCCAGGAGCTTGCCCTCGTTCGCGATCGTCAGGGGATCGAGTCCGAGGA
>JBBSGA010000325.1:0-7198 GCA_038254585.1 Chloroflexales bacterium | reverse complement strand
TGATTCACCGCTCATCTATGATTCATTACCGTACAGAAAATGTGTGCGCATCATGCAGCTTGTTTGAGCGGCTGACGGATCGACCGGTGCGGCAGCCGCTCAGGTACCAGAAAGCCCGCGGGAAGCGCAATATCGTCCCTTAGACAGCGCGCCAGCAGCCTCAAGCCCAGACGAAACAGGCTCAAATCACACCGATCCCGCCGATGCAGCCGCTTCAACCAGTCATCGCGGAGTGCGCACACGCCCAGATACACCAGCCACAGGTACGCTAAGCACGACACGATCAGCAGCCGCGTCAGACGCTTAGGATCACTGAGGTGACTTCGATGGATGTCGAACCCGCGACTTTTCTGGTCCGAAAAGAACGTTTCTATATGCGCTCTCTTGCGATACAACGCGATCGCCGCCTGCAGATCGGGCATGTTCGTGACCAGATAAAGCGGCTCCTCATACGCTTCCTCCCAGAGCGCCAAGAGACTGACCGGACCGTATTCCTCCGTCGTCACCCACGCTGGCCTCACCCCCAACAACTCTCCGCGCTCGGGAGCCAGATCGCCAACCGTGAGATGGCAGCCATAGGCGGTGAAGGTGATGCTCGAGGCGGTGCGGCAGACATAGTGCCACTGCAGCCGCCGCAGCATCGCCTGCAACGCTGTCCCATCAAACTCACCATCGCCCAGCAGCGTCACGTCCGCCGTGGGAGGGATGAGCGGCTGAAGCTGGGCGAGGAGCGCGCAGTGGGTCTCCTGCGGCAAGTGGCCTTGCTTGCCCTGCACGACGAGCCAGGCGAGCGGCAAGGCGCGCCCATGGTAGACCACACTGAGCATCAAGGCGACACAGCCGCGTCCGATGACGCTGCCATCCATTACCAGCACAAGCGGCTGCTGGGCCAACTTGGCCAGCAGGGCTTGCGCGACCGGCGTTATCGCCAGTGCGGTGTCGGGCGCGTCCACGTCCGCCGGCGCCACGCCCAGCGTGTCGATCGCCGGCAGAGCGCCGATGAGCCCGGTGGTCCCGGCCTCCAGATCGGCCTTCAGCGCGGCGGCGCCGTCGCGCAGCATCGCGCGCACGTCGTCGGCCAGGCCCGTCCGGTCCTCGTCGCCGGACATGACTGCTTTCGCAAGCTCCTGCAGCAGCGACATGCCCGGGTCGAACTCGAGGAGACCGTTGGAGAGATCATCCCCGTTCAGGATCGCCGCTGCCGCGGACTTGCGGGCGACGATGCTGATCGCCTTCTCGGACATGCTCCCGGCGTAGCAAACGTAGGTGACTTCACAGTCCTGCGTCTGGGTGGGCCGGAAGGCACGGCGCTTGGCCTGATGGAGGGTGAACAGGCTGTACACGGGCTCGAGCACGACAATGCTCGGCCAGGCGATCAAGTTCAAACCGGTCTTGACCACCTTGGGATTGCACAGCACGACGTTGACACCCTCGGCTTCCCGTGCCGCGAACCAGGCGCGGCGTTCACCCGGCTTCACGCTGGTGGACCGGAGCACGGCCACCTTGAGGGTGGCGTCATGGCGGTCGGCCGCGAGCGTGGTGATCTTGTGCGCCACGTCGGGCATGATGTCGTTGGTCGCGGTGTGCTCAGCATAGACGAGCACCCGGCGACCCCGCGCCACCTGCGCGGCCGCGTAGTCCGCCAGCCACTCGTGGTGGGGCAGGACGCGGTCGTCGCTGGAGGCCGGCGGCGTGTAGGCCACATGCTTGAGCTTCGACTCAATCGTCCTGGGCATCCACGGCGCGTAGGGGTAGAGCAAACACGCCTGGAGATAGCTCCCCAGCGCATCATGGCCGCCGAAGGCGACGATACCCTTGCCCGCCGCTTCCAGTTCGCGGTAGTCACTGCCGATGTCACCCGGCATCGCCATCACCTGGAGCTTTTCCTGGTAATCAACCAGGTGAAAGCCCATGTGGGGGAGCAGGATGTTGATCGAGCAGCCCTGGAGCGTGCTGGTCAGCTTCGCGGTGACGCCCGGGCGTTGCACGGGCGTGGTCGAGGTGGTCGTCTTGCCGCTGTAATGGCCCTCGGTGGTCGAGGTCGACTGACGGGTCACCTCGTCCACGACGCCGTTCTCGGCGATGAAGCGGGCCTCGTCGTCCCAGCCGTATTCCTGCACGACCGGGGCGTTATGCAGCCGAAGGAGCAAGCCATAGACATCGCTGCTGTAGCCACCGAACAGCGTCCCCGTGAGGCCGACGGTGCGGTGGGCGGCGTTGACCATGGCACCGAAGGCGGCGCCGATGGCCGACCCGAGGCTTTTCGCCTCGTGGACCTCATCGCTGATGAACAGGTCGACCAGGCCGCGGTACCGCTTACCGATCAGCGGCCCGAGCGGATAGCGCGGGTTGCTGGCCGGCTGCCCCACGGGATGGCGGGATTGCCGTCGCGGTCGTAGGCGATGCTGGTGAAGTCCGGGTCGGTCCACACCGCGAGCGCGCGGTCGCCGACGTTGTCCCGCTCGCGGCACATCTGCCCGAGCGGCGCCCGGCACCATTCGCATTTGATGGTGGCGAGGCGGGAGGTCTTGATGCTCCCGATGCCCTCGAAGGCGTTGTTCAGGACGCGATGGCCGCACTGCGGGCAGCACAGGCCATGGCGGGTACGCGGGCCGCGCAGCAGCCGGTCGCGGAGCTGCGTCCGGAGAGATACGCCGGGCGGTAGTGTCACCTCCTCGACCTCCTCGTCGTCGGCGCTAGCGGCGACTTCGGCCTGGGCCTGGCGGGCGGCTTTGCGGCGCGCCTTGCGGATCGCTTCCAGCGCTTCGCGCTCCTGCTTGACGATGGTCTCGTCGAGCAGACGGTCGCGGCGATAGGCCCAGGCGCTGCCGTTATCCTCGACGCCGGACCGGTAGCCCTGCGCCAGGGACAACTTGCTGTTCGTAATCATCCCCACGCGCGGGGTGTGGGGGTCGTGCTGCGCCGCCGTGAAGAACGCCGCCACTTGGTGCGGCGTCTCCAGGATCTCGAGATGCCAGTTAGTCTAGCGTATACATGCCTCACCGCTCGCGCGCATCCAGCATGCTGGGCTGGGCTTTGTGACACGTGGGCGTGACTATCATCTGCTTGACCACCCTAAGCTCGACTTTGTCCATCTCACGCTGCAAATGCAAGCGTGTCCATCAGGCGGTCCAATAGCGGCCGTGGAATTTCCACGATATCCGGGTTTGCAGGTGATATATAAGAAATGGTGCCCGGCCACAACTGCTGGCGCACGAGCGCGAGCGTGTCGGAGAACGTCGGGAGCGGTTTGCTATACCACGCCGCCGATCGCGCGGGGAGGTCGTGGCCTTGAAGGAGTTGATGTGCGAGCAGCGTGACGAGGGCAAAGAGGCCCAACAACGCCGGCGTGGTGCGCAGGACCGCCAGGTCCGCCCATTGCCGCTGCGTTTCCACCCCCAGGTGGGCGCGCGCTTCCTCGAAGGTCACTTCCAGTTGCCACCGCAAGACGAACCAGGCCACGATCTGCTCGGCGCGCGCCGTCAGATCCGTGCAGAGCAACGCTTGCGGTGCGAATTGTTTGGCGGGGTCGCGCACCAGCACCCAGCGCAACGGCACCGTCGGCTTGCCGGCGTGATACCACACCGCCGTGTCGCTGGCCACCTCGACCGTACGGGTGCCGCCCCCGTACCACGCCAGCGTGACCTCCGTCCAGGTGGTCTGCGGGTCCTGCAGGCGCGTGGCCAACGTCGGCTGCCGGGCGCCCTTCTTGCGCGGCGCCCCTTTTGTGCCTGGCGTCCGCGCGGGCGCCGGGTCGTAGAGCGCGGCATCCAGCCGCAACCGCATCACAACCGTGACCGGCGCCGGCCAGCGGACGCAGGCACCCAGCAACTCGAGCACCGCATACGTCTTGTCCGCCACCACCACGAGCACTCGACTGGGCAGCCAGCGCCGGAGTTGCAGGATCATCTGGCGCGCCCAATCCGGCAGCGTCTTATGGCGCTGGCCACGTGTCTGGTGATAGCGCTCCGAGGGAGCCAAGACGGTCAAGCAGGGCAAGGCCCAGACGCGCTGCGCCCAGGGAATGGGGGTCAAGAGCATCATCGACAGCCAGCGCAGCCCACTACTTTTGACAAAGAACGCCCTGCTGGAGCGGACGGCATTGCGGTAGATGCCTTTGGCGGCCAACTGGTCGCCTCCCGGTTCCTTTCTCACACGTCTCCTGACGCAGTGTGCTTCACATCAGCACGACCCAACGAAACTGGCAACGCGCTATAATGAACATAGCCGTGACACGGTGAGGAGATGCGATATGGCAACCACGATGGAATTACCGTTGAGCATGACCGCGCAAGAGCTTGCCGAAGTGAAGCAGGATCTGGCGGTTGTGTTGTATCAACGATCGGCGGTCAGTCTTGCCAAGGGTGCCGAAATCGCCGGCTTAACGCGGCTGGACTTTCAGCGCCTCCTCGCGACGCACCGCATTCCACTCCATATCACGGCGACTGACGTTGAGGCCGATCTCCACACGCTCCACACCCTGCGCGAACGCGCACGACGTGAATAACCCTGGTGACGAGCCAGTCGGCGACGACGATCTGCGGCATGGACGCTGCTCCCGTGCCGCACGCGCGTGGATGACCGTGCGCCAGAGCAAGGAATAGCGGGTGCTCATCGTCGTATCCGATACAACTGCTATCACGAATCTCGCTGCCATTGACGCGCTGTATCTGCTACGCGACCTGTACGGTCAGATCGTGATTCCTGAAGCCGTCCGGCACGAATTGGTCGGTCCAGGAGACACTAATCCAGGAGCCCGGGCTGTGCAGACTGAAGCGTGGATCGTGGTACGGCCGGTAACGAAGGTGTCGATGGTCGCGCAGGAGCTGACCAGCCACGAAGCGTTGGCCCAAGCTGAGGTCGAGGCGATTGTGCTCGCCCATGAACTACAGGCTGATTTGCTCATCATGGATGAAGCAGCCGGTCGGAACGTGGCAGCAACACGGGGACTTGCCTTCACTGGCGTGTTAGGCGTGCTGCTCGATGCCAAAGAGCAACGCGTCATCCCGGCCGTGACGCCGATCATTGATCGGCTGATCACGAATGGCTTCTGGATCAGTGCCGCGTTGCGCACGTCGATCGTGCAGTTAGCTGGTGAGGGAGCGGATTGAGTCAGCACGGGATCCGCGCGGCGGTGCTGCTAGACCAGGCGAACGTGGACCTCGGAGCATGGGCAAGAACGCAGCGAAGCTGGACGAACTGATGGCGTATCTCCAGGCACGGCAGCCCTGGATCCCGAACTATCGCCAGCGGCGCATCGATTAGCGCTACTGTAAGTTTGACCTTTATTTGTCCCGGTTTTCGTCGCTGTTTGTCCCGCATGTTCAGGATTCGTTGTCCCTCGTCACCGTCGATGGGCGCACCATACCACCGCACCATATTAAATTAAGGCTTCATGTGGTTGTGCTGGCTACTTGCACCATCCGCTTACTCAAGCATACTACTTCCGGGTTATTTGTGAAATAACGCACATGGAATCGTCTTAGGTTGAACTGGATGTAGCAAGTAGCCAGCACAACCCCTGAGTGTCGCATACATGGAGCTTCTATAATTGGCCCCAGAAACTAGACCACGATTTAAGGTGTTAAGCGAGCCCCAGCAGCTCAGAGGAGGTTCGGTCTCATGACCAAGAAGCGGCGTCAATATAGCCCCGAGTTCAAGTTCAAAGTGGCGCTGGAAGCTGCCAAAGGTAGGAAGACCATCAGCGAGTTGGTAGGCGAGCTGCAGGTGCATCCCACCCAGATCAGTGACTGGAAGCGCCTGCTCTTGGAAGAAGGTGCCAGCGTCTTCCGGCGGAACGAGCGTGACCTCCACCGCGAGCACGAAGCCGTACAGGCCGAACTCCTTGAGCAAATCGGCCGCCTCAAGATGGAGTTGGAGTGGTTGAAAAGGAAGGTTGCACCCAGCGCTTGACACCAAGCGCGCGCTGATCGAGCCAGAATATTCGAACATCAGTATCCGCCGGCAATGCGCGTTACTCGGTCTAAACCGTTCGACCCTGTACTACCGGCCCGCGACGGAATCGGATTTCAATCTCCAGCTCATGCGGCTTATTGACGAGCAGTACTTGCAGACGCCGTTCTATGGCTGGCCACGCATGACCGCGCATCTCCGTCGTCAGGGCTACCGGGTCAACGGCAAGCGGATCCGTCGTCTGATGCACGTCATGGGCTTGCAAGCGATCTATCCCAAGCCCAAGACTACCATTGCCGCTAAGAATCACCGGGTCTATCCGTATCTGCTGCGTCATCTGGAAATTACCCGGCCCAATCAAGTCTGGTCGGCGGATATCACCTATGTGCCCATGCGACGCGGCTTCATGGATCTGGTCGCGGTGCTCGATTGGTTTAGCCGCTACGTGCTCGCCTGGCAACTCTCCAATACGCTCGATGGCCCGTTCTGTGTGGAGGCGTTGCAGCACGCCTTAGCGCGAGGCACTCCAGCAATCTTCAATACGGATCAGGGCGTGCAGTTCACCGCCTCGACCTTTACGAACTGTCTCGCATCGGCTGGGATCCGGATCAGCATGGACGGGAGAGGGCGAGCGCTCGACAACATCTTCGTCGAGCGCCTCTGGCGCTCCGTTAAATACGAAGATATCTACTTGAAAGCCTATGCTTCCGTGTCTGAGCTAGAGACTGGACTGGCGCACTCCTTCCACGTTGTAAATTATCGCTGTCAAGTCGGCGTTTTTATCGTGTAAAAATCAGCAGCGTCAGCGAGCGAAATCAGTTTTCATTCCCAGGAACCAATGCAGGTGTCATGTCCTCGGGCCGAGTTGAGCGGTCGTCGCCGTCGCGGAACCTCTTCGCAATGGCTGCCAGTCGAGCATCCGTAACGACAGCTGACTGGCCCAGATAGACTTTCCGAACCCGTCCCCCAACTCGCCGACCCGCCCTCCAGTACCACCCGCCCCGCTGCCGACGTTCCTTGCTCACGGTCATCAACCCGACGATGTACCCGCGCTCCTCATCGAATAACGAATACGAGAAACTCGTTGTACTGGCTGCCTCTAACCACGCGAACCACTCCGGACTGTCCAACGGGATACTCGAACTGGTAGTGTAAACTGGTTTCTGTAAAAGTGGTGGAACCAAGAACCTGAACCAGCAGGTCTGGGTGTATCCTTTCGGATGGCTAAATCACTGAAAGGAGTACACCCATGACCTACCATCCTGATTGTACCTTACCAAGGGAC
>JBBSGA010000324.1:0-7199 GCA_038254585.1 Chloroflexales bacterium | reverse complement strand
GCCCGCCGAGCCGCGGGGGGCCGCTCACATGCTCGGGGTCGTGACAATGGAACGATATCAGGCGGCGGAGGTGTCGGATTGCATGATCCCGAACACGTTGCCTTCGGTGTCCTGGCAGTACGCCAGGTAGCCGACGGTCGGAACCGCCATCTTTGGGGCTACGACCTTACCGCCGGCCGCTGTGATCTTGTCGACATACTCGTCCACCGAGGGGACACCCAGCGTATTGGTCGTGACCATCTGGCCCGGATTGCGGCGCAAGATGCCGCCGTTGATGCCGGGCTCATCCTTGCCGGTTTCGACCAGCCAGTAATCCTCCTGTTCCCACTTCTGGATCTGCCAGCCGAAGACGTCGCGGTAAAACCGGGTTGCCCGCTCGGGATCGTCCGCAGGGAGCTCAAAGTGGACTACACGTGGCATAGCCGTTCCCCTTTTGCTACTTGGATATCACGGGTCCGATCGGATAAGGCCATTATATAGTACAACTGTGCTGATTACTAGCCCCCAAAAAAACATGGTTTAGCCGGCATAGCGACCGGCGCGGAGCTGGCGGGAAGACGACCAAAGCAGTATATTGATAAACGTCGATATATGGTGTATACTGCCGTGGGGAGGTTGAAAGCTCAAGCGATGGCGACGACCGGTACAATCATTTTGGAAGCGCAGCGCCAGCCGGGGAGTGCGTGTTGCGGCTCACCTGTCGCCCCGCGCCTGTCGGACGAGCGCGTGCGGGCGGCGGCGGACCTGCTCAAGGCGCTTGCCGACCCCGCCCGGCTGCAGATTCTCGACGTGCTCGGCCAGCACACCGGCTACGTCTGCGTCTGTGATCTCGAAGGCGTGGTCGGCCTGCCAGACGCCCAGACCGGGCAGCGGCCGAAGCAGCCGACTATCTCGCATCACCTGAAGGTATTGCGGGAGGCCGGGCTGGTCGACTACGAAAAGCGCGGGCTCTGGGCCTATTACTTCGTGCGCCGCGATCGGCTGGCCGAGGCATACAGCCTCCTCGAGCGGCTCAGCACGTAGGGGCGCCGCCTTTTTTTGGCGACTATATCGATAAACGTCGATATAGTGGTAGGGACGGTATGATGAAGATTAACAAATGGATCAGGCGTCCCGGCGCGGTGGCCACCGATTGAAATCGGCGTCTGTTATGCGAAACGCGCTGAAGCGCGTTGAGAACTTCCACTCGGTGGCGTGGTGCGCCGTCATCAGGGCGTGTCGTAGCAGCCGGCGCCGCATGAGGAAGGTTCACGCATTGGCTGAGTAATGCTGAGCAACGCGCTTCAGCGCGTTTGGCGTACTAGACGCCGATTTCAATCGGTGGCTACCGCGTCGGGACGCCGATTGAAATCGGTGGCTACCTACGCCCTATCACACATCGGAGGAAGTCATGGCTACACGGGAAAACCAGGCCATCACGGAAGCTGTTCGCACGCGCTACGCCGGTATTGCGCAGGAGGTTCTGGCAAGCGAAACGGCCGACTGCTGCGGCAGCCCAAGTGCGAGTAGCTGCTGCGGCGATGCGACAGGGAGCTGCTGCGGCGGAAGCGCCGGAGACACGATCTCCCAGCAGCTCTATCTCGCCGACGAGCTCGCGGGCCTCCCGCTCAAGGCGGCGCTCGCATCGCTTGGCTGCGGCAACCCCACGGCGCTGGCGGAGCTGCACCCGGGCGAGGTGGTGCTCGACCTGGGCAGCGGCGGCGGCATCGACGTGCTGCTCTCGGGGCGGCGCGTGGGACCCACGGGCTTTGCGTATGGGCTGGATATGACCGATCCGATGCTGGAGCTCGCGCGCCGCAACGCGGCCGAGGCCGGAGCTGACAACGTGGCCTTCCTCAAGGGCGACATCGCGGCCGTTCCGCTGCCGGATGAGAGCGTCGACGTGATCATCTCCAACTGCGTGATCAATCTGGCCGCCGACAAGCAGCCGGTGCTGCGGGAAGCCTTTCGCGTGCTCAAGCCCGGCGGCCGCTTCGCCGTTTCCGATATCGTGATCCACGGCGGACCGCCGGCCGAGCTGGTGGACAGCGTCGACGTGCGGCGCGACCTTTCCTCGTGGGCCGGCTGTATCGCGGGTGCCTTGACGGATGCTGAGTATCACGCGGGATTGGCTGCCGCCGGCTTCGAGGCGATCGAGCTGGAGGTGGTACGCCGCTACACGACGGCCGATCTCGGTCAGACGCTCCCGAGCGGGTTCGAGGCTTTGGGCGATGAGCAGGCCAAACAGCTCGTCGGGCGCTTTGCGAGCACCTTTGTGCGAGCGGTCAAGCCGCCGCGCTAGCATGAGCTGCACTACCTCTTCGTCCGCATTACGGAGGATCTGTCATGTCCCGGTCGTCGACGCCCCGGCGCGTCCTGTTCCTGTGTACGCACAACAGTGCGCGCTCGCAAATGGCGGAAGGGCTGCTGCGCACCTTGGGCGGTGGAGCCTTCGACGCCCGAAGTGCGGGCACAGTTGCGACCCGTGTCCGGCCCGAGGCGATCGCCGCTATGCGCGAGCTCCAGATCGACATCTCCGGCCAGGAGTCCAAGACGCTGGAGCGCTTCCTAAATGAGCCATTCGACGAGGTCATCACAGTCTGCGACAACGCCAACGAAACGTGCCCGATCTTTCCCAATGCCCACCGGCGGCGCCACTGGTCGATCGACGATCCGGCGGCTCAGGGAACCGAGGCCGAACGGCTGGCCGCCTTCCGCCGCGCGCGTGACGAGCTACGGGCCAGGATCGAGCAGGAGCTTCTGGGCGGGAGTGGATAGGCGTCCGTTCAAGGCCATCACACCGCGCCGCCAGTAGACCGTCAAGCATCCAATGAATGGTTGTAGAGACGTTATACATAACGTCTCTACAGGTCGCCGAAGCCGTAACCTGGCGATTGACAAGCCGCTAGGCAATCTGCTGGTCCGGCTGCCCAGCGGCCGGGATGTCGAGTGTGATTGTCTGATCGGGAAAGACGGCAATGATCTCGAGCTTGCCCCCAAGTGCGGCTACATAGCTCCGGAGTGTGGAGAGGTAGACATCCTGCTCACGCTCGACCCGCGACACGTTAGCCTGGGAAACTTCCCATGCGTTGGCTAGCTCAACCTGTGTGACACCACGAGCCTCGCGCAGCTGAGAGAGGGCGAGCATATCGTGCACAATCCGCTGTTCCCGCTCGACAGCTGCCTGCCCCTCTGGTGAAGACCGGAGCTTGTCGCTCAGATTTTTGAAAGGCTTATGTCCGCTCATGCTATTTCTCCTTCGCGCCTGAGCGCTTCCAGATGATCGTCATAGAGCCGGCCAGCAATGGGAATCATCTGCAATGGCGGGAGGTTTTGATCGTGTCTACCCAAGGACGTCCTAGCGCCGGTCCTGCTTGCGCCAGGACATCGACGGCGGCGTCTATTGACGCTTGCTCTTCGAGCGATAGTGTAACCACCACTGCTCGAACTCGCCGGTGTGCTCTACCTCCCAGGTCACGCCTTTAGTATAAGCCATACGTTATACAATGCGCAAGTTGTATACGTTTCTACCACGCTTCGCGCACGTATCTTGCTCGTCCAGCTCGCACAGCGCGGAGCTCAACGCCGAGAACATCCTGATGCTCGCCAGCCCTGTGCTTGCCGACGCCTACAGCGGCTACGTCGACCACCTCGTGGCCAAGTACGGTGGCGCGTGAATGGCCGGAGCCGGTGGCGAGAGTGCGGGGCAAGGTGGTACTGTAGTGCAGGTTCGTGTGCTCGCGTTGAGCATAAGGAGGTTCTGTGATGCTTGCAGGCAAGCCGATCGACGAATGGATCTCTCAATACGAGCAGGGCCACCAACACCCTCTTAATCGTGCCAGCCACACGATCGGCATCCCGATGATCGCCCTCTCACTGACGCTCGGCGTCGTGGCGCTCTTCGTGCGCAGCCTGCGGCCCGTCGCAGCCGCGCTCTTCGGCCTCGGCTGGGCGTTCCAGTTCGTAGGCCACTACTTCGAAAAGAAGCCGCCGGAGTTTTTCCGCGACTGGCATTTCCTGCTGGTCGGCCTGCGCTGGTGGCTCGCGAAGGTGCGCGGGCGGGTCTAGACATCGGTAGAGACGTTATATAGAACGTCTCTACGACCGTTCATTCGATACATCGGGCGATGCCGGGAATGCTGCGAGGACGCGCCGCAGCTCCACGGCGACGACGCCGTCGAACTCATGCCGCGCCGCCGGCTCGATATTCACCACGATCGAGCGGTAGCTGATGGCCTGGTGCAGGGAGCAGAGCGGCTCCGCCAGCTTCCAGGCGGCGTGGAGCTCTTCCAGCGGCGCGTAGGCGGTCCAGATCTGAAGATATGCCGCGAGCAGGCGTGCTCGTGCCGCCGCGTCCTCCTCCCAGACAATCGTGAGGAGGTCGAAGAACGGATGGCTGACACACGCGTCGGTCCAGTCAAAAAAGAGATACTGGCCGCCGCGGAGCGCGACGTTCCCGAGGTTGAGATCGCCGTGGACCAGCGTGGCCGGCACGCCGCAGCGCATCAGCTCTGCGCACGCCGCCTTTAGCCGCGGCGCGATCGCCCGGAGCTGCTCGACCTCGCCGCCGGCCAGCCCCGCGAGCGCGTCCGGGTCGTCCAGCAGGTCGTCGAGCTGTGCCACGAGCCGGTCCGGACGCCGGTCCAGGCAGCCGATCGCCAGCAGGTGGTGCACGCCGGCCGCGGCGGCGCGCTGCAGCCGGCCGAACCGGCGCAGCATCTCTTCGCGCGCCGCGACCGTCTGCTCCTCGCGCAGCGACCGGCCCGCGTCCGGCAGCAGCATCCAGCGGCGGGCCACGTCGCGCGCCAACGGCGCGGGAACGTGCTCGGGAAAGAGCTCGGCCAGGCCGGCCATGACGCGCGGCTCGTCGGCGAAGAGCGGCAGCGCAGCCGCCTCCTTGAAATACAGGTCGCCTGCCGCGGTCGGCGCGCGGAGCACACATGAAAGGCACCAGGTCCTAACCTGGTCGATCGGGGCCGCCAAGGTATAACCGAGGCGCGACAGCTCCGTCCCGATCCAGGCTACGGCCGCGGCGTACCAGCCGGACCGCGCCCACGGAGCCCGTTCCGACGGAACCACGCCGGTCTCGGCTTCGCGGAGGTCGTCCTCGATCAGCAGCCGGTGCTCGGGTTGTGCGAGCGGCAGCTGCGCCAAGGCTGCGAGGTCGATCCAGCGGCTACCGGACGGCGGACCAGCCTCCGGCCTCTGATGCTCCATCACCAACACCTGCTCGGCCCGGCGGGTCGCCTCGTCGAACTGGGCGAAAGCACGGCGGAGGGCGGTGAGATCCAGGCCAAGCTCGCGCTCGAACGCACCGCGAATCTCGCCAAACGCGGCCTCCGCCGTACCACGGGTTATCTCGGTGTAGGGGAGCGACCAACCGTCAGAGCCGTCGACCACGAGCACGCGTGGCTCGGAGGGATGCGGCACGAGGGCGTAGAACCGGAAATGCCATTCTGACGCTGCTGGGCCCATGCTCGCGCTCCCGCGATCGCAAAAACCGCTCTGCCGTGGCAGCCGCCGGCGCGTGCCCGACCATATACCGGGACGGAAGAGACCCACCGAATCAACGCGCCGAGGACAGGCTGATACACCGAGCCGCCGGGTGGCAGATCGCAAGCGCTTCAGCGCGTTTGCGTGGTACCAGACGCCGATTTCAACCGGTGGCCTACCGCTCCATTATAACTGACGCTTGGCAGAGCACTAGCGCCCGGCGGGAACGGGAGGCAGCGGCGAGACGCGGCGCCGAGAGCGCGCGGCCCAAGGGGATGGCGGCTCGCCCGCTTACAGCTTGCGTCCGACGCCGGCGAAGAATGCGGTTCGTTCCGGTTGGGCGAGGCCGAGCATGTTCGGGCCCTGCGGCCGCCACTGCGGGACGTAGACGACTCCGGGCTCGACGATCTCGAACCCACCGAGGAAGCTCTCGATGTGCGCGTGCGACCGGAATATGATTGGATTGGTCGAGTTTGCGTAGATCCGCTGCGCCTGCTCCACCGCCTCAGGCGGTGGTCCCTCGTAGGTGACGTGGGAGAGCACCAGGTAGCTGCCGGGTGCGATCGCGTCGCGGAAGGCGTCCACCACCTGCCGGGCGGCCGCGTCGTCCACAAAATGAATCACCGCTACGAGCAGCACGCCGACAGGCTTACTGAAATCGATCAGGCGTGTGACCGCGGCGTGACCGAGGATGTACTCCGGCTCGCGAATATCGGCCTGTACCACCGCGACGTCGGGCTGGCCCTGCAGAATCGCCTCGCTGTGTTGCACGGCGACCGGATCGATATCCACGTAGACCACGCGGGCATCCCGCTCGAGCTGCTGTGCCACTTCGTGGACGCTGCCCACGGTGGGGATACCCGATCCCAAGTCCAGGAACTGCTCGACCCCCTGCTCGAGTAGGGTGGTGACCGCGCGGCGTAGGAAGGCGCGATTGGTCCGCGCCATCAGCATCACGTCCGGATAGATGCCGATCACCTGCTGCGCGGCGAGACGATCGACGGCAAAGTTATGGTAGCCGCCCAGGAAGTAATCGTACATGCGCGCCACGCTTGGCTTCTCCAAGAGTGCGTCGCCGGCCACCTCTAATGCATGATCCACTGTTATGCCCTCCGCGGTCTGGTAGAGACGTTAGATAGGGGTAGAGACGTTGTAAATAGCGTCTCTACCCTCCGTTCACATGCCACTTGAAGGTGCCGCGGCGCGCCGCGGCAGCGTGAACCGCACGGTGATACCGGTTCCAGGTGTCGATTCGGCCCAGATCCGTCCGCCGTGCTGCTCGACGATCTGCTTACAGATAAAGAGACCGAGCCCACTGCCGCGATGCCCGCCATCCGGAGCCGCTCCCACCTGGTAGAAGCGCTCGAAGAGGTGCGGGAGGTGCTCGGACGGAACGCCCGGGCCATGGTCGATCACCGATACGACCAGCTCGTCGGCCATGACCTCGACGCGCACCGCCGCGTCGGTCTGCTCAGGGGTATGCCGCACCACGTTTTTCAGTAAGTTGTCCAACACCTGCTCGACGCGACCGGGATCCGCCGCCAGCGGAGGAACGCTGGCCGGGATCAGGGCCACAAAAGGATGCGAGCTGATGCCTTGCCAGCGCTGCACGGTGCTCCGTACGAGCCGGCTGAGCTCCACCGTCTCGATCTGAAGCCTTAATTCGCCCGTCGTATTGCGCGCCGTCTCGAGCAGATCCGTGATCAAGCGCGCGAGCTGATCGCAGG
>JBBSGA010000323.1:0-7251 GCA_038254585.1 Chloroflexales bacterium | reverse complement strand
TCGCCGTGCCCCCGCCGGCCCTGATCTGAGCCGCCGTTGCCTCTACCGTCTGCCTGTTGCGATCACAGAGGACCACGCGTGCGCCTGCCTCGGCGAAAGCCGCCGCTAGCGCCGCTCCGAGCCCCTGGCCCGCGCCTGTGACCAGCACCACCGTGCCGGCTATGTCGAAGATCGGGTGGCTCATGCGCTCACCTGCTCCGGCACCGCTGGAGCTCGGCCCGGCGCGCGGCCGCGCAGGCCGAGCAGCGCACGCGCCTCGTCCGCAGAGGCCGGCTGCCGATCGAGCTCGCGCGCGATGCGCACTGTCCGCGCGACCAGCCGGGCGTTGTTTTCCACGAGCTCGCCGCGCCGGTAGTAAACGTTATCCTCCATCCCCACGCGGACGTGCAGGCCCATCGCCATGGCCATCGTCGTGATCGGCAGCTGCGTCCGGCCCATCGAACTGACGTTGCAGATGGTCTGTTGGGGCAGCCGCTCGACCATGTCCATCAGGTTGCGCGGCGTGCCGCGCAGGCCGCCCTGCGTCGGGGTGTGGAGCACACAGTTGACGAGGTATGGCGGATCCAGCAGCCCGGTCTCGATCAAATGCTCGGCCTCCTCGAGCATTGCGATGTTGTAGGCCTCCATCTCCGGCTTCACACCCCGGCTGCGCATCTCGGCGGCAAAGCGCTCGATATCCGAGCGATGGTTGCTGAAGAAGACCTGCTCACCCCGAATAAAGAAGTTGAGCAGGCCTAGATTCAGGGAGCACATCTCAGGTGCCAGCAGCACCGTGTTGAGGCGCTCAGCTACCGGCAGCCGCGGGCTGCCGCCGGTCGTCAACTGCACGACGGCATCCGTCTCGGCGCATAACCGTTCGTGGATCTGACGGTAGATCGCCGGATCCATTGTATTGCTGCCGTCGGGGTTACGAGCATGGACGTGCAGAATGGCCGCTCCCTCACGCCACGCGGCCACGCCCTGCGCCACGATCTCGTCGGGCTGCTCCGGCAGGTTGGGATTAGCTTCCTTGCCGTGTATCCCGCCGGTCAATGCACAGGTGACGATCACCCGATCCTGGTACTGTGCCATAGTCGCCACTCTCTACTTATGCCGAGGCGACATCTGCCGCCTCGACCGCGATATGTACTGCCCCGACGTCGCCGTCGACCGTGACGCGTGTCCCACTGTGGAGGCGCGTCGTGGCCACGCCTGTTCCCAGCACGGCCGGGATATGATATTCGCGCGCGACGATCGAGCCATGGCTCAGCGGCCCGCCGACGTCGGTCACGACGCCTGCGGCGAGCGCGAAGAGCGGCGTCCAGGCAGGCGTCGTGATCTTGGCCACCAGGATTTCTCCCTGCCGCATCTGATGGAATTCGTCCGGGCCGTGCAGGACGCGCGCCAAACCGGTCACATGCCCAGGACTGGCGCCGATCCCTCTAATCGTGTCACCGCTGTCCTGACCGGAACGAGCCGGCAGAAAACCACTCCAATCGACGCCCAGGAATCGCGCACCTGCCTTGACCGGTAGTGCCACGGGCGGCGTGGCGTTGCGCTCGAGTTGCCACGCAGCGCGCCGCTCTGCAACAGCGGCGTGATGGTCAAGAACCGGGCTGCCGGTGTCGAGCGCGATCGCCGCTTGTCGTAGCTCGTCCAGCATCAGCCAGAAAACGTCGTCTTGCTCGCCTACCACGCCGGCTGCCGCCAGCCGCCGTCCGAGCTCCCGGAAGATGCGGCGGAGGATCACCCAGCCCAGCCCGACGTCCGCCAGCGCGTCTTCGCGGAGCGGTGCGAAACTCTGAGCCAGGCGCAGGAGGCGCCAGAAAAGTGCGAGCCGGAGACCACGGCGCCCCTTCAGCACGGCAGCCATCGCCCGCTCCCGGGCCTTCACAGCGGCAGCTTGGCGCGTATACGGGCTCGGCGCCTGCTCATTCAGGAAGAACTTGAGCGCTCCAAACAGCGGTGCCGGATCATCCGCCGGCATCGGCTTAGCGAAGTCGAGGTCGTAGATGGCATGGCCGAAGTGGTCGAGATGCGCTGCGAAACGCTGCACGAACGATTGCCATACCTCGTCGGCCACTCCGGGCGGCGCCGCCTTCGCGGCGAACGCAGGCGCCAGCCGCTCGGCGGGCAGGTCCCGCAGAACCTGCGCCAGTCCATCTTCCGCTCGCGCCCAGGTCGCCAGGTCGTAGAGCGATTTCTCCCCCCAGATCGGAGCGCTATCGTAGCCCAGGAGGAAGGTCAGGGCGGGAGGATCGTCGGGGCGTCTCACGAGCCGGTCGTAGACCAGCGTAAAGAGCGCCTCGCTATTATAGGCCGCAGGCAAGATCCCGCTCTGGATTGCGAGGTAGTGCTGAGCCGCGGCCTCGACGATATCCCCTGCGCCATCCGCGAGCTTCTGAGCCTGCGTCGCCTGCAGATCGACGGCCTGCCACCGGCGGACGACCTCGTCGTAGTGCGGTCTGGCCTCGTGCTCCCAGCGCTCTTTTGCAGTGCGAAACAGGCCGGGCACGAACTTGCCGGTCCGAAACATTCGCAGAACAAGCGCCGCCTGCTGGGCGGCGGTCATGCTTAAATCGTAGTACGCATAGCCGCTAATCGTGGTCAGCGCCTGATCGGGCATCAGGCCCTCAAGGCCCATTCGCCGCAGGAGATCGCCCATCGCGCGATTCCAGGCGGGCAGGCCCAGCGTCGCGAAGAGTGGTGAGAGCGGATCGGGCAAGAGCTCGATGACGCTCGCACGCATATACTTACCGTCGCGTTTCGGCAGCGTCCAATCCGGAGCCGCCGCGGTCTGCTGCGGCGCCGGCTCCGGTAAAGCGGTGATCGGACGCGCCTGCAGCACGCAGATCTGCCCGTCGTGGATCGCCCATTCCACGTCCATAGGCTGCCCGTAAAGCGCCTCGATCCGCGTGCCCAGGCGGGCCAGCTCGGCAGCTTGCTCGCCGGTCAGCGCCAGCTCCCCGCGCTGAAACGCCAGAACCGGCTCCTCGCGCGTTCCATCCGGTGTGCGTACGGTCATGGTCGCTTTATCCGCGATCTCCTGGCTTCGCAGCTCGCCCGTTCGCTTGTCGACCACAAAATGATCCGGCGTCACGAGCCCCCCGACGATCGCCTCGCCCAGGCCCCAGGACGCGTTGAGGATCACCTCGCCGCGATCGCCGGTCACCGGATTGGCCGTGAACAGGATGCCCGCGACGTCGGCGGGCACGAGCTCTTGGACGACGACCGCGAGGCTAACGTCCTCAGGCCGGATGCCGTGGCGCGCCCGGTAGCCGATCGCGCGTGCCGTCCACAGGGAAGCCCAGCAGCGTTTGACGGCGTCGAGCACCATCGTCTCGCCGCGCATGTTCAGATAGGTCTCGTGCTGGCCCGCGAACGACATGCCCGGCAAGTCTTCCGCCGTGGCAGACGAGCGCACGGCTACGGCCGGATCGCCCGGACCGAGGCCGGCATACGCGCGGCGAAGAGCCTCGACGATCTCGTCCGGAATCGTCCCCGCCTGGAAGAGCGCCGCAATCCTGCTCGCGACCTCGTCGAGCGCGGCTGGGCTGCCGGTGCCGGCGCTCCGGGCGGCGTCCACGATCGCCGCTTGAAGGTCGTTGGCGGCCACGAAGCGGCGATAGGCCGCCGTCGTCACGTAGAATCCGGGCGGCACGGGTAGCCCGGCGATCGCCATCCGGCTAAGCGAGGCGCCTTTGCCGCCGACGTGATCGAGCGTTGCCGCCGCAGATTGGAAGGGAAGCACGAGCATGACTGTACCTCCTGCTCAGCTAGTGTCCCGCCGCGCCAGCATCTTCAGCATCCTCAGCTGGCGATCGCGTGTCGCCTGCGCCTACGCCGGCTCCATCCGCGACCAGAGCACCTCCGCGAGGTGATAGGCGGTTCGCCCCGTGCCGTGGCCGATCTGTTGGCGGCAGCTCGTGCCCATCGCGACGATGATAGCGTCCCCCGGCGCCGCTCGTACCGCGGGTAGAAGCGCCCGCTCGCCGATCTTCAGCGAAATGTCATAGTGCTCGCGCTCGTATCCGAACGAGCCGGCCATGCCACAGCACCCACTGTCGACCTCGCGCGCGTCGAGTCCTGCGGCACGCAGGAGGGAGAGCGTTGCCGACGTTGAGGCCAGAGCTTTCTGGTGGCAGTGACCGTGCAGTAGCGCCGGGCGTGTCAGAAGCGACTTCCCGCGCAAGTCGTCGGCCTGCAGTACGCCCCGCCGAAGCTCACCGTTAAGAAACTCGTCGAGCAGCATGCTTTGCGATCGCAGCGCCTCGCAGCGCGGTTCGTCCAGCAGATCGGGATACTCGTCCCGGAAAGTCAGCAGGCAGGAAGGCTCCAGGCCGACGATCGACAGTCCGGCGTCCACGTAGGGGGCCAGCGCCTGGAGCTGGGCGCGCCCCAGGCGTCTGGCGTCGTCGAGCAGCCCTTTGGAGATCATCGGCCGTCCGCAGCAGACCCGGCGCTCCGGCAGGATCACCTCGTAGCCCAACCGCTCGAGCAGGCGCGTCGCTGTAATGCCGATTCGCGGCTCGTTATAGAGTGTGAAGGTATCGGGGAAGAGCACGACAGAGCCCCGTGCAGCCACGCCGCCGAGCTTGCGGTGCCGCTCGAACCAGCGCGCGAAGCTCGTCCGCGCGAACCGGGGCAGCGGGCGGTGACGGCTTACGCCCAGAAGGCGCTCTGCGACGAGGCCTGCGCCCGGCATGCGGACCGCCCAGTTCGACAGCGGCGCCGTCAGCGAGCCAAGCCGGTTGAGCGTCCGAATGTTCCCGAACACCCAAGCCCGCAGCGGCGTGCCGCGACGTCCGTAGTACTGCGCCAGCCACTCGCTCTTCAGGCGGGTCATATTCACCCGCGAGGGACGCTCCGCCGTGCAGCCCTTGCACTCGATACACAGGTCGAGCACGGCGTGCATGCGCTCACTCCAGAGATCGCCCTCGGATAGAGCACCCCCGAGTGCCAGACGCAGGGCGTTGGCGCGGCCGCGCGTCGAGTGCTCTTCGTCGCGCGTCACCATGTAGCTGGGACACATCGTGCCGCCGTCGGTCTTGCGGCACGCGCCGTTGCCGTTGCACAGCTCGGCGGCGCCGAGCATGCCCCCGGTATCGCGAAATGCGAAATGCGCGCGCAGCGCAACCGGGGTCCCACGCGGCGGGACGTAGCGCAAGTTCTCGTCGAGCCGCGGCGCGTCTACGATCTTGCCGGGATTGAGCAGTCCGTCGGGGTCGAAGGTACGCTTGAGGTCGCGAAAGGCTTGGTAGAGACGTGGGCCGAAGACACGCTCGTTGTGCTCCGACCGCAGCAGGCCATCTCCATGCTCGCCGCTCACCGCCCCTCCGTACTCTAGAGCCAGGTCGCGGATACCCTCGGAAAGGGCGCGCAACTTCCTGATATCGGCCGGATCGTGGAGGTTCAGCAGCGGACGCACGTGCAGCAAGCCAACGCTAGCATGGCCGTAGAAGGCCGCGATCGTCCCCTGCTGCTCCACGAGCGCCTTGAAACGCCGGATGTAGGCGCTCAGGTGCTCAGGAGGAACCGCGCTGTCTTCGACGCACGTCTCAGGCTTCAGCCCCGCAGACATGCTCTGGAGCAGCGGCAATCCGGCCCTGCGTACCAGCCAGATCGGGGCAGCCTCGGCTGCAGTGCTCGCGGACGTCACAGCCACGACATTGGCGCGCGGCCCAAGATGTTCGATCAGCCCGTCCAGCTGGTCGACGACCTCGGTCCGGCTCTTGCCGAAGAACTCGACCAGCAGCACCGCGGCCGCCTTGGTCTTGAGGATCGCCAAGTGTTCCTTGAACTTCAGCGACTTGCGAGTCAGATCCAGCAGCAGATCGTCGAGTAGCTCGACGGCCACGGGGGAGCACTCGAGGCAGGGCACTACCGCGTCCAGCGCATCGAAGAGATCGGCGAACTCGAGCAGGACGACGCCGGAGGCCGGAGGCCGGGGTACCAGTCGCAGCTTGGCCTCGAGGATCACCGCGAGCGTCCCCTCTGAACCGACGATCATCCGTGTCAGATTGCGTGGTCCCGATCCGGCGAACGCATCCAGGTTATAGCCGCCGACGCGGCGCATGATCCGGGGGTAGCGGCGCGCGATCTCCTCCCGCTGCTCGTCCGCAAGCCGCGAGACCACGGAATAGCAGGCGCCTTCGACGCCCGGCCGGCTGCACCTGGCGGCCCACTCCTCGGGCGCCATTTCGCGGAGCGTTGTCTCGGTGCCGTCGCTGAGCAGCACCCGTAGCTCGAGAACGTGGTCGATCGTCTTCCCATAGTGCAGGGAGTAGGCGCCGGAGGAGTTATTGGCGATCATACCGCCGATCGTGGCCCGGTTCGAGGGCGCCACGTCAGGTGCAAAGCGCAGACCGTAGTCCACCAGCGCGGCGTTGAGGTGGTCGAGGACGATTCCGGGCTGGACGCGCACCCAGCGCTCGGCCGCGTTGACCTCCAGAATAGCATTCAGATGCTTGGAGAAATCGACCTGGATCGCCCGCCCCACCGTCTGACCGGCCAGGCTCGTCCCACCGCCGCGCGGCAGAATCGGCACACGCTGCTCGTGCGCGACGCGCAGTATCGCCCGCACGTCGTCGTCGTCGCGCGGCACGACCACCGCCACCGGATCGATCTGATAGGGCGAGGCATCCGTCGCGTACAAGCCGCGCGTCAGCCGGTCCGTATAGACCTCGCCCCTGAGCCGGCTCCTTAGCAGGGCGTCGAGTGATTCAACAGTCATGCCGGTCATTCTAGCATCAGGCCGGAGGAAGGCCAGACTGCACTTCCTCCGGCCGTTCATTTCATCCGCCGCGACTCCTCGTCTACCAGGCGTACGCCTCGGGAGCCTGGCCGCCTGGCCCCGGGAAGATCCTGTCCAGCGCCGCTAGCTGCTCGTCGGAGAGCTTGATCTCCGTGGCGCGCAGCGACCCTTCGAGCTGCTCGATTGTACGCGGCCCGATGATCGGCGCGGTCACAACTGGGTTATCGAGCAGCCACGCCAGGGCTACGTCGGCCGGCCGCTCGCCCATCTCGCGGCAGAACCCTTCATAGGCCTCGATCTTCGGCCGGTTCTCGTCGATCCGCTTCTCCATGTCAGGAGACGCCCGGCGGCCTGCCTTCGCCTTCTCGAGGACCCCGCCGAGCAGACCGCCTCCAAGCGGGCTCCAGGGGATGATTCCGACCCCGAAGGCGCGGCAGGCCGGAATAACCTCGAGCTCGATCATGCGCGCGGTGAGGTTATAGAGGCTCTGCTCCGAGACGAGACCCATGAAGTGGCGC
>JBBSGA010000322.1:0-7271 GCA_038254585.1 Chloroflexales bacterium | reverse complement strand
TCGCTGGTTGAATCAGTTCGCTCAGGCGGGCCTCGACCTGTGGGGCGGACGGGGCGACGGTCGAACGCTTGGTGCGGTCGCGCTGAATGGCGCGGGTATGGCGCACCGAACTCGGCTTTTTCTTCCGGGCGGTCTTGGTAGGCGTTGCCATATCCACGATCATACCAGCGGATCTGGTGGTGCTCCAGGCCTTGACACGTTGACAAATACCTTAACTTGGGACCAATGACCTTAGACATGGATCAAAGCTGCTTGACAGTTGGTACGCTGGAGGCCGAGGCTCAAGCCTCGACCTCCAGATTGTCAAGCGCACAGCATCTGATGTGAACCATGTCTAAGGGTCAGAAATGAGGCACGTCATGCATACAGCGCATACCGATTGGCGGTGGGCCGCAGCCCTGCTGCTCGGATCGGCCCTGTTCGCACAGTGGAACACACTGGGCGCGGCCCTGCTGCTCGCCGGTGCCGCATACCTGCTGCTGCGCGTCGGCTATCGGGCCTGGCGCGGCGGTCCGCTACGGAACCGGCACGTCAAGGAAACCTACTGGCGCGGGCGGCGGATCGACCTCGAGTCACGGGCAGACGGAACGTGGACCCTGACGGCACGGCCACCGCTCCAGACGGTGCTGTGCTTGGCACTCGGCACGGCGTTAGCCGTGGTCGCGATCGGCATGATCCTGGCTGTCGCCAGCCGTGGCTAAGTCGAGGCTGGTGCGCGCCTCCACGGCCACGGTGCTGCTCTTCGCTACGGCATCGTAGAAGCAACGACGGTGAGCACGCGCTCACCGTCGTTGCTTTGTCAGGACTACATCCAGGCCCCATTGGCCGCAGGAAATCCCCACAGCTTGCCTATCACTTCCTAACGAGTTCTGCATACCCCGGTATCGTCCATGGTACGGAGATGGAGGACGTCACGACACATGCCCCGGCGGCCTACGGTAAAGCTGCCGGCTCGTACCTATGAAAGGCATTGCAATGGCAACCATGTATCCCTCGGTCTCGACCTGGCCGCGCACGCGCACCCGCACGCAGCCTCACTGCCCCTGCCACGTCAGGATCGCTTGGAGGACGTCCCGTGCCAGGAGATTCGGGTCCATGTCGGCCTGGTTGAGGCTCAAGGCGATCGTGATCCCGCTCGCCGGCACCCGCCAGATGGCCGCGCGGAACCCGGCGATGCCCCCGATGTGCCCCAGCACGGTGCCGGCCGCGGCCGGACGCCGCGCGCCATCCGGCCGCGGGCCGACATTCAGCCGTGCGCGCATCAGGCCAAGGCCATATTGGAGCTCGGGCATGCCGTATGCCCCGCCGGTCTCCACCACGCTTTCCATCGCGGCCAGTGTTGCCGGCTTCAGCAGCTTGCCTCTGAAGAGATCATCGCCAAAGCGCCGCAGATCATCCACCGTGGAGATTATGTTGCCGGTCGCGAACACGAACGTCATCGACACGTTCGCCCGGTCGGATGCGTCGATATATCCCTGCGCCACGCTGCCCTGCACCCGCTCGTCGGGGACGAAATACGTGTGCTTGAGCGCCAGCGGGTCAAAGATCCGCCGCCGTATCTCCTCCGCCAGCGGTCGACCGGTCACCTTCTCGACCAGCATGCCCAGGATCACATAGTTGGTACTGGCATACTGCCACGCCCCTGCCGTCCCCGGTGCGAAGGCCGCCCCAAGCGGATTGACCATCTCGACCAGCTCCGCGGGCGTGTAGGTACGCTGGGGGTTCCGGTAGGCCGGCACAAAGAACTGGGCGTTTTCGGGATAATCAAAGAGGCCCGAGCGATGGCTCAGCAAATGGCGCACGGTCGTCGTATGCGCAAACCGCACGATACCCGGAAGCCAGGTATCGATCGGCGCATCCAGATTGAGCCTGCCTTCCTCTGCCAGCTGCAGCACCACCACGGCCGTAAACATCTTGGTGATGCTCGCGATGTGGACCAGCGTATCGGGCTTCATCGGCAGGCCACGCGTGTGGTCTGCAACGCCGCTTGCGCCGCTCCATGGCAGATACCCGGGGATGCTCACGGACAACACGGCGCCGGGAACGAAGCCGTCGGCTACTCGGTCGTCGAGCAGGTGCTGCAGTTGGGCGACAAGCGCCGGATCGAGCGGCATAGGTGCAACCGGAGCTGGCGACACGCCCGGCCGAGGGGCTGCGGGAAGTGCTGCCGCACCGGTCACTGCTCGTGATGGGCGCGGGCTCCTGGTCGTGCGCGGCGTCGCCGGTGCCGTGCTGGGACTGGAAGCCACCGGCGTCGACGGAATGGCCATGTGATTGGCCATCGCGCTCGCCGCAGCTGCGGGCGCAGGTGTGACCGCGGGCCGTGTGCCAACGGTGGTCGGTACGGGATCACGGACAGCTGCAGCTCGCGTCGCATTCATCCGAGCCAACCATAGAGCGCTGGTGGGCAGGAGTGTACATATACATTCGAGCGGCACAAGGAGCCATCGCCGGCCCAGGCGCCGTCGAGTGAGGCGTACACGCCTCGTCTGCGGTCGTCCCTGCCACACACGCTCGATCGCTCCCTGGCGCACGGAGAGCTCGACCAAACGGTAGGACCCCTCGGCCAGCGCAGCGACGATCGCTAGCCGCAGGACCAACAGTGCCCAGCCATCCAGCGGCACGTGCAGATACGGGCGGGTGATCTGGAAGACCGGCCAGTGCCACAGATAGATGCCATAGGAGCGCACCCCGATCCAGCGGAGTGGCCCCCACCCCAACATGCGCGGTACCAGCCGTGCGCGCGGATGCGCAATGGCTACGATCACCAGTGCTGTGCAGAGCCCGACCAGCAAAAATCCCGCGGGGTAGAGCAGCACGGCCAGGACCGCCAGGACGCGGAGCCCGTCGAGGGCGGGGAGGTAGGGGAGGTGGGCCGGGCTGCGCGGCGGGCAGCTCGTCGTCGCAGCGCGGTCAGCTGGCACGGCGTTCAGACGATCTCCTTTTGGACTGCATCTTTCTGTGGTCGCCGCGCGGCGCAGCTCCCGTCTCCCGAGCCTCGAGCAGCCGTGTTGCTGCCCACGCCGCATGATATCTGATCTGCCAGCCTCATTCGTTCGGCGTCGCGGTGATGCGGAAGACGGTTCCGCTCGCGAAGCCGGCCACATACACCTCGCCGGCCTCGTCCTCTCCGAAGGAGCTGATCGGCTGCTCTGCCCGCAGCAAGTCATCCATCGACCATCTGCCACCCGCCACGCGCGTCAAGGCCCAGATGCGTCCGGTGCAGAAGTCTCCGAAGATGTAGCGTCCGCTCAGCATCGGCAGACGTGCTCCCCGGTAGCTATAGCCGCCGATGATCGCGCAGCCCAGCCGGTGATCGTAGGTCGCCACCGGCGGCGTCAACCCGCCCTGCCTACAGTTGCCGCCCCGCAAACAATGCTGGCCCTCGACGATCGGCCAGCCGTAGTTCTGGCCGCCCGTGCTGCCCGCGGCCTGGAACTGCACCGAGTCGTACCGATCCTGTCCGACGTCCCCAATGTAGAGGTCGCCGGTCATACGGTCAAAGCTGAAGCGCCAGGGATTGCGCAGGCCGAGCGCCCAGATCTCCGGCCGCGCGGCCGCGTTGTGGATCAATGGGTTGTCGGGCGGGATCGCGTAGCCCGCAGGCGTATTCACATCGAGGCGCAGCATCTTTCCCAACAGCGTGGCGGGATTCTGGGCGTTGTGCAATGGGTCGTTGGCGCCTCCACCGTCGCCTAATCCCAGGTAGAGCATGCCATCCGGCCCGAAGGCGAGCATGCCGCCGTTGTGCGTCGCTTCCGGCTGCACTTGAAAGAGGACGCGCTGCTCGCTCGCCTGATCGGCGCTGTGCCGATCAGGTCTCATATGGAAGCGGGAGACCACGGTGTTGCCCTGCCGGTTGGTATAGGAGACGTAGAGGTAGCCGTTGTCACGAAAGTGCGGGTGAAATGCCACCGCAAAGAGTCCCTGTTCTGCGCCGGCGGCACCCACCCGATCGCGAATGTCCAGAAAGGTCTGCCCACCAGGAAACGACTTGATCGTCCCGGCTTTCTCGACCACGAACAGCCGCCCGCTGCCGTCCCCGGCATGTGTGATGAAGACGGGCTGATGCAGCTCCCCGGCAACCGGCTCGAGGTGGATGCCGGCAAACTGGGGATGGGCCGCCGGATCCGCCGGCGTTCGTTCTGCCGGGGGCTGGATCTGAACCTCAGCGCCAAGGGATGCCACCTGGACATGTGGACACGGCTGGGCCGGCGCAGCTCCCGCTCCACAGGCGAGACGTGCACGCTCGAACCATTGCACCAGCACGCGCGTGCCGTCCGGGTTGGTCTCGATCTGGGCAGGGCTCAGTGGCCTGCCGAAGAGCGCAAGACTTTCCACGTCGCTGACCCCTGGATCGCCAAGATCAATGCCCGACGAGTGCCAGAACGGCCAGAAGACCGCGGCGATGGCCTGGCTCGTCTCTGGAAAGTAGTGGGGCGCTGACGGATTTCCGTGAGGCAGAAAGCGCCAGTTGCGGCCCTGCTGCCAGAGGCCCTCTTCGCCCACGCGGCCAAGCAAGACGTCGAACGGCGGCCGGTTCTCGGGGTGGAGCTCGAAGCGGTGCCGCTCGAACCACTGGACCAGATGGGTCGCGCCGGTTTCGGGATCGAGTTCGGGGTGGACATCCGTCAGAGGCAGTCCAAAGACCGCGAGGCCGCCATTCTGCTCCCAGAACGCCTGAAAACGACCGGCGATGCACAGTTTGATCCCGCTGAAGCATCGCTGCCCGGCGAGCTCGTCCGCGCGCAGGTCGGCGCTGGCAAGCAGGATCAGGATGGCGATCCAGAGCATCGGCCCCTGTGCGCGGGCCGGTATCTTCCGTCCTGGTCCGGACTGCACGGGCTGGCTCAACGGCGGCACGACCGGCCAACACCGGTAGCCGAGGGTACGCGTGTGGCTGGACCGAGGCGAGCTGTCACAGTGTAGGAACGTATGTTGCGACGATCCTTCGGTCCACGTAACGCAGCAGCACGAGACCGAGCATACGCCCATAGCGCATCTCAAAGCTCCTTTCCTACCTCCTCCCTCGCATCCTGCCGCGCATCCTGGTGCACGCTGGCAGACGGAGGGGGCAGCGCCCATCGTAGAACATCACAGCCGGGTTAAGATCAGACTCTCAGCAAATCCTCAGCAAACTCTAGGGAATGCGGCGGAGCGGCTCGAGCATCATCAAAGGTGCAAACAAGTGCCAAAATAGCATACACTGCAGACTGAGCTGGCAATAGCTGACACATATGATCACGTCGTCGTGGCCGATAGATGAGCGTGAGGCATAGGCCAGATCGCTTGCTCATGCGCTCAAGCGCTCTTGTATTCGGCCAAGTGGAACGATCCGTATGTGTAACGGACTGCACGAGGCAGGCATATGAACAAGCCATACTCCATTATCGACACCGACATTCATCCCTTGCTCGATCCGCAGCGCGTGGTCGCATGGCTGCCGGAGCCGTGGCGCCGGCGCTACGCCAGCGGCAATACGGGACCCGGCGCGCCCGGCTACTGGAACCCGAACGGGGTACGCCGGTCGGACGCCGTCCTCCCCGACGGCTCGCGCATCGAAAGCCGGCCGGAGACCCTCGCACGCCATTTCCTCGATGTGTACGGTATCGACTACGGCATCCTCAACCTGGACCACCTCGCGATCGGCACATCGCCTGAGCCGGATTTCGCCGCCGCGGTGGTGGCTGCCATGAATGATGTGCTGGTGCAGGAGTGGCTGCCGGTCGATCCCCGCTTCCGGACCGCGCTGAGTATCTCGCCCGTCGATCCCGAACTTGCCGCGCGTGAAATCCATCGCCTCGGCGATCATCCAGGGGTCGTGCAGGTGCTGATGCCGAGTGGGGCGCGCATGCCGTTCGGACAGCGTTTCTACCACCCGATCTACGCCGCGGCCGCGGAGCACCGGCTACCGGTTGCGATCCATCCGGGAAGCGAAGGCACTGGCGTTGCCGGGGCGCCCACCAGCGCCGGTTGGCCGAGCAGCTATTTCGAATGGCATACTGGGCTGGTCGGCAATTTCATCGCGCATCTCATCAGCCTCGTCACGGAGGGCGTGTTCGTCAAGTTTCCGACGCTCAGATTCGTGCTGATCGAGGGAGGCGTGTCATGGCTCCCGCCGCTCCTGTGGCGGATGGATAAGAACTGGAAGGCGCTGCGCCAGACGACGCCCTGGGTGGATCACCTTCCGAGTGAAATCGTCAGTGAGCACGTGGTGCTGACGACCCAGCCGCTCGAGGAGCCGGCGCGGCCGCAACACTTACAGATGATGCTGGAAATGTTTGACGCTGGCTGGATGCTCATGTTCTCCAGTGACTTCCCACATTGGGACGGCGATGCGCCGGACTTTGTGGGCCGTGCCTTTGGCGGCGCGTTGCGGCAGCGGGTGATGAGCGAGACGGCCCGCGCGCTCTATCGGCTGCCGGAAGCACGGCATGCCTAAAAGAGGCGCAGGCGGGCAGCGCACGTGGCCGGTCGCAAAGGCCGGCGAGATTGCGCCCGGCGAACGGAAGATCGTGGAGGTGGCGGGACGTTCGATCGGGGTCTTCAACGTCAAGGGCAGGATCATCGCGGTACTGAATGTCTGCCCCCACGAGTTGGCGCCGGTGTGTCTCGGCCGTGTCGGCGGCACTACGCTGCAGTCACCGCCTGGAGAGTTCCGCTGGGGCCGCGAAGGCGAGATTCTGGCATGTCCCTGGCATGGCTGGGAGTTCGATCTGCTGACCGGCAAGGCGCTCACAGACCAGCGGCGACTGCGGCTCTATGCGGTTAGTGTCGAGGATGATACCATCTATGTAACGATCTAAGAGGCTGTTTAAGAATCGGTTTCGTAACTCATACTCGCTAACTTTCTCGTCATCAGGCGAATTGATACAAAATAGATCATGCCTTCACTACTTGCGACCGTGCGCTCATAATCTTTGCTAAGGCGACGATAAGTATTCAACCATGCGAAGAACCGCTCAACAATCCACCGTTTTGGAAGTACCTGAAAGCCTTGTTGTTCTGGTGGCTTCACAACACGTGCGAGAACAAACGATTGCCACTGCTTGACCCAGTCAACGTATCCGTTCAGCCGCCCTTGGAGCAACTCAAGGCGACCAGATTCAGGGGTTGACAGCGCCGGTCCTTTCCTGCATTCTAGCGCCATGAGCGAGCTTGAGCCACCCCTTGGCATTTCGCCAGCGGACTGGGAGGCGACCCCTCCCACCGTCCGAGCCGTCGTTCTCGCCCTGCTCTCCCACGTCCAATCTCTTCACACCCGCCTCTCT
>JBBSGA010000321.1:0-7281 GCA_038254585.1 Chloroflexales bacterium | reverse complement strand
CCCCGGGCGTCGGCGCCGGATAACCCCGGCCCAACCCAACCCGGGCGGGACGCGGGGGCCCCAACCCGCCCCGGCGGCCCCCGGGGCCTCTTCCACCTCGGATCGTGGGAGGGCGTTATTCCCGGAGAGGTCGCCTATCCCGAGCTACAGTGCCCAGTCCCACGAGCGTGCAGGCCAGCACGACTAGCCAGCGTACCGGCGACGTGTCGGCGCCGGTTGCCGGCAGGGCGCTCGGCCGCCTCAGCGACACGCCGTTGTCCGCCAGCACGCGCCGGATTGCCGCATCCCCCTGTGGGGAGGCCGGATACCATTTTCCGTCGAACTCGGTAGACGACGGACCGATCAGGCCGTCGAGAAAAATGTAACCGCCCTGGCCGGACGGATCGGGGTAATAATGCAGGACGTCCCAGGGTCGACCGCCAGTGTACCGGGTCATCTCGAAACCCTCGCCCACCTTCGGCGCCGGGACCCCCAGGCGGTGGTTAGTCTCGACCTCTTCGAACTGGAAGAATGCGAATGCTGCCAGCGTTGCCGGATCTGTAATCTCCACCGGGGCCTTCAGCCCCGGTCCTTGCAGCACCGCCTTGTCGGGTGGCCCCTTGGCGAAAACAGACCGAACCGGCACCAGGAACACTGCCAGGATCGTCACAACCCACAATTGCCGCGTGCGGGACATAGCGTTGCCTCCTCTTCCGGAATACGCTTGCGTCACATCTACTGTCTGTACCCCGCAACGGGAAGTCGGGTTCCCGGAAGCCTGGACTGAAGTCCTTTCCCATCAACCCACGAGAACGTGAAGATGGTCGAGCTATTGCCCCGAGACGGTGTCGACTCGCGCGAAGAGGTCGACCAGGCGCCGGTGCACGGCGGGCGGTAGGGGCGGCTCGAGGATCGCGGCGACGTTCTGCTCGAGGTGCCGGAGGTTTCCGGTGCCGCTGAGCACCACGTCGATGCCCGGCTCGGCGCGACAGAAACGGTAGGCCGCCTCCGGCAGACTGTCCGCGCCGCCCTCGACGGTTACGAATCGGAGCGGGTCTTGGAGGTCGAGGCCATCCGCGTCGATCAGCCCCTGCTGCGCCAGCTCGGCGACCGTCTGCCGGAGCTTCTCGGGGCGGCTCAGCGCGTCACGCACGGCGAACATGCAGAGCACGCCGATTCCGTGGTGCGCCGTCTCGGCAAGCACACGCTTGCGCGCCGACTGGTTGAGGATGTTATAGCCGACCATGACCACCTCCCACCACTCGTCACGCACGGCACGCGACAGCATGACGTGTCCCGGATCGGCGCCAAACGCCTCGGTAATGCCCAGGAAGCGGATCTTGCCCTGGTCGGGCAAGGCCAGCATGGCCGGCACAAGCTCGGCGACGGCGTAGTCGTATTGGTCGGCCCGCACGCCGTGCAGGTGGTAGATATCGACGTGGTCCGTCTGGAGCCGCGTCAGGCTCCCTTCGAGCCCACGTATGAGCTCCGCCGCGGTGATCGGCCGGTCGTGGTCCGAGACGGACTTCTTGGTCGAAAGGATGACGTCCTCACGCCGGACGCCGCGGAGCGCCTCGCCGACGAACGTCTCAGTGCCGTAGGCCTCGGCCGTGTCGACGAGGTTGACGCCAAGCTCGAGCGCGCGCCGCACCATCGCAGCCGACTCGGCGGCACTGGCACCGTGGCGCTGGCCCAGCCGGCTGTGGCCGCCGCCGCCGAGGCCGAGCGCGCTCGCCCGTAGCCCCGTTCTGCCTAATGTGACGTAGCCCATAGCGCGTAGTATGGACTAATGCCCCGCCCGGCGCAAGCCTCCCGTGTCAAGCCACCCTTTGCCCCTGGGGCCGCTCCAGCTCTGCGACGGCGTCGAGGACCAGGCGAAGGCAGGCCGCGTCGTCCCAAAGCGCGGTGTTAAGGATCAGGTGGAAGTGGTCGGGGGCGTGCCAGTCGGCCTGGTAATACTGCCGGACGTAGCTCGCCCGGCGATGGTCTTCCTCACGCACCCGTCGCTCTGCCTCCGGCCGGGTCATTCCGGCGCGGCGCATGACCCGGCCGACCCGGCGAGGAAACGGAGCGACGAAGCGGACGTGCAGCACGCCCGGCTGCCGTGCGAGAATGAATTGAGCTCCGTGGCCGAAGATTACGGCATTGCCCGTGGCGGCCGCTTCGCGCACGAGCTGGCGCGTCACCTCGACGATCGCCTGGGTCGTGGACTCGAAAGGAATCGGGGGCTCCGGTCTGCTGACGGGTGCAATGGACGGATCGGCGAGCCACATCACGCGCGCGAGACGCTCGATGAACGCCTCGGCCCGCTCGTCGTACTCGGCGGCGGCCACCTGGGAGAGCCCCAGGCGGCGCGCTACTTCGCCGATGATCTGCGTGTTGAGATAGCTGGCTCCCAGCCGCTCCGCGAGACGCTCTCCGATCCCGGCTCCGCCACTGCCGGTCTGGCGTGATACCGTAATAACTGGCATATCTACCTCCCGCCGTGCGACCGAACGGCGTGCTCGGCCCCTCGCCGCCGGCTTACGCCAGCCGTCGCAGCTCCGGGACGCGGACCCAGAAGAGCACGGCGAAGACCAGCGAGACGATGGCGCTTACGACGATCGTAAGGGGTGCGCCGATGAATTGGGCCACTGCGCCGGCCCAGAGCGCCCCGATCGGCATGCCGCCGAAAAAGGTCAAGGTGTAGATGCTCATCACGCGGCCGCGCAGCGCATCCGACACGTGCGTCTGCACGAGCGTGTTGGCCATGTTGAAGAGCACCATGCTGCCCCAGCCCACGCCGACGAGGGTTATGAAGGAGAGCGGCAGCGATCCCGCGGCTGCAAATGCCAGCAACAAGAGCGGGTAAACGAACGTGCCCACCGTTAGCCAGCGCCCACGCCCGCCGAAATGGGCGAGGGCGGCAATCATCAGCGCGCCCACGAGCGAGCCTATCCCGCGCGCCGATTGGAGCAGCCCGTTGGTCGTAGCGTCGCCGCCCAATATCTCTACCGCCCAGGCTGGCAAGAGCGTCGCATAGGCCGAGCCGAAGAGTGCCGCTACGCCGGGGATGGCGATCAAGGTCGGCAGGAGGACATGTCCGCGCGTATAGCTCACCCCCTCTTTCAGCTGCATGAGCGCCGACTGCCTGCGCGGGATTACCTGGCGCGCCGGCAGCCGCATCAGGAGCAGCGCCACGATCACGGCAATGAACGACACGCCGTTGAGTGCGAAACACCACGCCGCGCCAAAGGCCGCATAGGTCAGCCCGGCGACGGTTGGCCCTAACACCGAGGCCAGGTTGAACAGGCTGGAATTGAGCGCGATGGCGTTGGTCAAGTCTCGGCGATCGACCAATTCGAAGGCAAAGACCTGCCGCGCCGGAGCGTCGAATGCGTTCGCGGTGCCGAGTGCCAGGGCTAACAGCACGATATGCCACGGCTGCACGAGCTGCGAAAAGGCCAGGGCGGCGAGGACAAAGGCCAGCAGCATCATCGTCGCCTGCGTGATCATCAGCAGCGTCCGGCGCGCCACGCGGTCGGCGATCACGCCCGCATAGAGCATGAACAGCCACGACGGGATGCCGGCGGCAAAGCCGACGTAGCCGAGATAGGCCGTGGAATGCGTCAGCTGAAAGACGAGGAAGCTCTGGGCGGTGATCTGCATCCAGGTGCCGATTGACGACACGAGCTGTCCCGTAAACCACAGCCGGTAGTTGCGGTAGCGCAAGGCGGCGAACGTCCGCTGCCAGAAGTTTGGCGCCGGCCCGGCCGGCGCTCCCAGACTGGCCGCGTCAGCGATCGACCCCGGTCCCGCCGTTTTGGTCTCGGGCACGCTCCGATCGGCCATATTCCCTCCCGTCGCCGCTGGCGTCCCAGACGCCGCGAGATACCGGGCGCATTATAGACGCACTCTTTCCCTTCCTGGAAACGTCTCCACGGCTCTACAAACCAGTCACTTGATGCTTGACAGAGCACCGGCTCTTACCCCCGGCAAGCGGGACCGGTTGGCCGGTTGACCACTTGTGGCGGCGCGCTCACACGGTCTTGGCAGTATACTGCGGCGTAGGCTACCAGCCCGATGAGGTGGGGCGCCGTGCGCCTGATCCGGGGCCCCGGCGTCTGGTTCCACCGCCGGGTGGCAGCAGGCGGCACGGGGCACCTGCCATGCATCAGGAGCGAGCAGCCATGGAGCAACTGTCCATGCCGGAGGAGACGCCGCCGGCTGCAGTCGATCAGGAAGAGCTCCAATCGGTCAACGAGGAGCTGACGGCGCTCAACCAGGAGCTGCGGTACAAGGTCGAGGAGGTCAGCCAGGCCAACAACGACCTGCAGAACCTGATCGCCGCGATGCATATCGCAGCGCTGTTCCTCAACCGGCAGCTGCGCATCACGCGCTACCTGCCCGGCGTGCAGGGGATCTTCAACCTGATCCCGACGGACCTCAACCGCCCGCTGGACCATGTCACGCATACGCTGCGCGACGATCGGCTCACCGCCGACGCGCAGCAGGTACTCACGACGCTCGCGCCGGTCTCCCGCGAGGTGGAGCGCACGACGGGTGAATGGTACCTCCTGCGGATGCTGCCCTACCGCACCGGCGACGAGCGGATCGACGGGGTGGTGCTGACGTTTGTGGACATCACCGAGCGCAAGCGGGCGGAAGCAGCTTTGCGACAATCGGAAGAGCGATATCGCTCGCTCATCGAAGCGAGCTCGGCCGTCGTGTGGACGACGGCAGCGGACGGCAGCATCATCGAAGCATTACCCGCATGGCAGCGCTTTACCGGCTTGTCGTTCGAAGCATACAAACACTTCGGCTATGCGAACGCCTTTCATCCTGACGACCGCGCAGCGACGATGGAAGTTTGGCAGCGGGCGATTGCCGAGCGCAAAACGCTTGAAACCGAATTTCGACTGCGCTACCACGATGGCGGTTATCGCCGCGTCATAGCTCGGGGCGTGCCGCTGTTCGATGCACGGGGAGACGTGCAAGCGTGGGTCGGCACGGTCACCGACATTCAAGAAAAACACGAAGCGGCAGAAGCGCTGCGCCGGAGCGAAGAACGCTTCCGCGCGGTCGCCGACCTGGTGCCTGACCTGCTGTGGAGTAACGCCCCTCGGGGCGGGACGGATTGGTACAACCAGCGCTGGCTGGAATATACGGGACAAACGCTCGCCGAAGCCCAAGGGTATGGCTGGCTTGACGTCATTCACCCGGACGACCGGGAAAAATCGGGGCGTGCTTTCCAAAACGCCGTTGACGCGGGCGAGCCGCTCCGCCAGGAATATCGCATTCGCCGTACGGACGGCGCGTATCGCTGGTTTTTGGCGCGGGCGCGACCAGTCCGCGACGCGGCGGGACGCATTACATGCTGGTATGGCACGGCCACCGACATTCACGAAGAGCGGACGGCGCTTGCGGCCGAGCAGGTGGCGCGGGCGGAGGCGGAAGCGGCGCTGGAGGTGCGCAACCAGTTCCTCTCGATTGCCTCGCATGAGCTGCGGACGCCGCTCACGCCGCTGCTGGGCTATGCCGGCATGCTGCGGCAGAGCATGGCGCAGACGGCGGATGTGCGCCAGCGCCGGCTGGTGGAGACGATCGAGCGGCAGGCCAACCGGCTCAACACCCTCATCGGCACACTGCTCGACGTCGCCCGCCTGCAGCGCGGGCAGTTCACCCTGGAGGCGCGACCGCTGGATCTGGCCGCGCTCACGGCGCGGGTGGTGGACGACTTTCGCCTGACCTTGCCGGGGGAGGGTGCCTGCCACACCATCACGCTGCTCGGGCCGGACGCGGCGCTCCCGGTGGTCGGCGACGCATCGCGCCTGGAGGAAGTGCTCCACAACCTGCTCAGCAATGCCGTCAAATACAGCCCAGGCGGGGGGATGGTCCGCGTGCGGGTGGGCCGGCAGGACGGCGAGGCCGTGCTGGAGGTGGCCGACGAGGGTATCGGCATTCCCGCGGAGGCGCAGGCGCGCCTCGTTGAGCCCTTCTACCGCGCCGAGAACGTCGGTCCGCGCACGAGCGGGTTCGGCCTCGGGCTGTATATCGTCGGGGAGATCGTGCAGCGCCATGGCGGACGGGTCGAGGTGACGAGCACCGAAGGGCAGGGCACGGCGTTGCGCGTGGTGCTGCCGCTGCATGAACGGGAGCGGTGATCAGTGCAACATAGCTCAGGGCAAGGGACGAGCCAGCCGCCCAGGGACGGCCGGTACAACCTCTTGCTCTTCCTCTCCTCCCCTCGCATCATATGCCGAAGGGCGTGCCCCCAAACAACGACCCCACAACCATACGGTCAGCGCAGAAATACCCTCTGTTGGCTCTTGACGAAAAGGCCATCCAGGTATACCATCGATATATCGATATAAATCGGCGATAGTACAGCTGATGATGTGGAGCGCCCGCTGATCTTGCCCGGCCTGATTTCAGGTACCTATCTTGCTATCCCCTGGCGAGTTTTTGGGGCAGGCGGACGAGCATCTGTCCTGTTCAAAGGAGAAGGAGAAGGTCATGAATCTCGCCTATTACCACCCGCTGATTATCCATGCGCCGCTGGTTTTGATCCCTATCGCCGTCGTATTCTCGATCGGGGATCGGCTATTTCCCCGAGCCGGGCTGCGTCTGGCAGCCGCCCTGTTGCTGCTGCTTGGAGCCGGGGGAGCGCTCCCGGCGACTCAGACCGGCGAGGCGGCAGAGCGTGTGGCACGTCAGGAGAATCCGGGAGTACGGAGGATTACGGTAAGCGGACCAGTGCCGCAAGCGATCGGCAACGGCAGCTTGCTGGAGACACATGCTACTCTCGGCGACTTGACCGCCTACTTGTACGGGGCTCTGTTCGTCGTGGAAGCGGGAGTACTGTTTGCCAGCAGTCCCACGACCCAGCGCTGGCGGGGTAGCTGGGCACTCTCCGCCGCGACGGCGCGCGTCGTACGCGGCACCTGGCTGGTGGTCGCGGTGGTGGGCATCGTAGTAGTCGTGCTGACCGGCTATTATGGTGGTCAATTAGTGTACGATCATGGGATCGGGGTTACGCATTCGGTGACGAACGCGCCGAAGAATGTGACACCATGAGGCAAGCGATCCCGGAGATCGACAGCCATCACGTCGCCTAGAAACGGGGTTAGTTCTTCAACCTGCATCGATGATTCGCACCTCCTTCAGCGCATAGGCAATAATAGCTTGCTCCGGTGACACCGCTCGTCCCTCCGCCCACGCTGCTATAGACAGTCAGATAACGATCTGTAGGGGCAGCCCCCGTGGCTGCCCTGGGCACGCACGGGGGCGGCGGGTAGCATTGCAGGAGGCCCTGGTGTATGG
>JBBSGA010000320.1:0-7286 GCA_038254585.1 Chloroflexales bacterium | reverse complement strand
GCAGTCTCCATAACACAGCTATTATACCGGTGGGTGCAGGCTTTGAGACGCTCACCACGGAGACACGGAGGGCAATAGGCTGAGCCATCTGAGGGGTATTCGACTCCCGCTTCTCGCATTGGGCAGGCTACGGGGAAATCGGCTAACATAGTAAGGTAATGACGTTCGTCGAGCGAGGCAGCAGATGACGATCGAAGAGGTTCTCCGCGAGCGGCGGGATGAGATCTACCGCATTGCGATGCAACACGGCGTGACACAACTGCGCGTCTTCGGCTCGGTCGCACGCGGCGAAGCACGTCCCGACAGCGATATTGACTTGCTTATCGACACTGGGCCGGTGACGAGCTCGTGGTTCCCGGCCGGCCTCATTACCGATCTGGAGCAGCTCCTTGGGCGCCGGGTTGAGGTCGTTACCGAGCGGGCGCTCAATCCTGCCCTGCGGGAGGCCGTACTGCGCGAAGCCAGACCCCTGTGAAAGGCGATGTGCCATACATCAGCCACATTCTCGAGGCCATCCGGCGTATCGAGGAAAATGTTGCAGGTGGTCGCGAGGCTTTCATGGCGTCGCACACGCTCCAGGACGCGGTGCTCAGGAATCTACAGACGATGGCGGAGGCGACACAGCGCTTATCGGGGTGGTTGAAGAGGGCCCACCCGGAAATTGAATGGTCGCGAATCGCAGCCTTTCGTAATGTGCTCGTACACAATTATCTAGGGATTGATCTGGAGCTTGTCTGGGCTGTTGTCCAACGTGATGTTCCTGACCTTAAACGCGCTATCCTTGCCGCCCAAACGGAAATCGGTGAGGCGCGTGATGGCCGCTGACACCTTACACCCATCCGCTGACGCTGGTGAGCGACCCCGAAAGTCATTCTCTGGACGAATTGCGCTATCTTCTCGAAGGCATCGAGGTGTCGGGGAGATAGTCGACATACGATCGCTCCGCGGTCATGCGGGCACCACTTCTTCGAGGATGCGCCGGCCGATGGCCAGCTTGAGCACGTCCTGCATAACCAGATCGACCTCCACGCCGAGCAGGTCCGTCAGCTCATTCTCCAGCTCGATGAACCGCAGCAGACTCGAGGGCCGGTCAAAGGAGACGAGGATATCGACGTCGCTGCCGGGGTGCTGTTCATGCCGGACGTAGGAGCCGAAGACGCCGAGCGAGCGCACGCGGTAGCGCTCCGCGAGCGAGGGAAGCTGCCGGGGCAGATCGGCAAGAATCGTGGCGAGGTCGGGAGCAGTCTCCATAACACAGCTATTATACCGGTGGGTGCAGGCTTTGAGACGCTCACCACGGAGACACGGAGGGCAATAGGCTGAGCCATCTGAGGGGTATTCGACTCCCGCTTCTCGCATAGATTGCGGGGACCAGAAGCGGATGGCGACCGAGCCAGGACGCTAGCCAAACGCGTTCATACGGGAGAATCTCATGCGGGGTGGATGCCGGTTAGACGGCCAGGCGCATCTGTACCGCGACCGGTAGGGCAAACAGGTCGTGGCGCAGAAGGCGGGTCGAAAAGAAGAGGACTTCCAGGCTTTCGACCTCGCCTGACGCGGGGTTGAGGCGCGCGATCACCTCGTCGTCGAGCTCCTCGGTCTCTTGCTCGGGGTAAGGCGGCACCGTGCTGATGTAGAGGATATCAGCCTCTCGATCGTAGGTAAAGGTCAGGGTCGCTGCCATTCGATTGCTCCTGGGGCTAGCTTCCGAGCGACATAGGCCGTGATTATCCAATGGCGCTCGCGAGGGCTCGTTTCACTTACGACAACCATGAATTTGCCACCCCCGAGTGACTCGGACCATCGGCTGAATCGGCGAGCGCCGCCGAAACGAGGGCTGGTCCTCACCTGATCCGGGTCTGTGAGCGTCTCTCGCAGGTATGCTTCATAGTCCCGTTGGAGCTCAGGGTGCTGCGCGATAATATGGCCTGCGCGCTCATCTGTTAGCTCCACATCATGTCGGAGGAAAGGACAGGCAAACGTGATCATTTCGCCTTCTATGATCTCCGATTATACGCTGTCATTTCATCCAGTAACGAGGAGCTTGTGACATGAGTGGACGATGCGCTTTGTCCTGCAGGCGGTTTTTGGGATCACGCCGGGTCCATTCCTGCGCCCGGCGCAGCTGATCGCCTGGCTCGACGAGTACCATGCGCTCCAAGATCCGCTGCCGCCGGAGATGCTCCGCACGCTGCTCGAAGAGCTGATGCGTGTGCCGGCCTGCGCGGGCTGGTCGCTGGCGAAGCTGCTGGAGAGCGGAGAAGGCTACCGGAGATTCGTGCGGAATGCGTGGAGCAGCGCGACACGGCACATCCTGCCGAAGAGCTGCCGTTCAACGATCTGATCCGGCTGCCCGAGCTTTTCCCGTTCCGTTTCACGCTCGGCGTGACGACCTGCGCGGTTCGCCGCGTTTCGAGGTACATCGCCAGGGGCTGGGATGGGATATGGTGCGGCTGGCGACGGGATATCCAACCTGCGCGCCAGGCGGGCCACCGATTGAAATCGGCGTCTGAGACACTAAACGCGCTCAAGCGCGTTGATTGCGGCCGAGCACCGGTGCACGATTGTTCATGAGATGGCACCTGCTATACCGGCGTACAGCAGGGCGATAGGTGTGGATGCCGTCACCACGGGGCCTGCTCGGTCTTTGCCTGCTTCAGTCGCTCCAGGATCCACATCCGCATGAGCGTCGTCGGGCCGATCCCTCGATCCTGCGCATAAGACCGAATTTCGGCGAGTGTTTGCGCATCAAAGCGAATTGTTATGCCCTCCGAGAGATTCGGAGCAACGCGTGTTTCGACCGGATTCAGCTCGTCGAGGTAGTCGGTAATATCGTGGGTATCCCAGAACTCCGCTTCCTCTTCACGGTTTGAGAAGTTAGGTATCCGGCTCCCGTTACGCAGGTCTGTCATGTCGTCGTACTCCCGGTCTGTTGGCGATAGAATCGCCGCTCCTTTTTGCTTGCCGTCCGAGCTGTCACGACATAAAATGCGCCCTCGGTCTCCTGGGGTCCGAGGACGGCGGCAAGTATTCTCGACCGCGCCATACCGAGGAGCATCAGCCGACCCCCATAGCTTTGGAGTGCGATATGTTCGCCTCGGCACATCTCCTCGACCTCTTCTGGCGAGACACCGTGGCGTGAGATATGGCCTACATTCCACTCATCCCAGATGAGCTGGTGAATGACGATCATCGAGCAAGTGTAACACAATGCGTTACAAGTATGCTGGCCAGTAACCGGGTCGAGCGCGCGGCTTGCGACTGGGCAGCAGCAATAAGGCGCGCTTTACCGAACCCGGACCTCATCTTGAAGCCATTCGCTCCATTCGTTCATCAGACGCGGCACCTCCCACGCCTGGGGCGGCTCATACTCAGTTCCGGAGATTCGAACGGCGACCTGGACGTACTCAATCGCGGCTCGATGGTTGATAACCTCGAAATGCTCACGCAAGCTTTTGCCGCCGATCGTCAGGCCGGTCTCCAAAATCAGCTGGGTTTCACGCAACGTCAGGGTGCTGCCCTCGATCGCGTTGGAGTTATAGGTCCATTCAAGTGCAAGCTGTTGGTGGAGGCAGCGAACTGAAGCTGGCGGCAGTGGACGCAGCGCCTCGAGCCGGGCTTTCTGCTCGGCAAGACGAGCCCTGAGACGCGCTGCGATCATGGGCATTCCCACGTGCGAGTATCGGATGAGCCCAGGAATTGTACATCCGATACCGATACCGCTATTCGTTAGGGGCAGCACGATCGCGATCGAGATGGCCGTAGTCGACGGCCAGGTCGAGCGTCTTCAGATCGGCGCGGGCCTCCTCCAGGCGGAAGATGTCGAAGTCGCGATCTACGGCGCTCCCGGCTGTTTCGACTGCCGCAGCCATCATTTTCCTGGCGCCCGGCGATGCTGTATACAGCCGCTCAATGGCCGGCCGCAGAGCAGGGATCAGCAGCACAGCTGGCCCGGCGACGGCAAGGAAGGCGGCGGCACGAGCTCGATCGTCCGAGGCCCAGGTTGGGAACTGATCCTCGGCGCGCTCGATCTCCTCTTCCAACATGGCCCGCGCTGCCTTGCCCTCGGCAGTTGGCTCGCAGCGCGTCGTCTTGAAGAGGCCCAGTCGTTTCCCCTGCGCCTCCGCGTAGAGGCCGCGCTCGACGAGCGCCGCGACGACGTCGTCGGCCACCCATTGGCTGAGCGTCCCGGCATGCCGTCGGCGCAGGGCGCGCGCGAGCTCAGGGACGGCTATGCCCGTCCCACCGGCGACGGGGGTCTGCGCCGGAAGGCTGTCGTAGGCGTCCATCACGCCGCGGAGGGCGCGTCCAAGCTGGGCAGGGCGGGCCGCGCCGGAGAGCAGCACGGCAGTACGGGTCGTCGTGCGGCCGCTCCCTTGCTGCAGCGTGCCCAGGGAGACGATCCCGCGGCCCACCAGCTCATGCAGCGCAAGCTTGAAGACGTCGGTCGCGGACGCGTCCGGCCCGTGGATCAAGACATACAACTCCGGAGCGCCGAGCCCGAGATGTCCGGATTGCCAATCACCATATGAGATGCTCACGGTTGTCCTCCTCGATGGCAGCATCTCCAGCAACAGCCATACCCCGGCTCACCGTGGCGGAGCGGCCGCTTCCGCGGCGGCGACGACGTGGGCGGCGAGGGCACGGCGGCGGGCGACGAGCCGGCGGGTGAGGGCGCGGTGGCGGCGGATGCGGCGGAGATGCAGGATGGCGCGCAGACGGGCGAAGCTTTCGCCCCAGAGCAGGCCGACGTAGGCGAGGATGGGCTGCGCGACGAGCAGCGCGCTGCCGACGCGCCGGCCCCAGCGGCGACCGGCGGCGATGGCGACGGCCAGCCAGCCGGCGCAGACGAGGATCGACCCGCCGATAAGCTTGGTGTGGCCGATCTGGGTCGCATCGCCGCGCGCGATACGCGGGGCGATCAGTCCGGCGAGACGGTAGGGCAGATAGCTGACGGCGGCGCCGGCGGAGGCGGCGGGAAGCGCGGCGAGCAGCAGCGCGGCGCGCTTGACGATGCGCCACGACGGAGCCGGTGGCCGCTCGAGCGCCCAGGGGTCGTCGACGCCGGCACGCCGCAGGAGGCGGGCGTAGGCGAGGGTCTCGCGGCGCAGCGCGTCGAGGCGCGCGGGATCGGCCGCGGCGAGGCGCTCAGCGGCCGCGACGAGGGCGACGGCGCGGCGGTGGCGCTCGGCGAAGGTGGCGGGCGGTCCGGCAGGATCGGCCCAGGCGGCGACCAGCGGCATGCCGCGCTGGACCTCGACCGTCTCGGCCTGGAGCACGACGGCGTCCAGGCCGGCGCGAATCGCCTTGCTGACGGCGCGGAGGGTATGGTGCGGCCGGGGGGCATAGGCCTCCGCATAGGGCGCGAGCGGGATCGGAGGGCCGAGCACGATCAGGACGGAGGAGCGGAAGAGCGTCTTGTTCTCGTACCACAGCCCGGCGGGGACGATCTGGAGGCCGAGCTGCCAACCAGCCTCCGCCTCGGCGCCGAGGACGATGCGGGCGGCGCCGCTGCGGATCGGCAGCATACGCGGCCCGCTGTGGGTCGTGCCCTCGGGAAAGAGCGCGAGGGCGCCGCCGGAGCGGAGACCGGCGCGTGCCCGTGTAAAGGTCGCCTCGTTGCGCGCGGCCAATATCTCGTCGGGCGCTCCGCCGAGCTCGCCTTTGCGATAGACCGGCAGTGCGCCGAAGGCCGCGGCGGCCTGGCGGAAGCCGGGGTAGTCTAAGATGTAGCCGGCGGTGAGGAAGGGCAGCGGCCGGCGGAGGTGCGCCAGGAGCAGCAGCGGATCGAGCAGGCCGTTGGGGTGGTTGGCGACGACGACGACCGGACCGGCGGCCGGTAGATGCTCGCGGCCGACGACCTCGACGCGCGGGTAGAAGAGCCGGATCAGGCCCAGGATCACGAAGCGGATAGCGCGGGCTGGCATGCTGTGCTCCTCCGGATGCGCGGGCGCAGTGCGGCCCCGCGGCAAGAGCGAGTATACACCGGCCGGAGGGAGGCGAGCGGCTGAACAAGATCCCGTCCCTCGGCGGCACTTGTCTTGCTGCTCCCTGGGTATCCCACGGAGACGTCCGTGTTCACAAAGTGAGGTGCGATCAGGTGGCGCCGCAACGTCGAGCCGAAGAGTAGCACACGCGGCGGTAGCAGGTGGGTCGCCAGGCGGCGATGACTTCTGGTCTTGCTCCCGGGCTCGAGTGCCGGCCAGAGCCGCCGTTCCCGCGGCCGACGTACGGATCAGGCAGGCCCCATCCGCGGCCTGCGAACCGGCAAAGCAGGAGGCATCGGGCAATGCGCAGACACGTACACAATGGAGTGAAGCGGGCGGTACTGGTGAGAATGCTTGGCCTCGTCGGTATCCTCGCAGCTCTGGTTACCTTCTTTCCCAAGGCGGCGGCCGCCGATTCGCGGAATACGCGCGAGACGCTGGCGAGCTACGCGCGCGACACGTGGGCTTCGATGGTGGCCATGACCGATCCCAATTCGGGGCTACCCGCCGACAGTCTGAAGTTCGACGGCACGCGCAGCGTCGAAACCTCGACGACGAACATCGGCGCCTACATGTGGAGCGCGCTGGTGGCGGAACGGCTCGGCCTGATCAGCCATGCCGAGATGGTCACCCGACTCACTCAGACGCTGACGACGCTGGAACATATGGAGCGCCACCAGCCGAGCGGACAGTACTACAACTGGTACGACCACCGCACAGGCGCGAAGCTGACCGTGTGGCCGGCGACCGGCAAGCCGATTACCCCGATCCTGTCGTCCGTCGACAACGGCTGGCTGGCGACGGCGCTGCACATCGTCAGCAACAGCGTGCCCGAGCTGACGCAGCGTGCCGGGAACCTGTTCAGGAGCATGCACTTCGGCTTCTACTACCGCCCGGCGGTCAACCGGATCGCCTTCCACGTCGCTCCTGACACGGGTGAGTCGCCGTGCTGCTATGACACGATCGTCAGCGAGAGCCGCATCGCGAGCTACATCGGCATTGCGACCGGCGAGATCCCGAGCAAGGAATACTTCGGGGCTTGGCGCACTTTCCCCGACACCTGCGATTGGAGCTGGCAAGAGACCAAGCCGCTCGGCGATTACCAGACGTACTACGGCGTAAAGGTCTTCGAAGGCGCCTACCCATACGACGGAATGATGATCGTGCCGGGCTGGGGCGGGAGCATGTTCGAGGCGCTGATGCCCACGCTCTTTGCGCCCGAGGAAAAATGGGGCAAGCATAGCTGGGCGATCAACCACCCGCTAACGGTCGCCGCACAGATCCATCATGGGCTCGAGG
>JBBSGA010000319.1:0-7288 GCA_038254585.1 Chloroflexales bacterium | reverse complement strand
GGTCGGCGGCGAGCTCCGGTACGCTGCGCTGCAGTCCTTCCTCGTCCACCTGTTTGCGGCGCCAGATGTCGATCAGCAGCTCGACCAGTTTGTCGTACAGCTTCGCCCGCTGGTCGGGCAGCCGGACGTTGTTGAATTGCAGCAGCGCCATCGCCGTCACCAACAGCGGATTCGTCGCCATGTCGAGCAGGCGGTCGCTGCGTTCGATCCCCGCCCACAACCGCGCCGTCTGATCGCCGGCGCTCTCCTGCTGCTGGCGCGCCAAGCCGGCCTCGGCCAACCGCGCTTCGACGGCGAGGAACCACTTCCGGATCAGCTCACGCGCTTCGGAAGGGTCGAGCGGGCGTAAGTTCCGGAGCAAGAAGCTACCAAGCTGCACGCGCCTGCCGTAGCCGGCGGGACGGCTGGCAACCAGGTAGCGATTGTCGGGGTAGCCGGCGGCGAGGTTGGCGATGATGCGCGCCAGGTGTGCCCGGCGATCTTCGTCGCCCGCCTCGTCGAGCCCGTCGAGCAGCAACAACGCGCGCCCGTTCTTCACATGCGCCGAGAGCGTACCGGCGGGCGCGTCACACAGATCGGCCACTTCGTCGTCCAGCCAGCGCAGAAAGAGGACCGGCTTGGCGCCGAGAAAATCCTGCCGCTCCTCCGGCGAGAGACGCTCGAGGTCGGACGGCAGCCACTTCGAGAAGAGGGTTAGCCGCACGTAGATCGGGAACGGCGGGCGCACAAGATACAATCCTAACCCCTCGCGCAGCGCCGCGGCCTTGCCGCTGCGGAACGCCTGCGCCAGCTGCAGCGCCGCGTAGCAAAGCGTCGTGGTCTTGCCGCTACCGGCATCGCCGAGCAGCAGCAGCTTGGTCGTCGTCACCGGCTGCGGTTCCTCTTCCTCACGCTGCGCCGTTCGGCCGGACCTACGCCGGGTATTGGCCTTCGGTGCCGCCAAAATTGCGGGGTCGCTGAGCAACGTGAAGATCTGCGTCGGCTGTCTTCGTCCGAGGCGTCCCATCCTTTGTGTAAAGATGTCCAGCGGCTCTCGGTCGGTCTCGATGGACTCCACCATAAAATCGGTGCCTTCAGCCACTGTGCCGTTAGCTACGAACTTTGCGTGCTCGCCATGCATGCGCCGGTAATATTGCTCGATCTCCATCTGTTCGACGGTGTGCAGCGGGACGTACACCTTGTCGAGGTCAAGATCGACATTGCTGGTGCCGATGCCGAGCGGCTGCAGCCGCCCGTACTTGCCTTCCAGCCACTTGAGATACCGTAGCGATCCTGCATCCAGCGAGCGCCGGTTGCGCCGCCGGTCGAGCGCGCCGAACGTCCAACCCACAACATTCAGCCGCTTCGCCAGCGTGTCGAGATTTTCCTTTCCCACGGCCCGCAGCACGAAAAACAGGAGCATCAGCGCGACCGCCCCGGTGCCGAGCGGAATACCGAACCTCCGTAACAGTGCGCTAGCATTTGCCGCCTCATTACCACCCGTGATGATCTGCACCACGTCGGTGGTCGGCGTGGCGGTCGGGCCAGGAGTGAGCGCCGGCGTAAGCTGCGACGCGGCGGCTGACACACCGATCCAGGAGCCGGATAGCAGCACGACGCCGATAAGCAGGGCAACCGAGGCGCTGCGCAGGAACTGACGTTGGATAGGGGAGACAGGCATATGGGGTACTCGATTCGCCGTGAGACCATTGGGAAGTCGTGCGCATTTTAGCACACGTAAAGCCCGAGCCTATACCGCCCTGCTGGATCGCCGGCCGGCGTGCAACCGCCCGAGCTCGAACGGTTGCGGCGACGGTTGTGGTAGAGTCTATCTCCACGGCGGTGAGGATGATGGCTGGCATCCGGCCGCGCCACTTGGCCCTGGGCTCAGGTCAGGTTCCCGCGTTTGACGTCAGCAGGCTCCGCCCGTGCGTGATGTGAGGAAGATGGTGATGACCACAGACTACGTTGAACAACGCGACGATGGTTACTGGATCACTGGCACCCGCATTTCACTCGACTCGCTCGTATATGCCTTCCAGCGCGGCGCCCCGCCAGAGTCCATCGTGCGGTCATTTCCGTTCCTGACCCTTGAACAGGTCTACGGCGCCATTGCGTATTACCTGGCACATGAGCAAGCGATCAACGCGTACCTGCGACAAGGCGAAGCGGAATTTGAGGCCCTGCGCCAGGCGTCACGCGCAGCGCTACGCAGGGCGAAGCCGGAGGTGCACGATCGCCTGGAAGCAGCGCGCAAGCAACGTGAGACGAGTGCGCGTTGAAGATTCGCTACCAGGCGGATGCTGATCTGAACGCGGACATCATCGCAGGCGTCCGACGCCGCGAGCCGCTGATCGACTTTCAAGCGGCAGATGAAGCAGGCTTGCGCGGCGTAGCTGATCCGTTGGTGCTGGCATATGCAGCGCGAGAAGGACGCATTCTCGTCTCACATGATCGTAAGACGATGCCGCGCTACTTCGCAACCTTCATCGCGAGGGAGAGCAGTCCCGGCCGCTTCATCATATCGCAGAACACAGACGTGCGCGTGGCGATTGAAGAGCTGATTCTGATCTGGGCGGCATCGGAAGCAGACGAGTGGGTCAATACCTTGCTGACGGTTCCTTTCTAAGCGCTGCGTAAACTGGACCAAGCCCGTGTCGAAACATTCCAGCACCGCGTGGTCGAATGCCCGGCCACACTGAGGACGAATTCGTTTCTGGCCTTTCTCAACGCGCTTCAGCGCGTTTCGCTATATCAGACGCCGAATTCATTCGGCGGACTATCAAAACGATGACATACCACCGGAGCCAGGAGGCGCCGACGATGGCAGAAGAAGAGACCCCCGCGGCGAATGCGTCGGATGCGGACGCGGTAAAGCCTGAGCCGGAGACGATCGAGGGGCTCGTCTTCGTCGCGAATCCCGAGTATCCCTATCCTTTCAAGGTCGCGAAACCGCCGCGCTTCTGGATGGAAGAGCAGACCGGCGTCCTCGAGGATGCCGTCGAGGCCTATATGGCAGGCGAGCGCCTCACATCAAACCAGCTTCGCGTCCTCAAGATCTACCTCAGGCAGTTCGTCGAGCGAGCTCCCTTAGCCGGTGAAGCGAAAATCCGGCTGCTGCTCCAGCGGCTCGATCGGCTCAAGACGACGCGTGAGGTCGAGGATTTCGCCGACGAGCTGGCCGAGTACGGCGCCGAGGTCTTCTGATTAAGCCGACTGCTTGGCAGTCTCGTCCAGAAATGTAAGCAGCGCACGATAGAAATCTGCGGGCCGCTCGTCCATTGGGGTATGGTAGGCGCCCTTGATGATGGCGAGCCGGGCGCAGGGAATCGCGTCCGCCAGGAGATATGCCTGGCGAGGATGTACAAGTGGGTCATGCTCGCCGGTTACTACGAGCGTCGGCTGGGTGATCGCGTCGACGCGGTCGGCGATGGAGCCGCGATGGAGTGCCGCGAGAAATGAATGCAGCACGTGAGTGTCTACGCGCGCCATATAGCGCGCCCGGCGCATCCAGGGCCACACAACTCCGCCGCCGTGTTCATGCGGCACTCGTGCGCCCATGCGGGCAAAGGGCCCTGAGAGCCGCCGGTTGAGCCGGATCGCTGCTTCGCCCCAGCGCGGGTCGACATAAAGCCGGCTTAGCGCCGAAAGGTACCGCGAGTCGATCGCGGCGTCGACGAGCACCAGCCTCGCCACGAGCTCCGGACGCTCGATCGCGACACGGGCGGCGATGTTGCCGCCGAGGGAATGCCCGACGAGGACGATCTGGTGCAAGCCGAGCGTATCGCAGGTTGTAGCTGTCGATTCGACCAGCGCGTCGAGGATATCCGCGTCCGTCTCCAGCGCCGGGCTGCCGTGGCCGGGCCAATCGAACGCATAGACCGAATAGAAAGGCTCCAGCGCCTTGATCGTGCTCCACCAGAGCTCCTTCGATGCTCCCCACCCATGCAGTAGAACGACCGCGGCGCCGGATCCGGCGTGGAGAAAGGCGAGCCCTGAGCGAGGGACTCTTCCGAGCACAGGCCTGAATTCGGCTGCCGGGTCGCTCACCGCTTACGCACCATAGTTTTCGATGCTCTGCTTCATAACTTGGAGGAAGTGGTCGGCCGTAGCTCCGTCGATCAGCCGGTGGTCGAAGGTAAGGCTCAGATAGCAGCGCAGCCTGATCGCGATCGCGTCGAGATCGCCTTCCGAGATGACGACAGCACGTTTCTCGATTGCGCCGATGCCTAGGATCGCAGCTTGCGGCTGGTTGATGATCGGCGTCGCGAAGATTGAGCCGCTCACGCCGTGGTTCGTGATCGTGAATGTGCCGCCCTCGATGTCGTCCGGTCGCAGGCGCCGCGAGCGCGCCCGCTCCGCCAGGTCGCCGACCTCACGAGCGAGTCCCAGGAGGCTGCGCTCGTCCGCGTCCTTGATTACCGGCACGATCAGGCCGTCCGGTAGTGCGACGGCGACCCCGATATGGATGCGCGCGTGCATTTGGATGCCGTCGTCACGAAAGGAGGCATTGATGATCGGCAGCGCGCGGAGTGCCGCCACGGCAGCCAGCACGAAGTAGGGGGTGAAGGTCAGATGTGCTCCCTGGCGCTCGAAGTCGGCTTTGACGCGCTCGCGGTGCGCCGAAACACGTGACAAATCTACCTCCATTACCGTCGTTACGTGTGGAGCCGTGTGCCTCGACCGTACCAGATGGTCGGCGATCGCCCGCCGCATCGGCGAGAGTGGGACGAGCTCGTCGCCTGCCGGACGCATACCCTCGATGCGCGCGCTGTCGAGAAGGAGAGGCGCGTGGTCTGGGGTCTCCTCGACGGTCTGGCCCGATGCCACGGCTAGTCGTTCACTGCTCGCCTGCCGGCGGCCCGCGCCGCTATCCGCCGTCCCTGGGGGCGTTTCGTCTGGGGCCAGGTAGTGCTCGACATCCTTCTTCGTGATCCGCCCGTTGGCACCCGTCCCACTGATGTGCGCCAGGTCGATGCCGTGCTCGGCGGCGAGGCGGGCGACGACGGGCGAGATGGGTGGGGCAAAGCGGGGCTCGCCTTCTGTGGCCGTGCTCGCGCGGTCCGTCGCCTGCCGCTGCTCGCCTACCTCGGCCAGCCGCGCGATCACCGTTCCGACCTGTACGGTCTCCCCTTCTGGCACTAGGAGCTCGAGCACCCTGCCATCGATCGTCGACGGCACCTCGGTGTCGACCTTATCGGTCGTCACTTCGAGCAACGCCTCATGTCGCTTGACGGTATCGCCCGGCCGCTTGAGCCAGCGACCGACTGTTCCTTCGACAACGCTCTCCCCAAGCCGGGGCATCTTTACGTCGATGGGCATGCCAACTCCTTGCCGGGGACGCAGGCTGAAGGATTGAGCCGCCGCTCCCCTAGTAGGCGGCTAGCTCGCGAAGCTTGGCGAGGATGCGTTCCGGCGACGGCATGAATGCATGCTCAAGGTCGCCTGCAAAAGGCATAGCAGGAACGTCGGCGCCGGCAAGGCGCATAATCGGACTGTCGAGATGCTCAAAGGCGTGCTCCGCGATGATCGCCGCGATCTCGGCCCCAATGCCTCCCGTGAGGTTATCCTCATGCACGATCAGCACCTTGCCGGTCTTACGGACGCTGTCCAGGATCGTCTGGCGGTCGAGCGGGCGAATGGTGCGTAGATCGACGACTTCCGCCGCGACGCCGTCGTGCGCGGCAAGCTGCGTCGCGGCCTCGAGGGTGTAGTGCAGCATCAAGCCATAGGTGATCACGGTCAGGTCGTTGCCGCTGCGCTTGATGTCGGCGGCTCCAAGCGGTACGGTGTAATCCTCGTCCGGAACTTCACCTTTGATCAGCCGGTATGTCTTCTTGTGCTCGAGGAAGATGACCGGGTCCGGGTCGGCGATTGCACTCTTGATCAGGCCTTTGACGTCGTAGGGCGTGGCGGGCGCGACAATCTTGAGCCCAGGCACATGCGCGAAGAAGGCCTCGACGCTCTGCGAGTGGTAGAGCGCGCCGTGGATGCCTCCGCCGTAGGGCGCACGAATGACCATCGGCACACTCCAACCGTTGTTCGATCGGTAGCGTATACGGGCCGCTTCGCTGATGATCTGATTCGTGGCCGGCCAGATGAAATCGGCGAACTGAATCTCGGCCACCGGCCGCATGCCGTAGCACGCCGCCCCAATCGATGCGCCCGCGATGATCGATTCGGCGAGCGGCGCATCGAGGACGCGGTAGGGGCCGTATTTGTCGATCAGGCCCTCGGTGACCCGGAAGACGCCGCCGCGCCGCCCTACATCCTCGCCAAAGATGAAGACGCGCTCGTCCGCGGCCATCGCCTCGTCTAGGCCGGAGCGCAGGGCCTCGAGCAAGCTCATCTCGGCCATGATCTACAGCCCTCCTTCGGCGTAAACGTATCGCATGAGCGTACTCGGATCCGGCGGGGGCGCCGCCTCGGCGGCCGCCGTCGCTTCGTCGACCTGATTCTGAACCCGCGTGTGAATCGCTTTGTCCTCCGCATCTGTAAGGATCTGCTCGGCCTTGAGAAACGCGCAGAAGCCGGCCACCGGATCGTGCGTCTTCATCTCTTTCAGCTCGTCCGCGCTCCGGTAGGTACGGTCATTGTCGTCCGAGGAGTGCGGTGTCAAGCGGAGGCATTTGAATTCGACAAGTGTGGGGCCCTCGCCGTGGCGGGCACGCGCGACAGCCGACGCGGTCGCTTCATAGCATGTGATCGGATCCGTCCCGTCGACCGAGATCCCCGGAAACCCATACCCCGCGGCGCGGTCCGCGACGTTTGCTACGTGCATCTGCCGCTGCTGCGGAACCGAGATAGCGTAGCCATTGTTTTCACAGACGAAGATGACCGGGAGGGAATGGGTAGCGGCAAGGTTCATAGCTTCGTGTACGTCGCCCTGCGACGAAGTTCCCTCGCCGAAGGAGGTCCATACAACCGCGTCGTCGACGACGCGGCCCGCCGTCTCGTTCCGTATCTTAATCGCCAGGCCGATGCCCGCGGCGTGAGCCACCTGCGTTCCCGTCGGAGATGACTGTGACAGGATGTTGAGGCGCGGGTGGCTATAGTGCGCGGGCATCTGGCGGCCTCCACTGCTTGGATCGTCACCACGCGCGAACAGTCCCAGCATGACCTCGGTCGGCGTCATACCGACCGTGAGCATGACGCCCAGATCACGGTAGTAGCCAGCAATCCAATCTTTGCCTGGCTCGAGCGCAGAGGCACTTCCGACCTGTGCTGCTTCGTGGCCTTGGCATGAGATCACGAACGGCGCCTTGCCCTGCCGGTTGAGGATCCATTGTCGCTCGTCGAGCGACCGAGC
>JBBSGA010000318.1:0-7443 GCA_038254585.1 Chloroflexales bacterium | reverse complement strand
CGATCATCTTCGTCGACGAGCTGGACGCCATCGGCCGCAAGCGCGGCGGCAGCAATCCCATGGGCGGTGGGTCCAACGACGAGCGCGAGCAAACCCTCAACCAGCTCCTGGTCGAGATGGACGGCTTCGACGCGCGCGAGGCCGTGATCGTGCTCGCCGCGACCAACCGTGCCGACGTCCTCGACCCGGCCCTGCTGCGTCCCGGCCGCTTCGACCGCCGCGTCACCGTCCAGCCCCCCGACCGCCCCGGCCGTGCCGCTATCCTCCAGGTCCACACCCGCGGCGTGCCCCTCGCGCCCGACACCGACCTCAACCTGATCGCCTCCGAGACCGTCGGCCTCGTCGGCGCCGACCTGCGCAACCTCGTCAACGAAGCCGCCCTGCTCGCCGCGCGCAAAGGCGGCGATGCCGTCGGCCCCGACGATTTCGCCGCCGCCCTCGAGAAAATCTCGCTCGGCGCCGAGCGGCGGCTCTCGCTGCTGCCCGAGGAGCGGCGCCGCGTCGCGTTCCACGAGGCCGGCCATGCCCTGCTCGGACTGTTGCAGCCCGAGGGCGACCCTGTCCGCCGCGTCACCGTCGTGCCGCGCGGCCAGGCGCTGGGCGTCACCCTCTCGGTGCCCGAAGACGACCGCTACAATTACGGCGAGCCCTACCTCCGTGCCCGCATCGTCAACGCGCTCGGCGGTCGCGCCGCGGAACAGATCGTCTACGGCACGGTCACCAGCGGCGCCGAGAACGACATCAAGCAAGTCACCGACCTCGCCCGCGTGATGGTCACGCGCTGGGGCATGAGCCCGGAGGTCGGTATGATCGCCCTCACCGGGGCCGACGAGGGCAACTACCTCGACAACGGCCTGGGAGCCGGCGGCTCGCGTCCCTACAGCGAGAAAACGGCCGAGGCCATCGACGACGCCACGCGCCGCATCGTCGACGAGGGCTACGCCAAGGCGATCGACCTGCTCACCCGCGAGCGCTGGCGCCTCGAAGCGCTGGCCGAGGCTCTCCTGCGCGAGGAGTCGCTTGACGAAGCGCAGATGCGCGCCGCCGCCGGCCTGGAAGACCGGCGCGTACCGCCGAATCTGATTGCCGCCAATCGGTGAGGGAGCATGCCGGTCCATGGCATTCACGCTACAATAGCTTCAGCGGGACTAAACGTCGCTGTTGCGACAAGTTCTAATCCGGGACTTTCGCGCTGGGGTTAACATAGCGAACACTCGGAATGAGGAAGGCACAGCCATGACGACGAGAGTGGAAGCTGTTTACGAACACGGCATGCTACGTTTGATGGAGCCGATCTCCCTCCCCGAGGGAACACATGTTGAGGTTACTGTTACGACGAAGGAATCGGTGCGTCAGGATAGGGTACCCGCCGAGATCCTCGGGGCAATCGCTGCCATGGCTCGTCCCTCCGGCAATGAAGAGTTTTCAGGCCGGGATCACGACAAGATCCTTTATGGAGAGAACGGAGCTCAATGATCTTCGTCGACACGGGCGCCTGGTTCGCTAGCGTCGTTCCCTCGGATGTCGATCATCTGGCAGCTGCGCACTGGCTTCGGCACAATACGGAGCCGCTTGTCACGACGGATTACATCGTGGACGAAACCCTGACTCTCTTGCGTGCACGCCGGCAGGGTCGAAGTGCAATCGCCCTTGGAGCAGAGTTTTTCGCCGGTTCGCTCGCAACAATCCTCTACCTTTCACCCGCTGACATTGCGCAAGCATGGCAGGTCTTTCGCCAGTTCTCAGACAAAGAGTGGAGCTTCACCGATTGTATCAGCAAGGTGGTGATCGAACGGCACCGGCTGTCACAAGCTTTCGCTTTCGACGACCACTTTCGCCAGTTCGGCAGCGTTCAAGTAGTGCCGTAGCATAAAGCTATGATCATCAGGGGCGCGCCGCCGGCCTCGAAGACCGGCACGTACCGGCGAATCTGGTTGCCGCCAACCGGTGAGCGATAAAACAATTACGAATGGCAATCCTAGGCAAACAACGCCTGGACCGGCAAAGTCCAGCCGCGTACTACATCCTCGCCGTCAACCGTGTCGTTCTCCGTCAGAATGCTGATATCCGCCAGGGCTCGGTAGACGGTTACTATCCGCTGCCGTGGATTGACAACCAGCACCATACGAGTTCCAGCCATAAGGAAGTCCATAACTGTCTCTTCAACCTCGGTGTATGCATCGTTGGGCGAAACGATCTCGGCGGCGAGATCGGGTGCGCCCGGCCAATAGCCCTCGATCTCCCCAACAGCGTCGACGCGCTCTCGCCGCACAAAGGCCACGTCCGGCGCGCGTACCATGTCGGGATCGGACGCAAGCTTGAATCCCGTCTCAGCCGCATACACAGCTCCAAGTGCATGTGCGCGGACAAACTGATCGAGTGGCGTCGTAAGGTTGAGAACGATTCGTCCGTGCCGGTGGCTGGCTGGTGACATACGCCGCAGTTCTCCCCGCACGAGTTCATAGCGAAAACCATCGTCAGGCATCCCCAGCAGTTCATCTGCCGTCATAAGTTGATGAGAAATGGTCATACTGCCCTCGTGTTACCCTGCGTAACTATATCTTCCACGGCATTCACGATACAATAGCTTCGGCGGAACTAAACGTTGGGAAGGAGCAGCCTGGATGCGGACCTACTGGCACGGCGACGGCAACGCCGTCCGCGTTCCCCTCGCCCCAATCGCCCTCCAGCCGGGCAGCTCAAGAGACCAGGTAGTCCAAGCGATCTCTGCCGGCCTCGGCTTTCCGGTGCTGCTCGACTGGTCCAACCGGCTCGAAGAAGGCGACGAGGTGCTCGTCTTTGCGCCGCCCGACCAGGGGGCCGCCACCTCCGTCCCGGGGCGCGACGACCTCCAGGCCGAATCGCTCGTCGTGTGGCAGCGCCGCGGCGAGGTCGCCGGTCTCTTCTTCGCCAAGACCATGGCCGACCTCGTCGCCATCTTGTCGATGCTCGCCTCGTACGAGAAGGCCCTCTGCGAGGTCACGGAGTATCGTGAGCGCTTCCTGGAGATCCGCGCGCGTCATGCGCGGGAGACCGAGCATCTTACGCATTTGTCGATAAATACCTGCTATCCCGCGCCCGAGGCCCTCAGCGCGGCCGTAGCCCGTCCAGCACACACCAGCCCGCAACGCCGCCTCCCTCGATCCGGACCCAGGTGAGGCCCCCGCCCGGCACCGGCCCTTCGATCGCGCGCACTGCTGCCCCGTTGCCCAGCTGCCCGACGACCGCTGCCGTCTGGCTCGGCGCGGCCCGCACGTTGAGCCGCCTTCCGCCCGCTGTTGTCACGACGTACAGCCGCGCCTGACCCTGGGTCGCAATTGCACTCGGCAGCGTGGGAGCCGCCGTTGCCACGCTCACGGGCGCCGCGCCACTGGCGGGAACACTCGTCCGAGAAAGGTAGGGACGCAGCAGCACGCCGCCCAGCACCACCGCCGCGAGCACAATCACCACTGCTTCGGCGAAAAAGAATGGGCGGCGTGGTAGGCGGCGCCGCGCCGCGGGCGCCGGCGGCGCGGCGCGTCGTCGCGGCTGCTTGACTTTGGCCTTGTCCCCCTTAACCGCGGCCGCGGGCGCGTGAAAAGTCAGCGTCACACGGCCGATCTCGATCACTGCGCCGTCGCGCAGCGACCCAGCCACATTCGGGCTCAACCCTGAGCCGTTCACGATCGTCCCGGTGGCACTCCCCAGGTCGAGCACCTGGCAGCCGCGCTCCGTGCAGCGAACCTCGGCATGATGCAGGTCGACGAACGGGTCGCGCAGCACGACGTCGTTATCGGCCCCCGAGCCGAGGCTCATCGCCGCCTTCTCCAGCTCGACCGTGTCCTGGCGGCCGTTCCGATAGGTCACCTTGAGTGTACCGAATGACATAGCGCTCCCTGCAGTGGCGAGGCAACATCCATTGTAGCGGTAGGCTGCTGCTCCGACAACTTCAGCTCGCCCCACGTGCCCCTTGTGGCCATCGCCGATAAGGACTTGCGGATCTGTCCGGCGCCGCCGGCATGCGCTAGCATCGATCTTGCTGATATCTGTACTATCGACACACCATAAATGGAGCGAGATCATGGCATCGACACAGCGCGAACGGCTTACCACCTATACGACGGCGCGATCTCTGCTGCCGGCCACTCTTCGCACGGGCCTGCTCTTCGTTAGTTGGTTCGCGGCAGTGGGGATGCTGCTCCTCCTTGTGACCGGTGTCCCCGGCCTGGGCGTCTCTCTTGCTACGCAGCGTGAGATTTGCTTCGTTGGCCTCCTGGTGGTCGAGCTCGCCGCCGGTTATCAGATCCATGCCTACCGGCAGCACAGGCGGTCCGCGCAGCACTCCTTGCACTAGACTGCCCCGGCCCGCGATCCGCAGTCCTCCCCAGGAGGCTCTGCCGCCGGGGCACCGGCGCCTCGATTCAACAGCACAGCGCGCCTATCTCTTCGTCTCGCTCGAGTGAGCAGGGACAGCGGAGATGGGCGCGTTGTCCTGTATGGGCATTCCCAAGCTAGGGCAAAGCTAGCTCATTTGCAGGATGCCGAACCTGACATGGGCAGGTATCCTCTCATATATTTGTTCCCCCAATGGGTGCCCTCTCGCTCTGTAGGTAGAGAGATAGACGTCTTGAAATCAGGAAGGGATACAAGTGCATGGCCTGTTCGTCCGTCCTGCGCCCGACAGATGCCCCCGTATTACCGTGACCAACGCGACTCCTATAACGAGCCGGGCGCAACGACTCGCGTCCCTCGACGGGCTCCGCGGTCTCGCGGCACTTGCAGTGGTCGTGTATCACGCAGGGCTCTTTGTGTCGCCGGCGCTTCGCCTGATTGCGCTTAAATATCTTCATCTCGGTCATGCCGGCGTCATCGCGTTCTTCCTGTGTAGCGGCTTCATGATCCCGCTGTCGCTGGAACGGCAGGGCTCCCTATGGCGCTTCTGGGTACGGCGGATCTGCCGCCTATACCCGCTATACTGGGTCAGTATCGCGGGTGCCTTCGTCTGTTACGGCGCCGGCCTGGTAACTCCAGAAACAAGCTACCTGCTGTTCAATCCAGTAGCCTTCTTAGCTACCCAGCCCATGCACACCGTTCTGGCGAACATGACCATGGTTCAGGGCTTTCTCGGTGTGCCACATCTGATCGGCGTCTATTGGACGCTCACGATTGAATTGCTGTTCTACGTCCTGGTGTCCATATTGTTTGTCTGCCACGTTAGCCAGCGTTCAGTGGCGCTCACGGTTGGATTCCTCGTCGCGGCGCTGCTCATTGACGTGGTGGTCCCCGGCTCCGGTGACCTCCTGCGCTATATGGGTGTAATGTTTTGCGGCACCTTGGTCATGCAGGGTGTGACCGGCCGGATGCCACGGCGCACCGCACTTGGTGTTGCCGTGCTGGCACTCGTGCTCGTCGCCCTTCCGCCCAACCTTCGCCCCTGGACCGCCTTTCAAACCCTTCTGCCCTATCTGACGGCACGAATCGTCGCGTTTGCCGCCTTCGGCTTGGCCCTTCGCTGGCGAGATCGACACATCCCGACCTGGTTGGCCTGGTTGGGCCGTATTAGCTATTCGCTCTTTCTGATCCACACGTTGGTCATCTGGATTATTCCGCCTCAAGGCAATGTCGTGCTGACAACAACGATCTGGCTTGCAGCGACGATCGCTCTCTCCCTGGCGACCTATCGCTGGATTGAGCAGCCTGCGATGAGGTATGGCCAATGGCTGACTCGACGTTCACCAGTTGGACCGATACCACGTACAGGCATCCCCGCATGATGGTGACCTATAGTCACTCGGCTGTGAATACGAGCGGTCCCAACGTTCGCCTCCTAGAATCCGGGCCGTAAATCGCTCAAAGGACAGTGCTAATGCAACAATTACAAAGCGTCACCTCCAAGGTCGACGCCTTACTCACGCCTCGCCGCGTCTATCACTACTCGATAATGGCACTACTTGTCATGTCGGGGATGTACACTTTGGCCTTCGTCTTCAGTTTTGGACCGTACGAGAGCCGGGCGATGACATCGGACTTCGTCGCTCAAGTTACGGCCGGCAATATCGCCTTGAAAGGCGATATTCACCGCCTGTACGATCTCAGAAATCAGTGGGTCGTACAGCAGGAATTGCTGGCCGGGAGCGGACCGAAGGACTTTCTAAACGCTTTTCTCTCACCGCCCATCGTCGCCTACCTCTACGCTCCCTTCGCCGCACTGCCATATCCAGTCGCCTTCACACTCTGGCTGGGCCTGACCATTTGTCTGCTCACTGCCAGCTTGCGCCTGCTTTGGCCGCTCGTTCCCAACCTGCACCCCTATGGATTCGGGCGCGTGCTGTTGGTTGCCTTCTCGTGTCGGGCAGCGTTCTTGTTGCTGATCGCGGGTCAGGACGCCGCGATCTCGCTGCTGTTGTTTGTCGTTGGGCTACGGCTGCTCCTGGCCGGGCGTGATACAGCCGCGGGGTCCGTCCTAGGTCTCGGGGTGTTCAAGCCGCAGCTCTTTCTACTGGTGCCGATCCTGCTGCTCCTTCAGCGACGGTGGCGTGCTTTATCTGCCTGGATGGCTGTAGCCTCGACCCTTGCAGCGTTGTCGATGGCGCTGTTGGGTCTGGCTGGCACCCTCGAGTATATCGATCTCCTCACGACGTCTGGTTTTTACCAGCAACTGGCCCAACAGCTTGCGTCGAAGATGATCTCGTTGACAGCCCTAGCACGAAGCTTTATGCCGGAGCCGCTCCCGCTTCTCGTCGTTGTCGCTGCTACGATCATCGTGGCAGCCCTCTTTGCTCGCATTGCCTCCAGGCCCGCTCGGCACGCCCGCCAGTTCCTCCTACTCTATGTAACTATGTTACTCATGAACTTCGTCATCAACCCCCACTTCTTCGTGTATGATGGCGTCATCCTCTTCATTCCCGCGCTCCTGTTGCTAAACGAGGCACCTTCCCGCCCGTCTATTCGGGTTCCGCTCGCAGCCGCGTATATTTTGCTGTTTCTCAGTCCGCTACGCTCGGGCGCCTTTGGCTTCGCACCCTTGACCGTGGTAGCGGTGATAGGGCTGATCTTCGTTGTTCGGCAGTTGCTATCCTTACATGATGATGTTGACGTGCTGGAAAGCCCAGATCGAGTGCCTTCATGCCATGGGGAGCACCAGGTGTGCTTGATTTGGCACAATCCTAACCTGGATAATTCTCACAGGAAGGTTACAGCCAGGAAGGTTACAACACGTAACCTCTGAGCTTCGGGCTTTGCACCGTGTTACCCCCTCATCCCAGTGTGTGGGGCATCGATCTCAACGCAGGCAGGAGAACATCTGTCATTTGAGCTAGGCAAAGATCGCTCATTTGCAGGATGGCGCGGCCGGTGACAACCTCTATGCTGCCATGTGCTGACCACTAGAGGAGGAAAGTGCATGCATCGTCGTCCCGTTTCTGCCAGGACCGAGCCGGGCCACCCCGTTCTGACGGCCAGCCT
>JBBSGA010000317.1:0-7456 GCA_038254585.1 Chloroflexales bacterium | reverse complement strand
TATGACGGGAGCGTCGGCCATCGCCGAGGCGCAAGGCAGCCTGGAGTTCTGGGGCCAAGGTCTTGACAGTTGGGCGGCTGAAGGCTATCGTAAACGCCACGGGCTGCCTCCTCTGTCGTGAAAGAAGTCATCAGCTTCACCGCAGAGGATACCGCATCCCGTTCGTCATGGTTAGGCTCTGTCCAGATCATTTTCTGAAGGACTATATCAAGCATGAGGTTGTAGCCGCGCGATCGAAAGCGGGCTTTGATCGTCGTCACATGCGGTCGTCCACCCCGGCGTCCTCGCCGGCCTGCCTGCTGATCGCGGTTTCGTCGAGGCCCACGACGAGGTTGCCGGGCGGATCGCCCTCGACCTCCTGCGCACCGGCAAGATCGACCTGCTCGAGCTCCTGGCCGAGGCCGCCGTAATCATGCGTCGTGCTGCCGCCGGACGATGCCGGATCGGCGCCGCCTTGGCCGGATGTCTTGTCGTCGTGCTGCTTGTCTGCCAACCTGTTTCTCCTAATCGGCGACGTCCCGGGACCCGGCCAGCCGGCGGACCGCCCAATAGATAATGGCGCCGCCGATGAACTTCAACATTGCGGCCTCCTTAACTGAACCGTTGTGGAACCATCGCTAACTTTATATCATCGGCGACAGACCTTTAGGTTTGCGAGGCTCCCGTCGCTACAAAGCGGTAGCCGCTCGACGCCGGCACGATCCGTCCCCATCCCGGAAAGCGCTGGTGCGTAAACAGCACCGTCGCCTTGGTCGCCGCCGCTTCGGCCATCAGCCGGTCGCGCGAGGCGCGCATGGCTGCCTGATCGCGACCGGCGGAAACCCAATCCGGGTGCTCGGCCTCGCAGGCGTGGTGGAAGAGGTCGCCGAGCACGAAAAAGGTCTCGCCCGCGGACGACACGCGCACGACGGAATGGCCTGGCGTCTCTCCCGGCGCATGGATCATCGTCGCGCCGGGTACCACCTCGCGGTCGCCATCCACCAGATCCAGGAGGCCGAGCCGATCGAGCGCTCCGAGATGCACCGCCAGCGGCGAGCCGGCGTGCGTGCGCTCGGGATTGCCCTGCCAGTCCGGGCGGCCGATCAGATGGCGTGCCTGCGGAAAGCGCGCCTCGCGCCGGCCGTCGCGCTCGACCGTTACCCCGGCAAAGTGGTCGCCATGCGCGTGGGTGATCACCACGTGGGTGATCTCTTCCGGCCGAATGCCGAGGTGAGCCAGTCCCGCCTGTAGGCCGGGCGATCGGAGGATGCCCGGAAACTCCTCCTGGTTTCCGGGCGATGGATCGTCGAAGCCGGGGTCGACCAGGATCGACGCGTCGCCAAGCCGGATATGAACGACGTTGATCGCGAGCGGAACGGCTCCCTGCGCGTCGGCCTCTGGCATCGCCCTTCGCCATTCAGCTTCCGGCGCCTGAAGCTCAGGGTTCCACGGAAATGTTCCCTCCGAGATGACCGTGATCGTGGCATCGCCCACGCGGCGCGACGCGACATACGATGCCGCCGCCTCAGGAGCCATACGCGCCTCCGCTTTCCAGGAGCATCCTCGTCGTTCCTGCTCAGTAGCCTACCGCGCAGCCGTCGGTTCGCCCGTCGCTCCCGGCGACATAGGCACCCGACGGCAGGCGCCAGATGATCTGTCCTCGCCCGAAGAGCCCTCGGTTCTGAGCGACCAGCGCCTCGTGGCCGCGCTCGCGCAGCCCTTGCACAATACCCTCGGGGACGTCGGGCTCCAAGGCGACCTCGCGTGTATGGGTCCAGTACCATCGCGGCGCGTCCAGGCTTGCCTGCGGGTTGAAACCGTAATCGATCGTGTTGACGATCATCTGCACGTGGCCCTGCGGCTGCATATGGCCGCCCATCACGCCAAATGGTCCGACGGCCTGCCGCTCGTGCGTCAAGAAGCCTGGGATGATCGTGTGAAACGGCCGCTTGCCGGGCTCGAGCCGGTTCAAATGGTCTGCTTCGAGCCTGAAGCCCGAGCCGCGATTCTGCAGGGCGACCCCGGTTCCGGGGACGACGATGCCCGAGCCGAAGCCCGAGTAGTTCGACTGAATCATGCTGACCATCATGCCGTCCATGTCGGCCGCGCATAGATAGACCGTTCCGCCGCGTCCGGGCTCGCCGGGCACGGGCTCGAGCGCCCGCTCGCCGATCAACGCACGGCGTCCGGCTGCGTATGCCTTCGACAGTAGGGCCGCGGTCGGCACATCTGCCCGCTCGGGGTCCGCGATGTAGCGCTGGGCGTCGGCGAACGCGAGCTTGATCGCCTCGATCTGGAGATGGTAGCTGCGCGTCGACTCGCGCGGGATCTCCCTCAAGCCGAAGCCTTCGAGGATGTTGAGGGCGATCAGCGCGGTCAGCCCCTGGCCGTTGGGTGGGATCTCCCAGACGTCGTAGCCGCGATAGGCAGTGCTGATCGGGTCGACCCAGGTGCTGGCATGCTTCGCAAAATCCCCTGCGGCGATCAGCCCTCCCGTCTCAGCGGCGAACTTCACGATCGCGCGGGCCGTCTCGCCTTCGTAAAAATCGGCTGCTTCCGATTCGGCGATCCGGCTCAGCGTCCGCGCATGGTCGGGACTCCGCCACGTCTCGCCGGCTGCCGGCGCGCGGCCTCCGGGAGCAAACGTCGGCGCCCAGCCGGCGAACTGCGGCTCTGGAAGGCCGCGATAAGCTTGCTCGGCGCTGCGCCACATGCTTGCCAGTACCGGCGAAACTGGATAGCCCTGCTCGGCATACCAGGTAGCCGGCTCGAAGAGCGTCGCGAAGGGCAATTTGCCGAAGCGGCGATGTAGATCACGCCACGCCGCCGGAGCGCCCGGAACCGTAACGGTCAACCATCCACGGGCCGGCATCGTCGTATGGCCCTGCTGCCGGACGACGTCCCTGTCGAGCGCCATGGGCGAGCGTCCCGATCCGTTGAGTCCGTGCAGCTTCACACCATCCCAGACCAGCGCGAAGGCATCGCCGCCGATCCCGTTCGAGGTCGGCTCGACGACCGTGAGCGCTATCGCCGTGGCGAGGGCCGCGTCGACGGCGCTCCCCCCGCGCTGGAGTATCGCGAGACCGGCCTGCGCGGCTAGCGGCTGGCTCGTCGCGACAGCTCCACGAGGAGCGAGCAGGGGTTGGCGTGAGCCGGCATACGGCAGCCTGGAGAGCTCGATATTCATCACCGCTCCTTCGATAGCCGATCGGAGATGTGTCACCCGTTCACGTCTTGCGAGCCGCCTTCCCTGTGCGGCCTTCATACATTGATCTAGGAAGATCTGTGCCGGGAGATTTCAGGTCTTCCGCTTCCGCATCACAGCGCGTATGATCCAGAGCCAGACCGCGCCGCCCGCGAGGCTCGTCCCAAGTAGCAGGAGCGGCCAGGCGGGCAGGGTCACGGCGATGAGGCGTATCGTCGTTCCCGTTGCCAGGTTCTCATACCACACGCCGATCCACAGCGATCGCGCGGCCCGCCGTGGAGCACGGTAGAAGGGGTTGTTCACCATGCCGTAGCCCATCGCCGGGCCGGCGAAGGACCAGACCCTGATCGCCTGCCCGGGTGCGACCAGGATAGCAAGCGGACGATCGAGCGCTGCCGGCCTTCCGCCGGCCCAAGCGCCCAGAGCCAAAGCTGCTCCCACCGTGGCTACGAGCGCTATGACGGTCGCACTGGATCGCTCTCTCATCGGAGCTGGCTTCCCCGGTCCGCCGGATCGCATCCGCCTCGCCAGGGCGGCACGATACGCGTGCTGGCCGTATAGCACCGTCTGGCTGGCCATGGCCTGCAGCTGCCACCCGCGGGCGAGCTATCTTCGCAAGGATGGCCGCCCCCTCGAGGCTGTTGGTTTCTGGCTGGTCGCGGCGGTGATAGTGGCCCTTGTCGTTGTCCAGGTGCTCACGCAGACGATCTGGAAGGAATCGATATTTCGTCAGAGCCCATTTAACAATTCATATGGACGCTGGTGGAGGAATAAGCCGTCCACGAATATGACACGAATACACGAATAGATTACACTGAAAGCACATATGCCTCTCGCAGGAGAGAAATAGGCGTTGTCTACTGGTGATATCTGCTGTTCTACCACGGACATTCGTGTATTCGTGTGTCATTCGTGGACGGCATCGTCCTAAAAAACCCTGCCTGCTATTAATTGTTAAATGGCCTCTCAGCTGGCTCGCGGCTCTTGCCTGTGGATGTGCACGACCTGGCCGGTACGCGCCGACTCGTAGATCGCATCCATCAGCTCGCTTTGGATCACCCCGTTTAGCGGGCTCGTCAACGGATCGGCCCGTCCCAGGATCGCGTCGATGAAGTTGTCGTCCGGAGAGTCAGGTTTCGACGTAATCGGCGGATATTTCTCCTGCCCCTCGCCTCGGCGGAAGACCTTGATCCACGACCCACCCCAGCCGTCGATCTCGACCCGCCCGTTCTCGAATGCGAGGTACATCCCTGACCCGATGTTGGAGCAGTTGCCGCCGATCGCGATCGAGGCAAGTGTGCCGTCGACGAAGCGGATGTTGAGCGTGCCGTTGCAGTCCACGGGCGTGCCGAGCTTGTCGATGAAGGCGTGTACCTCGCTGACCGGCTGCTCGACGCTCCAGACGAGGCTGTTGAGCAGATGCGCACCGCTATCGTAGAGTTGGCCCCCCCCTGACAACGCCGGCTCCTGCCGCCAGGTGCCGGCAGTACCGCGCTTCCAGTCCTGTACCAGCCATCCCGAGACCAGCTCCAGCCGCCCGAGCTCCCCGGATCGGATCAGCTCGCGGAGGTATCTGAACTCCGGCGTGCACGGCGTGTTGTAGCCGACGACGAAAACCTTGCCCGACTCGCGCACCCGCTCGGCGAGCCGGTGTGCCTGCCCGGAATCGGTGACCATCGGCTTTTCCATCAGCACGTGGCAGCCGGCCTCGAGCGCCTGCATCCCATGCTCGAAATGCATCGTGTGCGGCGTGACGATCACCACGGCATCCGGCTTTGCCTCCGCGTACATCTTCGCCGCGTCGCTAAACATGGCCGGCTGAGGCGTACCCGCCGGGAAATTGCGCTGCACGGACTCCGCTACACGCGATAGGTCGACATCGCAGACGGCGACGATTTCGGCATCGAGATTGGCTTTCAGGCGCCGGATGTGATAATCGCCCATTCCGCCGCAGCCCAAAATCGCAACGCGAATCTTCGACATAGAACAGCGTACCTCCCCTCTATCTGGCTCCGGCCCGGCAGACACATCGCCCACCTGGCCGCAATCGAATGACCCTCGGAGGCAGGTAGCCGGGAAGCGCTACTCGCGCCACGAGGCTATCTGCCGACCGCGCACGCGGGGCATCTGCGTACCGGCTATATCTTATACCCAGTTGGCCCTCCCGATTCAGGCTGCAGCCCTGGCAATCACGCCGCGTGCGACGATCGCGCTCCTGAACGGGCCTCCTACCTCTGACGGCGGGTCCTGTTTTCCGTGGTACCCTGGTGCCGCGCGCCGTGGAGTAGCATGCCCTACTACCTGTTGCTGGACATCTCGAGCCTTATGTATCGGGCGTTCTTCGCTCTGCCGGCCTCGCTGGTCGGCGGCGATGGACGGCCCATGAATGCCGTGCGCGGATACCTCGACATGACGGCGCGGCTGCTGTCGGACCTCCATCCCGACGATGCGATCCACGTCTACGACCACGACTGGCGCCCGGCTGAGCGCGTGGCAGCTTACCCGGCTTACAAGGCCGCCCGCCCGCCGGATCCCGAGGGACTACCCCATCAATTCGATCTGCTGCGCGAGGTCCTCGACGCGTTCGGTCTCACCCAGGCGGAGGCCCGCGGGTGGGAGGCCGACGACGCGATCGGTGCCCTGTGCGCCCGCGACTCCGGCGCCCGCTTCGATATCGTCACCGGCGATCGGGACCTGCTCCAGCTTGTGCGCGACGCCGATCCCGCAGCGCCCGAAGCCGGCGCGGTCCGGGTCCTCTTTACGGTGCGGGGCGTCTCCGAGCTCGCAGCCTTCGATAGCGCGGCAGTGCGTTCGAAATACGGAGTTCCGCCCGAGCGTTACGTCGACTTCGCAACCTTGCGGGGCGACCCTTCGGACGGGCTTCCAGGCGTGAAAGGGATCGGGGAAAAGACGGCCCGCCTGCTCGTCGAACAGTATGCGACTCTCTCGGCGCTCCTCGCGGATCTCGACGCACAGCCACCGCGCCTGCGCGCCACCCTCGAGGCCGCCCGTCCGTATCTCGACGCCGCCCGCTCCGTCGTTCCCGTTCGTGCCGACGTCGACATCCGCGTCTTTGCCGGCCGGCGCGACGACGTCCGCCTCGACGACCTGGCTTCCCGCAACAACCTTGAAGGGCCGGTCCGCCGGCTGCGTGAGGCTCTGAGTGCGTAATCGAGCGAGCCATCAGCCAGGCATCCGTGGGAGGTCGGCCACGTAAACAGCTCCCATCCATTCGAAAGGAGACACCGGTGTACAAGGCACTGAGCCCGCACGCTATTGGCGTTCGGCCGAGCAACCTGGAAGAAGCGATCGCGGCCGCGAAGAAAGGCGGCTTCGAGGGCGTCGAGTTCGATGTGCGTGAGGCCGCAACGCGTGTCGAAGAGCGCGGTGCGGACGAGGTCAAGCAGCTCTTCGCCGACGCGAGGATCCGCCCGGCCGGTTGGGGCCTGCCGACGGACTGGCGCACCTCCGAGGAAAACTGGCGCAATGGCCTGGGGGAGCTCCCCCGGCTTGCACAGGCGGCGGCGGCGATCGGCGCGAGCCGCACGTCGACGTGGATCTTGCCGAGCTCCGACGAGCGGCCGTTCGAGGAAAACCGCCGGTTCCATATCGAGCGGTTCACGCCGATTGCCCGGATCCTCGCGGATAATGGCTGCCGTCTAGGCCTCGAGTTCGTCGGCCCGAAGACCTCGCGCGACAAAGGTAGGTATCCCTTTATCTATCGCATGCCGGAGATGCTCGAGATGGGCGCGAAGATCGGGCCTAACGTCGGACTGCTGCTCGACTGCTGGCACTGGTACACATCGCACGGCACCCTCGAAGAGCTCCACGCCCTGCGTCCGGAGCAGGTCGTCTACGTCCACGTCAACGACGCGCCGGCAGGCATCCCTGTCGACGAGCAGCTCGACAATGTGCGCGCCCTGCCGGGCGAGACCGGCGTCGTCGACATTGCGGGCTTTCTCGGCGCCCTCGAGGCGATCGGCTACGATGGTCCGGTCGTGCCCGAGCCCTTCAAAAAGGAGCTCGGCACGCTTCCCTCGGACGACGCCCGGCTCGAAGCCGTCGGGGCGGCGATGGATGCTATCTTCCGAACCGTGCGCCGCTAGTACAGCTCGGCAGAGAAGACGACAGGGTTAGGGTACGATACAGGCCGCGGGAAGCCTCCCCCACGTTTATCAAAGGATCGCCGTCGGGCCAGGCCTGGTCCCCACCCCGGCCCGAGTGCGGTCGCGCCGCACCCGCGCGCGATCCTGGAGCGGCTCCGGCGCCACC
>JBBSGA010000316.1:0-7499 GCA_038254585.1 Chloroflexales bacterium | reverse complement strand
ATCCTGAGAACTGGCTCGGGGAGGGTACCGCTATGAATCCTGGTTGCACCCCAACGGGTGACTTCACATTAAGCGTGCGGCCCTCGGCTCGGTGCGCACTTCTCACCCGCATCTTGTTCACAGCTCACAGTGGCTGGGACCTGCTCGGCCGCGCGGCGATCGACTGCAAAATTATGATAGCCGCCCAGGGAGTAATCATACATACGGGCCGGATTGGGCCGATCCTGGGGGATCTCACCCGACGTCCACGACGGTTCACTCATAGCGTCATTCCTCCTGCGCTGGCACTCCGGCCGCACGTTCACGTTGCACGCGTGGCCCGGCGCCGGCATTCCGCTGGCGCGGGAGCGTGAACCGCACGGTAATGCCCGTGCCTTGCGTGGGTTCGGCCCAGATCCGCCCACCGTGCTGCTCGATGATTCGCCGGCAGATGAAGAGACCGAGCCCCCTCCCGCGTCGCTGGCCGCCTACGGGCGGTTCCACCTGGTAGAAACGCTCGAAGACCCGTGGAAGATCCTCGGCTCCGACACCCGGCCCGTCGTCGACGACCGCGACGACGAGCTCCTCATCGGCTACCTCCACGCGTACCTCAGCGCGCGTCTGCTCGGGCGTGTGCCATACCACGTTCGTCAGGAGATTATCCAGCACTTGCTCGATGCGTCCCCGGTCGGCCTGCACCGGCGGCGTGTCGGGCGGCACGCGCACGGCGATGTGATGCGAGCTGATGTGTTGCCAGCGCTGCGCGACGCTCCGGACGAGCTGGTCGATCTGGACCGGGCCGAGCTGCACGGCGAGGTCGCCGCCGCTAAGCTGCGACGCCTCGATCAGGTCGGTGATCAAGCGCGCCAGCTGGTCGCTGGCATTGGAGATCGTCTCGAGGAACTCCTGGCGTGTTTCGTCGTCGAGGGCTGCACCGTGAGAGCGCAAGAGCGCGGTATATCCTTTAATATGGTGGACGGGTGTACGCAGATCGTGTGAGACGTTGGCGACAAAGTCGGCCTTGAGCTGTTCGAACGCCAGCTGCTCCTCTTCGGCCCGTTTGCGCGCCGTGATGTCGGTGGCCACGCAGATGACGCCTGTGATGGCGCCGAGCTGATCGACGAGTGGAGCATACCACGTCTCGAAGACGCGGCCATCCACTTCCGCCGTTGCACTGAAACGTGCGCCGGCGAGCGCGCGGTGCACGTTCTCGACCAAAGCCGGCGCGTCAGGGTAGACGTCGAGTATCGACCGCCCGACGATCTCGTCCGGCGTGCGGCCGAGCTCCGCCAGGGCTTTGCCCGCGCACAGGGTGAATGTGCCCTCACGGTCGAGCGCGAACAGGATGATCGGAGCGCTACCGATGACGGTCCGCAGCAGCTCCTCGCTCGCCCGCAGGGCCGCCTCCGCCTCTTCACGCGCGGCAAAGAGTGCCGCGCGTGTCTCTTCCTGTTCGTCAAGGATCATCGCCCGGGCGCGCTCGAAGAAGCCCGCGGCCACGTCGCTGAGTAGCGCATCCAGGTTCGGCCGCACGACACCGGCCTGTTCAGGCGAGAGGCCTTCGACGAGGTCACGGGCGAGCACGCCGAGCGTGCGGCCCAGGGTCTCGGGCTGGACCAGATGGAGGTTGGCCAGCCCGGCGCCGATCGCCTGTGCCTGCTCCCGCGGGAGGGGCGCGCTGAGCAGCACGCCGATCGCCTGCTGCGTCAAGCAACCTAGTCGCCGGCGAATCTCCGCCGGCCCAAGCGACGGAAAGCCGGTTGGCGCAATCGCACGGTACCATCCGTCGGTGATGGCCTCCTGGCGACCGGCGAGGATTTCGCGCACCTGGGCTACATTGGTGGAGGTCATAGCGTTCTTTTGCTACTACGCGACCGGAGCACGCTGCAAGGTATACCGCAGCGGCAACCGATCGTCAACCGTGGGTGGAAGCCGCCTCAGGGCTCCTGTCAAGGGACGTAGAACGGCGCTGGTCCGTGAGAGCAGGGCGGGCGACCGCGGGCTCCATCTGGTACGCGTAAGCTCCGACCGCACCAGCCCGGTCCCCAGCGCGAGCATAAGCGTCAGAGGAAACGCTGCAATGATTGGGAGCAGGGAACGTGCGCGTAGCATGGCAGTCTTTCGTCGAGGAACATGGCCGTTCTAGGCTGCAAACAGGAGGTGCCGATCGTGATTGATCGCACGAAGCAGGTACGGGTTGCGTAGCGCAGTGGCCATCACGAGATCGTCCTTGCGCCCGAGCACGTCTTCAAGCTGGTTCTGCAGCTCGAAAAAGTGGGCCATCCATGGGCCAAGATCGGTTCCCGGCGCGAACGCGACGAGCATGTCAATATCTGAGCGGTCGGGATCGAAATCGTCTCTGCTTGCCGAGCCGAAAAGCTCCAACCGCGTTACCTGAAATGCACGACAGAGGGCCTGGATCGCCTCCAGCTGTGAGGTCGTCAGTGCAATCATTCGGGGAGGCCTCCGGCTTACGCTTCGGCCGTAGGGTACTCTATGCACCGCACCTAGGTGTACACCATCTGCTCGCAGCGATGCTTCGCCGCAGTCCAGCGGGATCGTCACGGGGTGCCGGCTGCAGCTGCCAGCGCCCGCTCGATGTCCCGCACCCGGTGGTCGGCGGAGTGACCGTCAAGATCGTCGGGCCATGGCTCTCCGCGCTCTTTGCCGCTGAACCAATCGTCTGGCGCCTCTTTCAGCGCAGCCAGCACGTCCTCCTGGACCTGGCGATGCCAGGCCAGCACCTCCCGCGGCGATCGGTCGCGCCTGCGCTCGTAGACAAGATGGTTATGGTCGTTTGTGCGCAGTCCGCGCGCCTCGGGTGGTCGGCGCTGCCGCCGGACTGACCGGGCGACATCCGCCTTCCAGTAGGTAATGTGGACCAGCGCGTCTTTCACGGTCCACGGATCCTTTGCCTCGCGTCGGAGCAGCGGCCGGTGCCAGTCTGCATCTGAGAGCCCGGAGACCAGTTGGTCGAGCTGCTCAAACTCCCGGATCGTGCGCTGCATGACTTGCTCGCGACTGTGACGCATGCCCTACGAACCCTCCTGCTTGTCTAGCCATCCGGTTGAAGTTTGCGTTCATACCAGGATTGTCGCGGCTGTTTTGCCTATCGTACAGCAAATATGAGCTAACGCCGTGTGGTGTTGCCGTCGAACGACGTATCCGGCCCGGTTACGCGGAAGAGAACATGATCGGCGACCCAGGTCCAAACCGGGCGTCTCGGCGGGCCACGCCACGGTCACGAGAACGCTCCGGCGTGGAGTAACCCAATCTATCATAAGTGCCTGCTTGCCGCCGATCAAGCATGGGCAGCAGTCGCGCGTGCCGCGATCAGGCTCAGCCGTATCATTGACTCGCGGCATAAACTAGAGGAAGAGGAGCCCCCGCTCGTCCCACGCCTCGCTCCTCGGTCCCAGCCGTGTGCACGTCGTAACCTGCTCGCATAAGGAGGTGCTGCATGACCGGTATGGAGAACAAGGACCTGAACGCGCCCGACGAGACACGGCTGTTTCCCAAAGGGAAAATCGAGGTCGTCAACCTTGGCGGTGTCACCGTCGGCAGGGGGACCTTCGAGCCCGGCTGGAAGTGGTCCGAGTGTGTCAAGCCCATTGCCGGAACGGCCAGCTGCCAGGCTGCCCACACCGGGTACGTGGTCTCGGGACGGATGAAGGTCGTGATGGACGACGGCATCGAGGCTGAGGTCGGCCCGGGCAGCGCCGCCGTCATTCCGCCCGGGCACGACGCGTGGATTGTCGGCGATGAGCCCTGCGTGTTCATCGATTTCACGGGCGCTGCGCAGTACGCCAAGCAATAGTCAAGCGGTCTTGCGGCTGTCTGACGTCTGCGATCGATCTTCCTGCCACCGATGCCGGGCACGAGCACTATCTCAAAGAGGAGCAGCAGTATGTCACTCTACATGTTGCAGTTCGCGTACACACCCCAGGCCTGGGCGGCACTGACCAAGACCCCGGCGAACCGGAGCGAGGGCCTTGGCAAGCTCGCACAGCAGCTGGGGGGCAAGCTCGTCGGCCTCTACTACTGTCACGGCGAGTACGACGGCGTCGCTCTGCTGGAGGCGCCCGACGACACGACGGCCACGGCCGTGGTCCTCGCGGCTGTCGCGCCCGGACATCTCAAAGCCAACCGGACCACGAAGCTGTTCACGCCGGAAGAAGTGATGGAGGCCATGCGCAAGGCCGGAAGCGCATCCTATCAAGCCCCCTCGTAGGTAGCCGGCCGTTTTCCTACCCTGATTGACGGTTGTAACCGTAGCTCGTGCCCCACGCACCATTGGTCGTACCTGCGGGTGCGGCCTTTGCGTTGCCCTGAGCAGTGTCGTGCACAAGCTCACATCAATCTTTCGGCCGCGTTAGTCAACCTCACGCTCTTGTACGTCAGGCCCTGATCGCCACCTTCGTACCAGCCAGATCAACATCCCCGCGAAGCTCGCCCACACCGCCCAGGTCGGAAGATGAAGCCGGATGAGCCTCCGGTTAGCCCCAGTCGCCTTGCTCTGGTGCCAGACGGTGACCGTCGCGTCCGGCGGCGACGAGTAGAGGTTGACGTCGAGCTCCGCCGCGGGTTGCGTCAGGACTGGGACCACGAACGCCCATCTGGACGTGCTGGCCTGCTCGGTCCCTCTCTGGCTTACCGTTACGCCGCCATCAACTCGCCCATCAGCGCCTTCCAGCCGGCACAATACTCCCGTCGTTGCTCAGCGAGCGGTGGGACACGTTGACGCATGGTCGTGCGCATCCGGAAGTACTGGCGTTGTTCATCGAAGGCCCGACAACAGCGCGAGGCTGCATCGAAGTTCCCGAAGCCGCGCATCGGGTAATAGCGTTGCTTCACTCCCCGGTGATCCTGCTCAATCCGATTGTTGAGATACGGGTTGCAGCGATGCGTGACCTCCGCGCCCAGCGTCTCCCGGATCGCGCGCGGATACGAGTCATGGCCATCGGTCGTCACCCGCTCCGGTGGCTCCTCGGCCACCTCTAAGGCAGCCGTGAAGCAGCGCTTGGCCGCGTCCATATCGCGGTGCTCACTCAACCGAGAATCGACCAGATTGCCCTCGCGGTCAATCGCGCGGTACAGATACTTCCAGACGCCCGCCACCTTGATGTAGGTTTCGTCGACGTGCCAGGAGTGCCCGGCCTGGCCCCTGCGCTTGGCCCGCAGCTTGTCTGCCACGAGGGGCGCGAAACGCTCTTCCCACTCGCGGACGGCTTCGTGCGTGAACTCAAAGCCCCCGTAAGGTGCGGAAAGTCCATCCGCCCCGCACGACGTGAATATCTTCACAATTAACCCGAAAGGAGTAGGCGCGAGAGCACGGATGTAGAAAGTAGCCAGCACAGGGTGGTGTCAGGTGTGATAGCTGAGACTCTGGCGCCGATTTTGGTTCACTATCGCGGCTTTGCGCATGCGATGTTCATGAAACGTCCACGGCCGAAAACACGGGAGGCCGCCCTCAATAGGAGTTTGCCACCGTGGAGCTTTCCAAATCCCCCAGTTTCAGGTAGAGTCGTGCCCCGTTGATGACCGCATAGGAGCACGACAGCATGCCAGGGCAGCCCAGTTTGCTCACGAGCGGGCTCTCCCACGAGGACGCTATCACGTCCATCGTCGCCCGCAACGTCGAAGGTTTCGCTCAATCCTTTGCGGCTCGGCATATCAGCGAACGCCACGACCTCGAAGGTGTCATTAACGCGAAAATCCATAATGTCTTCCTGGCAGAACTCAGTCAGGAAGTGCAGTATTACTCTGCGCTTGGCCGCTCGTTTGATAGTTCCCTTGGCAATATGCTGGAAGCCATGGCAATCCAGATCGCCCAACTTTCCTACGACGTGCAGCGGGACGTACACGGCCCCCTCAGCGCCGAGCAGACCAACGGGATTGCCACATTACTCGAACGGTACAAGCGCAATGTTCAAAAGCCCGACGTCAGTGACTACGCCTTTTTACGGGAAAAGCCCACAGATCAGAGTCTCGAAATCAAACGACATATCAGCGACTACTACCTCACCGACCGGGAAACCGGCGACCGGTTTCTCATCGAGCTCAAGATCGGGGGAGACCTGGACAATAAAAAGGCCCGCTCAGAGAAAGAGGCAGTGTTGGAGCAGTATGCGATACTCTCTAATACACTCAACGCTGAAACAAATATTCGCATTTTTTTCGCAACCGCGTATAATCGCTTTGGTGAGGGACGACCGTGGCTGCAAACCCGTGTCCGGCAGTTCTTTGCTGATGATGAACTGTTGATCAGTCGGGATTTTTGGAACCTGGTCTGTCGGATGCCAACTGGCTACGGCCTGGTGATGGCCGCGTACAAAGCACATGCATATCTCATTCGCCAAGCGCTCGATGACATTCGACGCACCTATTTAGGGTAGGAACAGCACATGCAGCTGACACTCCGGCAGGGCAATAGCCGAGCACTTATTCGCGAGCTTCCCGACAACTCTGTTGATCTCCTGCTGACTGACCCACCGTATAACCTCAGCCCCTACTCGACGGGCAATATGTCCTTTTCCTGGCGGAAGACCATCAATAATGACCTCGCCGAATGGGACCAAACCGTCTTTGTGCCGGAAGAATGGCGTGAGGAATTCCTGCGGGTGCTCAAGCCGACCGGCAACATCTTTGCCTTCTGCACCTATAACCTCCTGGGTCAGTGGCATAGTGTCTTTGACCCGGTCTTTGACACCTTTCAGTTTATGGTCTGGCACAAGACCAATCCCGTGCCCAAGATCCGCAAGCAGGGGTTTCTCAATAGCTGTGAGCTGATCATTTGTATGTGGAACAAGGGGCATACATGGCATTTCGGCAAGCAAAACGAAATGCACAACTTCATCGAAGCGCCGATCTGCATGGGGCGGGAACGCCTCAAAGACCCGGTGCATCCGACGCAAAAACCGCTCAAGGTGCTCCGACGCATCGTCGAGCTCGCCTCTAACCCCGGCGACGTCGTCTTTGATCCGTTTATGGGGGTGGGATCAAGCGGTGTTGCAGCTCTGCAATTGGGACGAGGGTTTGTCGGCTTCGAGCTGGAAGAGCAGTACTTCACTGCGGCCGAGGTGCGCATCGAGCGCGAGTCCCAGACCCTCTTTTCGCAGCAGGACGTTGCGCTCGGCGAGGCGCATGCCAACGGCAATGGGCAGCACGAGATGGATCTTACTGACTCGTCCTGATCCGTGGCGCACGCAAGACGCACCAAACCTAAGCACAACTCATTGAACGTAGGGGAAATATTTCTTTATATCTGTCCTAGGGAACTCGATACACAAACCAGGGCCGGAACCCCCATGATTTCGGGCCATGCCGACGACTCCGTCAGGATTTCGGCGTCGCTTGGGGTTAAGTCAAGATAGATGCTGTTGGCGAAATCCCCATCAAGCTGCCGCGAGTCTGGCAAAGGCGGAGCGACGGGTTTTTGCCCGCGGCACCTCCTCTATCCAGGCAATAGCACGCGTAAGATTCATCGCCGCCGCCGTGAGCACATGCTGGAGATGGGTCTT
>JBBSGA010000315.1:0-7543 GCA_038254585.1 Chloroflexales bacterium | reverse complement strand
GGGGGGGGTGTGTGGTGGGGTGGGGGCAGTGGGTGGATTAGCCCTCAACCCCCCGCCGAATAAACCCCCCACCTCCCGAACAACGAACCGTTAAGCTCGACTGAGCTACGCCAATCAGTCGGGAGATCGGCTCAACGAGCCTATGAAGTTTCAGCAATTAATCGGGAACAAGCCGTCCACGAATACCAGCACGAATACACGAATATCCACCATCCATTCGAGTATTCGTGTCACATTCGTGGACGGCTTGTTCCTCGGCTCACTACCCCATTAATTTACCAGTGATGCGTGCCCTCACTGCCAGCGCATGATGCGCATCACGTATCACGTATGAGGTCGTTAGATGAGATCGCCGCTCCGTACATCCTGGCAGCTTGGCCTGCTCCTGTTGCTGATCGTGGGAGCCTTGAGTCCCGCGGCTTCGCGGGCCGAGCCCCAGCCTCCGGCTACGGCGACACCGGCCAGCCCACCGCAAGCCTCCGGCGATGCCCAGAGGTATGATGCCATATCCGTAGTCGACAAAACGAAGGCCAGAACGCCGGAGCAGATGCTTCCGTCTGCCGCCAAATCCTCAGACCGGCCCGATCAAAACACCGGGGCAACGCCGGCGACAACTGCGACGTCCGCACCAGAAACGCTCTCGTCGGCCCTGGCGGCGCCCTCCGGCCCGGTTCCGGCTGCCGTCGGCGAGCCTGCCGGTGTTCAGGGGGTTGTCGCGCTGGATGTGTCGACGCCGGATACGATCCGCCCCACCGAATACATCACCTATACCTATTCCTATACAAATACGGGAACCGCGGCCGTTACCGGTGCGATTGTCGAGGCCCGGTGGGCGAACTTTAGCACCGCGGTTAACGGCGACTGGCAATTTTGCCCGGCTGCGCCTGATACGCCGGCCGGCTGCGTCGTCCTGCCTGGCAGCGCCCAGGGCCCCGCTGTAACGCCCGGTGTGCCATGCCCAACCCGGCCGGATCTCTCCGGCACCCGGTTCTGCTTCGGCATCGACCGGCTGAATCCTGGCCAGGTCGGGCACTTCTCGATTCGCTTGCGCAGCAATCGGAACACCGCCCCGACTACGGAACAACCACCTATTCGTCCGTCTGGCTCCGGTATGATCTACCTGGGCGGATCCAGCACGCCAGCCAGCGAAGATACGGCCAGCACGCTTGTGGTAGGCCCCGTGGTGGTCCACGCCGAGACGATCGGTACCAGCCTCAAATTCTATGTTGGTGAGAACGTCGATTATACGATCACGGTTGGCAATTCCACTGGCACTGGCGATAGTGTTAATGGCCAGATCCGTCCTGATGCCCGCCCCGCTACCAACCTGATCATTCGGAACTATTTTCCCCTCGGCGGCGAGTTTGTCTCCGCCACGGGTAACCCGGTTGTCGATTCGGCAGGCAAGAACGTGGCGTGGACCGTGGCAGGGCCGCTCGCTCCGGGGCAGTCGGTACAGTTCCATGTTGTCTTCAGGAAAGCCGATAGTAATGTGGACTGTGGACGCCTCGATAGCTCATACTACTTTGTCTTCTATGAAGACCCTGCCGAAATTCCGGCCAATGGTGCGGCACGATACCGATATTTCGTTTTTGGCAGCCCAATGGGAATCGCCATCGTCGTCCCGCTTGCGATCAAGTCTGTGAGTGCGTCCCCGTCCGTGGTGCCTTTCGGCGCCGAGGCGACGCTGACCATAGTCGTCCAGAACTATTGGAATCAGCCGCTGGCCGGCGTCCAGTTGAACTATGATCTCCAGTCTAACGCTTCCTACATCTCCGGATCGGCATCGCAAGGTCTATCCGTGGCACCGGACGGTACCCAGCCGGGCGGCCGTGTGACCTGGACATTCAGTCCCGGCGTTGGCACCAAGACGACGCCGGCCGAAACGACGTTTACACTGCGCGTGCGCGCTGCCTACACGACGGCGGTGCAGACCGCAACCGGCCATGCGTGGATCGGTCCAATCGCGGGCGTTCCGACTGCCTGTAGCCTGGCGGATGGCCGAGCCAGTGTCGTGCCCCGTTTGCGCATCACGAAATCGACGACGGCCGACCCGTTGACGAAGCTTAACAACGATTCGTATGACGTGCTGCGCGGCCAGCAGTTTCCTTACTACATCGAGATCACGAACGGTGGTCCCAGCGACGCCACGGGTGTCAATATCGCCGACGCGATCCCGAACCAGACCGGGGCGAGCTTTAGCTATGTCGCCGGAAGCGCTACCCTGAACGGGCAGTCGCGTGAGCCGGACTCCCATGTCGATGGGCTCGGCGGCTCGATCATCTGGAATAACCTGGTAGTGCCGGCCGGCGGCAAGATCCGCCTGGCCTACGCGCTGTGGGTCGACGGCCGCGATTACTACACCTACTGCAACACCGCGTCCGCCACGGCGGGGGCCGAAGAAATCAGCAATGGACCGCTGAGTGTCTGCGTCAAGGTCAATCCCCGGATCGAAATAATTAAGACGGCCGACCGGACCTGCGCTAATCCGGGCGACCCGATCCGTTTTACGCTGACGCTGACGAACAACGAGCCGGCGACGTATCACGTGGGCCTGTACGACCTGCTCGGCTCCACGGCTTCCCAACGCTTCGTATTCGTTAGCCAGGTGAGTGGTTATAGCTCGCCGTCTCTCATACCTGACCAATCCGGCAATATCGCCGCTGTCGAGTGGCCGCTTACTGACGTAGCGCCGAACCAGCAGCTTACGGTGGTCATCATTGCCAAAGTTCCGGACAATGCGGCGCCCGGTGACTTCGTCAACGAAGTGCTCTTCCACAACGAGACGGACGTGATTCGGCGCATACCGGCGATGACTGTGAAAGTGCATGCGCCCTGCGTCGAGTTCTCGAAATCGAGCAACCGCGCGACGGTCAGCCTACGGGATCGGTTCGTCTATACGCTGCAGCTCAAGAATTCGAATGCGGCTCCGACCGGCAGTACCACGGTAGAGGATTACCTTCCGCAAGGCTTTTCGTATGTTGGCCTCGACGCGACGAGCGATGTAAAGACCCCACCAGCGCCGTTGCCGCCGCCGGTCCTACCCGATGGCCGGACCAAGCTGACCTGGTCGATCCCATCCGTGCCCGGACTCTCGACGCTCAACGTCAAGTTTATAGCCCAGTCAGGGGATGTCGTCGGCGCCTATAAGAACATGATGGCGGTGCCAACCGGCGGCAAATGTATCAGTGCCTCTTCGCCTACCACGGGCTGCGAGGGTGGCAACGACGCTGCCTTCCAATGGGTGACCGTACAGCCGCTTATCACGATGGAGCCGGCGATCCTGGAAACCGCGTGTGCCAAGCCGGGTGACACGCGTACCTACCGGTTGTCGATCCTGAACACCAACGTTCACGACTACACCAACACGGCCGTGACGGTCACGCTGCCCAACGGACTGCAATATAACCGGCCGCTCAACTCGACGCCTGCGCCTGCCGTGAGCAAAGACAATGCAGGGCGCTCGACGCTCAGGTGGAGCGGCCTGCGCATACCTGCCAAGCCGGCGTCGGCGTATGCCGGGCAAGTGGTACTTGAGGTTGAGCTGCAGGTTGGTCAGGTCTTTGCGAATCTCGACACCGTCGTGGAGACGACCAGTCCCGACGGAACGATCCCGCGCAAGGATGGCATCGCCGACCCGACGGTATGGGTCTGTCTGGGCAGCCCGACGATCGTCGAGGACGCGACCCCACGTATTATTCGGCCGGGTGACGAGGTACAGTACAAGATCTCCCTGGCCAACACGACCAGTGGCGCGCTCAGCGTGAAAGTTGTGGACCCATTGCCCGCTGCCTTCACCTTCGGGGGGATGGTTTCGGGAGTGGCGCCCAGCATCAGCGGTAACACCTTGACGTGGAACGTGACTATACCGCCGGCCGCTAATGGGGGGGCAAGCACCCTGACACTCCAGTTCAAGGCTCGTCTATCCGCGGGGGTCGCGGGTACGAGTTACACGAACACGGCGCGCGTAACCGAAAGCCCGGTGACCTTTGATACGCCCTCCAGTTCGGTGATGGTGACGGCGGTAGATCACATCTATGCCGTCTTTCTGCCGCTCACTCGTCGCTAAACTGCATCGGGGAACGAGCGCAGGCCGGCAAGAGCCGGCCTGCGCTCTCGACGGTGACCATCAGTCCTCGAACCGCAGCTGGTCGCCGGGCTGAGTACTCGTCTCTGCAATCACTCCCGCCGGGAGCTCGACCGTGCGATAGGCGCCGCGCGCACCCGCGTATGGCCGCCCCGGCGGCATCGCCTCGCGCATCCCGACCACGACGTCCTGGCGGTCCGTAAAGATCACGTCGATCGGGAAGCGCATCCAGAATGTATGTACGCTGCTGTTGCGATTGAAGACGAGCCCCTCGCCCGCGGGCAGCTCGCGCCGGAACATCAGCCCGCGCAGACGGCTCCAGAAGCTGCGCGCCAGGGTAGCCCGCTCTGCCAGCGTCGTGCCGCGCGTTTCGTTCGTAATTCGCATGCGCTCCATCTCCCCGGCTAAGCGGTTCGGCGTCCGAGATTATACATGGTCCGGGGCCGCAGGTATTGTTTTGCGACCCGCGTCCCAAACCGTGGTACAGTTCGCTGGCTTTACAATCGCGCGCATCGCTTCCCAGGGTCGCGGGTATTGTTTTCGGAAAAAATTCAGTTGCCCGCGCTGTACACGCGCGCGATCCGGAGTCCGTGCCGCGCTGGTATCGTCTATGCCTCTGCGACAGGTGTGAGATCATGGCACTACTGATTACGCTGCTCGGCCTTTTCGTCGGCAACCTGCTCGACCTCGTCATCGCCCGGCAGCTGGGCTTTGGGCGCGGCCGCCGCCTCGTGCGTGCCGCGGGCGCGCTCGGCTGGGTTCCGATCGCCGGCACGCTGCGCTGCCGCGAGTGGGTTGGCTTCGCGGTCGAGCTCCTCGGCGGGCTCATGGCCGTCGCGCTCTACCTTCGCTACGGCCTCGGCGCGCGGACGCTGATCCTCTTCGGCGCCTCGCTGGTGCTGATCGATACGGGCGCGATCGACTTCAAGATCCGTATGATCGATACGCTCGTGATGCTTATCGCCATGCTTGCCGTCCTGCTGCTTGCCCCATTGATTCATCTTGGGGTGGCGGCGAGAACCGGCTGGCTTACCTCGCTGCTCGGTATGGTCATGGCCGGCATCTTCTTCATCTTCTTATACGTGCTGGCGAAGGTCCTCTTTCGCGGCGTCGCCGCCCCCTTCGGCCTCGGCGATGTCTACCTTGGAGCCTTCATCGGCGCCCTGGTCGGCTTCGTCGCCCTGCCCGCCGCGCTCTTCTACGGCATCGCCATGGCCGGCGTCGTGGCGCTCCTGCTGATCGTGCTCCGCGCGACCGGCCGCCGCGTGCCGCGGTACATCGCCTATGGCACCTACCTCTGTCTCGGCGCGCTCCTCTTCCTCGCCACCGGCCGATTCTGAGCCGTAAATGGCGATATTACAAAACTGTTAATCGGCCTCCCGCTCGAGCTGCGCGGAAACTAACAAACTGTTAGCTGCGCGGCCTTCCCCCGGCGCGTCGCAGACTGTATGATGCTCCCACGGACGTCGATAGTGACCCGTCCCGTTCTTCCCGTGGAGCATCCTTTTGATCAACGCTACCGCTCTCCACAAGTTCTTTGGTGATTTCCACGCTGTCCGCGGCATCTCCCTCGAGGTGCCTCCCGGCGAGGTGCTCGCCTTCCTCGGTCCCAACGGCGCGGGCAAATCGACCACCGTGCGTATGCTCACCGCGATGCTGCGGCCCACCAGCGGCCGCGCAATCGTCGCCGGCTACGATGTCGCGCTCGAGCCCCAGTACGTCCGCGCGCAGGTTGGCCTCCTCACGGAGTACCCCGGCCTCTACGGGCGTATGAACGCCGTGGACTATCTGCTCTTCTTCGCGCGCCTGCAGGGCCTCGCCCGCGCCGAGGCCATCGTCCGCGCCGAGACCCTGCTGCGCCGCTTCGGCCTCTGGGACGCGCGCACGCGCCGGGTGGGCGGCTACTCCAAAGGCATGCAGCAGAAGGTCGCCCTTATTCGGGCGATGCTGCACGACCCGCGCGTGCTCTTCCTGGACGAGCCGACGACCGCCATGGACCCGCACAGCGCGCAGGTCGTCCGCGAGGCGATCGCCGAGCTGCGCGACGAGCGCCGTGTTATCGTCCTCTGCACGCACGATCTCAACGAAGCCGAGATGCTCGCCGACCGTATCGCCGTCATGCGCCACGGACAGATCGTCGCCCTCGGCACCCCGGCCCAGCTTACGCGCCAGCATCTCGGCCGGCCGCTCTGGGAGATCGAGTCGGCGGGCCCGATTGACGGCGCCGCCGAGCGCCTCCGCGGCCTCGTCGACCTCGAGCAGACTTCCGGCAACCGCATCCGCTATCGCACCGACGATCCCCACCATCTCAACCCGGCACTGCTCGATCGCCTGCACGATGCCGGCGTCGGCGTCGTCGCCATGCGTGAGCTCCCGCGCTCGCTCACCGCCGTCTATCTCCAGCTCGTCGGCGAGGCGACCTCCGTCGCGTCCGAGGTGCGACTATGAACCGCGCGCCGATCGCCGCGATCGCCCGGCGTGAGATCGCAGAGATCGCCGCCGACTGGCGCATGGTCATTCCGCTGCTGGTCCTGACGGTCGCCGTCCCATTATTGGCCGTCATTGCCGTGCTCATGGCTGCCGGCTACCTGCACGACCCGAGCTGGGCTATTTCTCTGCTCCCGCTCGGGCTGCTGCTCTGCGGCTTCTTACCCGCCGGCTTCTCGCTCGTGAATGCGTCCGAGAGTTTCGTCGGCGAGAAGGAGCGTAATACGCTCGAGTCGATCCTCGCGACGCCGGTGACCGATGCCGAAATCTACCTCGGCAAGCTCGCCGGTGCGCTCCTGCTGCCGCTCTGCTCCTCGGCGCTGGCGATCGTGACCTTCGCCGGCTGCTTTGTGCTCGGAGCGCCCGCGAGCGTCGTCGCCCAGCTGCACGGCTGGCTGCTCGCGGCGATCGTGGCGCTGGTCTTCCTCAAAGCGCTTGTACTGGTCACCGGCGCCGTCCTCGTCTCGATCCACGCGACAAGCGTGCGCGGCGCCAACCTGCTCGCCGCCTTCATCCTGGTGCCGCTGGGAGGCGCCGTCAACCTTGAGGCGTTCCTGATCGCATCACACCGTCCCCACCTCTTGCTCCCGATCGCCGCGCTGCTCGCGGTCGTCGCGGCGCTGCAGATCTATGCCGGCTTCGTGACCTTCCATCGCGAAACCCTTCTGGCGCCCGATCCCGCAGCCGCGCGGCTGCGGCGGATCGTCGTGACCTTCCGGCCTATCGTCGCCGGAATCGGTCGCCGGGTCAGCTCTCCCGGCTGGCAGCCGCGCATATCGCCGGTACGGCGCTTTCACGAGCGGTAGCCGCGCTCCTCGGCTCTGGCTGCCCGCGGGCGCGCCGTAAGGTCCCCGATAAGCTTACGATGATAGAGTCGCGATATGAAAGAATGTCTGCCTGCCTTTCTCATCGTAGCGACAGAAGCAAGCTTGCCCACGAGAGGTGAGCTATGATGTCCCCTGAAGCTCT
>JBBSGA010000314.1:0-7587 GCA_038254585.1 Chloroflexales bacterium | reverse complement strand
TCCTACTATTGAGTCGTTCGGTACGGATGACACCGTGCCTGATCGGAGCGCATTCACTCACGCCACAGTGGATACCGTCTCAACCGGAACACTGACTTATACATGCGTCCCCACACAGTGTGGCATTTCACCTTGGATAAGATGAGGGGCCGAGTCAACATAGAACCGGGCCAGCACCAACCGCCGGGTGAGTATCGCGACCGAACTAAAGCCCAACAGCCCGAGGGCAAGCAACCCCGGCATCATTCCACCCGAGCCGGACAACCATACTGGGGTTTTTGCATAACCCCCCGAAAAGGTGCATTCGAGCAAGTCTTGCTGCTGAAGCGCTCTCCCGGGTGCCTCCGCAGGGGTACATGCGCGAGAACAGCCCCTCGATCGGTCTTCGCAGGCCAGGCGCACGTCGTTATAGACCGTTCCCCCCCCGCATACCATGGTCCACATGGGCTCGAAGCGTCTACAGGATCAGCATTGGCGGCGTGTGCTGGCACACAGGTCGCCGTTCACTGCCAAATGCACCGTTTCGGGGGGTTATGCAAAAACCCCCATCTTGCTCACGGCAGTCTATGCCCCGACCGCACCCACCTGGCTGCGTGAGGTGCCCGCTGTCCAAACTCTGCGCCAGGTGTGGGTCCAAAACTACACCTGGCTCGATGGTCAGCTTGCCTGGCGAGACGCCACCAATATTCCACCGGCTGAGCTGTTCATCAGCTCACCCTACGATGTCGACGCGCACTATGCGAGAAAGCGCAGCACGTCCTGGGTCGGCTACAAAGTTCATCTGACCGAAACCTGTGATGACGATACCCCCCACCTCATCACGCACGTTGAGACGACGACCGGCCCGGTTGCGGATGGGTCGGTCATCGGCTGCATTCACGAGGCACTGAAGGAAAAGGATTTGCTGCCGAGCACGCATATCGTGGACATGGGGTATGTCGATGCCGAATTGTTGGCCAATAGTCACCAGGAGTATGGCGTCGACTTGTTCGGCCCGGCGCGAGGCGATATCCATGAGCAGGCACGGGCAGGCGAAGGCTTCGATGCACAGCGGTTTGCGATTGATTGGGAAGCCAAGCAGGCGACGTGCCCAGCGGGATGTCACAGTATCAGTTGGACGCCAGCGGTTGATAACCGAGACAACGACGTGATCAAGCTCAAGTTTTCCAAGCGCGACTGCGGCGTGTGTGTGCATCAAGCCAAGTGTACGACCTCGACTCCGCCGCGTCGAACGCTGACGATCCGGCCGCGGGATCAATACCTTGCGTTGCAGGCGGCGCGGGCGCGGCAAGAGACGGAGGAGTTCAAGGAGGAGTATGCCATACGTTCAGGGATCGAAGGAACGCTCTCACAAGGGATTCGGGGCTTCGAGATGCGACGCTCTCGCTATTTTGGCCAGCCGAAAACGCACTTGCAGAATGTGTTGACCGCCACGGCGATGAATATGGTGCGGGCGAGCATGTGGCTTGCCGAGACGCCCCGAGCCAGGACTCGGCAGTCAGCCTTTGTGCGTCTGTACAAGGCTGCGGCGTAAAACCGCTCCCAGTGAGGGTTCGCCACCAGTATCGCTTTTGGTGATCAGGCTGCATAGAGCACCCGCTGCCGTAAGAGGTCCAGCTTCGCACGGCCAAACATGGTCCGTTTGATCAGTTTCAGCCGGTTGATCTCCCCCTCCACTGGTCCGGTACTCCACGGCAAGGACATCCCCGCCCGCACCGCTGCCTCATCCCGCCGCAGGCTGGCCGCGAAACTCCGGAAGGCGGGCGCTGCGCTTGCACTCGCCCGCTCCAGCCAGGCATCCAACTCATCGGCTTGGCGCTCTCGCACCAGACGGGCGAACTCCAGGGTCAAGCTGACCGCCTCATCCAGGACCGGAGCAAGCCCACGGATGTCGGCGACCCGCTGCTGCTCGGCAGCATCCTGCTGCTCCGGCCGGCGGAGCACCACCCACGCCAAACTGCGCGGCGAGGCACGCCGCGCTCCGCGCTCACAACCTCTCCCTCGGTTGTGACCACCCGTTTCTTCGGCGGAAGCCCCTGGGCTTGGCGCAGCCGGCTGATATAGCTGAACACCGTGCTCGCTTGGCAGGCAGCGCCCTGCTGCTCTAGCTCGCGCCAGATCTCGGCTCCCGTATGACACCCCTCGTTCCAGCGCTTCAAGATATAGGGCTTGTAGGGGTCGAGCACACTCGCCCGCAGTGGACGGGCATGGCGTTCCGGAAAGGCAGGTGCGGTCACATACCTCCGCACGGTGTTGCGATCCAAGCCAACGTGCTGCGCAATCGCGCTCAACGTCCAGCCTTGCTCATGCAGTGGTATTGTCAGGTTGTTGACAAGCGTGCAGACACCGGCGGGATCTATGCGATACTTGGGGCATGAAGACATCCACCACTGTGTCGCCCTACAAGGGCCATCGCTTCCCGCAGGAGATCATCAGCCACGCCGTCTGGCTCTACTACCGGTTTTCCCTCAGCTACCGCGACGTGGAAGAACTCCTGGCCGAGCGCGGCATTATGCTACGAAACGGTGCGGCAGTGGTGTCTCAAGTTTGGCCAACACTATGCCAATCAGCTCCGGCGGCGACGGGCCAAGCCCGGCGACAAGTGGCACCTCGATGAAGTCTTCCTCAAGATCAATGGCAAGACCTCCTATCTGTGGCGGGCGGTCGATCAGGATGGGAACGTGTTGGATATCCTGGTGCAAAGCCGACGGAACAAGGCGGCGGCCAAGAAGTTCTTCCGCAAGCTGTTGAAGGGTTGCACCTATGTCCCGCGCGTGCTCATCACCGACAAACTCGGCAGTTACGAGGCCGCCCGCAAGGAGGTCATGCCCGGCGTCGAGCATCGCCAACACAAACGCCTCAACAATTGTGCCGAAAACTCGCACCAACCGACGCGCCAACGCGAACGCACGATGCGCTGTTTCAAGTCGCCAGGCCATGCCCAACGCTTCCTGTCGTCCTTCGGGCCGATCCGTGAGCACTGCTGTCCGCGACGCCACCGCATGCAGGCGGCGGAGTACCGCAGGGACCGTGCGCGCCGATTTCAGGTCTGGAACGAGGTGGTGAGCTTGCAGGGCATCGCATAAGACCTGGGCTCACGAGCGGACCAATCATCTTCGCGACGGCTTCCCCGGTGCTGACTCCCCGCCAAGCCTCTGCACCTGGGATAAGTTGACAGTACCCCTCGACATCCTCGTCCAGAGTCGCCGCAACAAAGCGGCCGCGAAGAAGTTCTTCCGCAAGCTGCTCAAAGGCTGCACCTACATCCCGCGGGTGCTGATCACCGACAAGCTGGCCAGTTACGGTGCGGCCAAGCGCGAGGTGCTGCCAAGCGTGGAGCATCGGCAGAGCCGCTATCTCAACAATCGCGCCGAAAATTCGCACCAGCCGACGCGCAAACGCGAGCGAACCATGCAACGCTTCAAGTCACCTGGCCATGCCCAACGCTTCCTCGCCGCCTTCGGACCGATCCGCGCGCACTTCTGTCCACGCCGCCATCGGCTCAAGGCGGAAGAGTACCGTCAGGAGCGTGCACGCCGATTCCAGGTCTGGAACGAGGTAACTGGAGTGGCGACAGCTGCCTAACGGTGGGCGGAGGAGCCCACCTGCTGGCTCATTTTGCCCAAGTCGGGCTCGAATCCTGAAACGTGACGAACAAGTTGACAATGCCCCTGAAACAACCTCCCAACTTTGGCTATCGTTGAAATTCAACATGTTTCACCTGAGATAGACGCTTTTCAAATACGCCAAGATTAGTTGTCCCCCTTAGTGTACCGGTAGCATAATCCTCTGCCAGCCCGTCCTGTAGGCTGGTGCCGTCTAGCAAGGTGATGTTCAAGGTAACGCCTGGACTATTTGCTACGTTGACGGTTTCGAAGTTCTTGATTTTACTAAACTCGATGGTCGCTCCACCGAGGACGGGCAATCCTTTAACACAGTTAATCCCGCTGCTCAAACAGGCTACGAGGGAATCAGCCTGAACGCGAGATACGGCCCCTTGCTGAGGCGTAACAATGGCCATGGCCTGCGATACGGGCTTCGGTATCCCTGAATCGACGATTGATGCAGGTGGCGGAGTGCTTGTAGAAGCAGGCCTGGATGCTCCACGTGTGGGTGTGAGTCGTATCGTAGCAACGGTGGGCGCAGCGATACCCGTCGATCGAGAGTCTGCTGTGGAGCCATGTTCAGCATCGGGTGCCGAGGGAGCAGCGGCACTCGCTCCTGAAGGGGCACGAGAACCTGGTGGGAGGGTCGGTATGAGATGCAGCGTCACACCCGCCATGAGCAGCAGCGTTCCAGCCAGACCCGCCCACTTCTGCCGCGCAGGCGGCACTTCAATCTTTCCCGCGACTTGACCAGCCACGGCGAGGAGGAGAAACGCTATGCCTCCCACGACTAAAATCGTTGGGATGGGTGTATCTTTCAGCGCGGTAATAATCCCTTGCATCACTCCTCCTTGACATATCAACCGCTAGAGGGTGCCGTTTTTATACGTACCTTGTCAAGCACAGTGCTATCCCAATGTGCCGCCACACGATCAAGCTCAGCTGCCCGGCCCGCGCCTGAGCGCCACGAACCCACCAACCAATAGCGCAGGCCGGCTCAGCTGCAGCGGCTGGTGAGCGAGTCCTGTCCTGCCCATGCCACGACCCGGTTCCGCCGAAGTAGAACGGATTCTTTCGGGATTTTTTGGTGATAATAGCCCGCCCATCCCAACAAGCCGAGCCGTGAGATAGGAATCCGGCGGGACAGCTTGCTTAAACCAGCCCGTTCGTTGCGACTTCACGATAGGTCATCCCTATCCTTGGACGAGATCACCAAAATGCCGAAAGAGCTGTAGACAGGGCCTCGCGCCACACTCTACATTGGACATCAGGAATGAGATTCCTGCTTGGGAAGATCGCATTGCAGTGCTACGCAACATTCGATGAATCTCAATCCACATGTCCCAAAAGCTCACTGGCGCAAGACCCTGGTAGAATGTCCCCCTTTCCCGACCCCAACCCGCTATCCGCGCCAGAGGTGGGCCAAGTGGTCGTCCATCCCGTGGACGACCACATCGATCCGGTTCGCCCCCCAGGAGACCGCCGCGGGGTTGTCGTAGAATACCCCTCCAACCCAATCCCAATCGCTCCACGTGGCGCCGTCCCACCACGTGTGCTTGAGGTTGCCATCCGATCCGGCGGCGAACACGTCGAGACGGTTCGCTGCCCACGACGCCACGGCCGGGGCGGAGGTGATCGGTCCGCCCAGGTCCTGCCAGCCGTTCCACTGGCTGCCGTTCCACCAGAGGTGACCGAGATGGTCATCCATGCCGCGGACGAACACGTCGATGCGGTTCGCCCCCCAGGACACCGCCGCTGGTCCACCCTTGAAGACTCCACCCAGTGTCTGCCAGGTGTGCCACGTGGCGCCGTCCCACCATGTGTGCTTGAGGTTGCCATCCGTTCCCGCCGAGAACACATCGAGCCGATGGGCCCCCCACGACGCGACCGCCGGTGGAGCCTTGCTTGGCCCGCCGAGATCCTGCCAGCCGCGCCATTCCGGGTTTCGGCCGAGCGGCCAGATGGCCACCGGGTCTTTGCAGATGCCATGACCGTGCAGTTTGAACCAAGGTCCCGTGGCGCTAGGTGGGGAGAGTTTGCTTTGATCGACTACCCAACCGTCCCGGAATGGGAGCGGACGCAGTGCTGTGTCGGATGCGCGCTCGCACTCAATGTGTGTGTGTGGCTGCGTTGAGTATCCCGTGTTGCCCGCGCGACCCAACATCTGCCCCTCCGCCACGGGAGCGCCTTTCGTTTTTAGATTGGCGGGCATCGAACCCTTCTGGAAGTGGCAATACGTCACGATTTCCGTTCCATAACGGATCGTAATATGGTTCCCGTCCCCATCCGAAGGAGGAGGGTCGGGAAACGTGCCCAGCACGGTGTTATCGTCCAAGCTGTCGTTCCAGGATTCGACGGCTCCGGCTGCGACCGAGCGCACAGGCAGGCCCCAGATGCGGTAGTGCTCGTTCTTCGAGCCGTTGGTGCCGGGCAGCAGACCTGACCATTGCTTGGCCTGATTGTCCCAGCCGACGCATCCGATATCGTGCGCAAAGATCTGTGTCCCCATTTTGCCACCGTTTGCCCAGTGGACCGCAGCGGTGGACATGTATTCGTCCGCCCGGAGGTCACCGGCCGCATACGGGAAGAGGTAGGCGGCAGCGGCCACAGGACTTTTATGTGGCGCGAGAGGTAGCGTTAGCGTGGCAGGGTCGGTGAAGTCTTTGCAAAACACATCCACCTTCACCTGCGCCGGAGCCGCGCCAGTCAGATAGACGGCGTTGTTGATTTTATTATTGGTGTGGCTGAATCCGTTGGACCAAAATTCAACGGCGCCCACGGCGAGGCCAAGATTGCCATAACTGTTCACGTCCTGCATGATCTTCGAGGGTTGGGACGAGCCGGGGAAGGAGAAAGTGATTCCAGTCACCGTCACTGTGCTCGCTTCGTTGTTCTGCAGCCGGAGTCGCAGGACGATCTTCACCATCGGGGTGCCGTTGGCGGTTGTCGGCGCCAGTGGAAGATACTCCGCCTTGCCCGATTCGAAGGGTTCCACTTGAATGTCCAGATTGGGTTTGCTCATGATCGTGTCCTTTGCGAGCACTAAAAAGTCGCGGGTATCGCATCGGCAAAGTGTGATCAGAGGTCGATGGATAGCTCCGAATCCTCCAACCACGTGCTGGTCCGCTCGGCGAAACCGTTGCCAGCACGCTGTTCGTGGTCGCGTACCCCTGACTTTTTAGTGCTCTCGTAGTAATGAACGGCACCAACCAGGGGGTTGATCAGCCCCTGACGAAAGGTCACGGAGCGAATACCGGGCGCCTGCGCGAAAATCGGGATGTGGGTCCCGAAATAATACGCGTCGAAGGCCGCCGGGTCGGCAGGCTGGTGATCCATGATCTGGAGCTTCGCCATGGTCGGTTCCTTTCACTGCTGCGCTGCTATTCCTTGAACGCATCGTCACAGTGGTGGGGTCACGTATACGTGTTCGGGCCAGACGAGAATCACGCGCCTACGGTGTGCCTCGCTCTCAGCCGCCGCTGCGGGGCCAAGCGCCCGCTCAGCCAGAGGTGCGCGCGGGCCGGAGGCGCGACCGGCAGCACGCCCCCGAACCCTTCCTCATCCTCCTGGCACGATGGGGGCTGCGCCGAAGGGATGGTGGGAGTGTCCGCGTTACGGTTCTGGGGCATAGGCTGTCCCCAGAGTTCTGACCCTCTCGTGGGAGCGGAACCAGTTCAGCTCGGTGAGCAGCTCCGCGTGGCGCTGGGCGGCCGCACGATCGGGGAACGCCTCGACCCCACACGCTTCTCAGTCCTCATCGGCTCTGCGGGAGGTGCACAAACCACTGGAGGCTTTGCGCATGGGGATGCTGGGCAGCCACGACGGGCTCTATGTTGGCTAAGGCGGTGAGGGTCTTGTTGCGTTCGGTCGGTAGAAGCACGCCCTCCAAGTAGCGTCGGAAGCTGTCGCGTTGCTTGCGCTTGGCGAAGCGCGAGTCGCAGTCCTGCGCGTAGGCTTCGCGTGGTTGAGGGGCCGGTGACAC
>JBBSGA010000313.1:0-7588 GCA_038254585.1 Chloroflexales bacterium | reverse complement strand
CTGGAGACGGAGCGTCGAAACATCGAGCAGGCGCTGGCCGGGCTATCGACGATCAAGGCTGAATTCTTTGCGGATGCAACGGTGGACACGCTCGAAAAGGCGCTGGGGCGCGAGACGCACGTCTTCCATTTCGCCGGCCACGGCACGTTCGAGGACCAGGGCACGACTGGACAGACCACGGCCGGCCGGATAGGCTACATTGTGCTGTTGGGCGAGGACGCACGCCCCGACTTGTTCTCCGCCGATCGGCTGGCGCTTACCCTGCTGGGGCGCGGAGTGCGGCTCGCCATGCTAGGCGCGTGTGAGGCGGCACGGCGGGATGAGGTAAATCCCTGGACGGGCGTCGCGCCCGCGCTGACTCACGCCGGCATCCCGGCCGTGCTGGGCATGCAGTATGGCGTTCGCGACCAGAACGCGCTGACCTTCAGCCAGCGTTTCTACACTGCCCTGGCTGATGGCGAGCCGATCGACGCGGCGGTCACCGACGGCCGGCTCTCGATCTTTAACCATAGCCAGAACGACGAGCGGGACTGGGGCGTTCCGGTGCTCTACCTGCGGGCGTCCCAGGGTGTGCTCTTTCCAAAGCCGGAGGTCGTGGGTGCCGGCACGGACTGGAACGACCTCCTCGGCCGCACACGCGAGCAGACACAGCGCTTTCTGCACGATATCGCGGGCACGCCAGAGCAGCCGGGCGCGTTTGTCTCCCAGATTTACGTACAGCGCGCGATCGAGCAGCAGCTGGCCGCATTTCTCTCCGGCGACGCGGCCGCCGCGATCCTGGTCGGCGACGCGGGCAGCGGCAAATCGAACCTGCTCTGCCATCTGGCAAGCGGCCTGCTGCAGGATGAGCATGCCGTGCTCTTCTACAGCTGCGGCCGCCTAAGCGGGAGCGAGGTGCAGCGGGCGATCGCGCAAGATCTGTCGGCGGCGGGCAGCGAGGAGGCGCTGCCGACGCTAAGACGGGCCGGCATGCTCGCGGCACAGCAGCACCGCCAGATGGTGCTGATCTTCGACGCGATCAACGAGTTTCACGGCGTCGAGCGCGGCGGACTGGAAGCGCTCTGGAAGTGCATCAACGACCTCGTCGAGCATCTGCCCGAGCACAACGTCCGGGTCATCGTCAGCTGCAGCACTGCCAGCTGGGGCCAGCTCGAGCGGATGGGCGCAACCTCGGTGATCGGCAGCTGCTATTACCGTGGTGCGAACAACGATCCCGTGATGCGCCTGGATCTTTTCACGCCCGCGGAGTTCGACGCGGGCTACGATCGCTATCGTGATTTCTTCAAGCTTCAGACCGAGTTGACCGCGCTGAGTGAGCCGCTGCGCGATCGCCTGCGCAAGCCGCTTCTGCTGCGGCTGTTGGCCGACGCCTACCGCGGCCAGAAGGTTCCGGTCGTCGCCACGGGGCTGGCGCTGCATATCTTTCGACGCTACTACGAGGACCGCGTGCGGCAGCGCCGCGAGCTCCTGTTCGTCGACGGACTGGGAGAGGAGATGCTGCGGCAGCGGCGGAGCGCGCTCCGCGTCGACGATCTCGCGCGCGACGACCGCTTGAGTGCCGAGATCCTGGCCGAAGATGCGGACTCGAGCTACTACCGGCTGCTGGACAACGGCATTCTGGTCGAAGCGCACGGCGACCTGCTGCAGGGCGACACCGTCACCTTCAGCTACTCGCAGGTCGGCGCGTACGCGCTGGCGCGCTTCCTGCTCGCGCGCGTCGGCGACCAGGCCGGCCTCCTCACCGCGATCGGCAACCTCTTGCGCACGACGCCTGTCTTCCCCCTGGCGTGGGACATCGCCCGCACGCTGCTGCTGATCTACAAGAACGCCGAGGTGCTGGCCAGCCTTGCCTGCGCGACGGACGTCGAGCAGCGGCAGCTGGTGGCCGAGAGCCTGGTCGAGATCTATGCCGACGACCCCGAGCGTGGCACCGAGCTGATCAAAGGGCTGCTGCAGCTGAAGCCGGAAGAGGCTCACCGTACCGGGCTAAAAGCGGCCTACTTGCTTGGGCCGCACGCTCGCGACATCTTCCTCTGGGCGGCCGCGTCCGGCTCACCCGAGCTCCGGCAGGCGACCAAGTACACCCTCTACCTGATCTGGCGCTCGGACCCACAATGGACCTTCGATCTCTTAAAGGAACTGGTGGCGCAGATCAAGCTGACCGACCTCGGGACGCTGTCGAATATCGTGCAGTTCGTCATCGAAGCACCGATCCTGATCTACATCAATCACTGCGACCGCACTGAGCTGGTCGAGCAGATGACCGAGCTTCATTACGACATGCTGAAGCACAAGCTCGGGCTCGACATGCTGAACACAGGATTCTTCGGCCCGGCGTTCGACGCGCTTATCGCGCGGATCGGCGCGGCGTCGTTTACCCGGCCGATCATGGAGACACTCCTCTTCGCCGAGGTCGATCCGCCGGAACGCTTTTTCAGCCTGCCGGCGACCGATCGGGCCTGTATCAAGCGGCTCGCGCCCCTGCTCGATCCGCAGACGGACCTCGCCGCCGCGCGATCGGATCTCGAAACGATGCTAGGCTCCAGCGTCGTCTTCTTCCGGCTGATCGCCGCGGCGGTGTTGGCGGTCCATAGTGTCCACAACTGGGAGGCGACCGAGCCCCTCGCGGCCGACCTTTTCGATAAGCTTAACCCAACCGGCCGGCTTTGGCTGGTGCTGGCCTTCTCGGTCCTGCTCCCCGACACTCCTCAGGGCTGGACCCCGTTCCTGGAGGAGCGGACCCGGCGGCTGATGGAAGAGCATCCGGCGCTCTTTTTCGCGGACGAAGCCGGGCTGAAGGAACGCTTCGACGTCGTCTGGCTGCCGCTGGGGCTGGCCTACGGCAAATCCGGCAGCGCAATGCCCTATTTCGAGACACTGCTCAAGGCGGTGGCCGCTCAGGCCGACCACCAGCGCATCCAGCGCTGCATCGCCGCGCTCGCCACTCCCGGACTCTACTATCCGCAGGCCGTCTTCCAGACGCTGCGCAGCGCCGTGCCGGACCTGCTCGATCCGAACCTGCAGCCGGCCCTGGTGCACACGCTCTCCGTGATCCGCGTGCTCCACTTCGACGCGGTAGACATCTTCCTCCAGCAGATCGGCGCGGACGAGGTGCTGCAGCACCGCATCTCCGCGGAGTCGGATGTCGCGACAGTGCAGCGTTATCTCAGCTGGCTTGGCCTTTATAACAACGCCGTCCACGCCTCCGTGTACTACTCGGCTATGCGGCGCATCATGTTGATCGAGACGGTCAACCTGCTCGCCGACGCGGCGAGCCCCGAGCAGTTCGTCGCCAGCTTCACACGCATGGCGCTCCGTGCCGCGCGGGAGGCCGACTATAAGTTCACGAACTGGGCCCGCTCCGGTTGAGCGAAGATCGGACCGACGGCAATCAAGCGTTTCAGAAAGGAGCGATGCCCACCGTGAGCCACCTGCGAAGAGCTGGAATGCTGATCGGAGCAATCTGCCTCTTTGTTCGCTTCCATACCCTGGGTTTCAGCCTGACCTTGCCGCTGCTCGGCGCCGCGACGGTCGTCGCCCGTCCCACGCCGCGCGAGCTGGCCGGAGTGGTCACGGCCGCGATTGCGTTTCACATCTTTGCGTATGTGCTCAACGACGTCGTCGATCTCCCGGTCGACCGGACTGAGCCGCAGCGCGCGACCTATCCGCTTGTGAAGGGCACGATCGGGCGCTGGCAGGCCCTCGGCATCGCGCTTGCCCAGCTGCCCCTGGCGCTCGCCGTGACCGCCTACCTGGGCGGCGGCGCCCCTGCCTTCGCCGCGATTGGCTCCAGCTTTGCCCTGATGGCGCTCTACAACCTTTGTGGCAAGCGCACTCGCTGGCCGCCCCTGACCGACGCGGCCCAGGCCACGGCGTGGGGCGCCCTGGCACTCTACGGGGCACTTGTGGTCGCAGGGCAGACATCGCGCCTCACGGGCGTGATCGTCGCGTTTGTGGTGGTCTTCATCCTGATGATCAACGGCGTGCATGCCAGCCTGCGCGACCTGCCGAACGACCTGGCCCGCGACATGCGCACGACGGCAATTCTGGCGGGCGTGCGCCCGGGGAATGGCATAGCACTCTACGTCCCACGCCGCTTCTCGGCCTACATGTGGACGCTCCAGGCGCTGCTGACGGTGGTGGTGATGCTGCCGCTGGTCGGGAACTGGCTTGACTACTCGCCTCCGGCGTGGGCTCTAACGGCGGGCGTGGTGCTGATCTTGAACGTCGCGTCCTGGCTCATGCTGCGCGGCCCGGCCTCGGGCGCCGGAAGCTCGCTGGGGATCTACCTCGCCTGTTTGTCGCATACCTACCTGTGGCTGGTTACGTTGGTCGCACTCTTCGCGTTGTACGTTGACGGCACACTGATCGCGCTGATAGTCGTGGCCGGAACAGTAACCAGCGGCTGGACCACAGGCTGGGTGTACCGCAGAGCCGGCTGGTGGCAGCACTTCTCACTGCATCGCCTGCGTTGGTCTCCGATCGCGCCGCTCCACCGCCTGCGCCGGCCGCGCGACTGAGAATCGGCGGCGGCACATGCGCATCACGCTGCTCTCGATCGGCTCGCGCGGAGACGTTCAGCCCTTCGTCGCACTGGGCCGGGGCCTGCAGCACGCCGGCCACACCGTCACGCTCGTGGCCCCGACCGATTTCGAGGCCCTGGCTGCCGGCCACGGGCTCAAGTTTGCCCCGATCCGGCTGCATATGCGCAGCCTGGCTCGATCCGAGGTGGGCCGCGCATGGACGGGCTCGGGACAGAATCCGGCCGAGGCCCTGCGCCAGGCGATCCGCGCCATCCGGATCTTGAGCACGCAGACGCAAGCCGACGCGCCCGATGCCTGCCGGGATGCCGAAGCGATGATCTACTCGTCGACTGCCGCGATCATGGCGGGCTATCACATCGCCGAAGCGCTGGGCGTGCCGGCCTACCAGGCTTCGCTGCAGCCGCTCTTTAACCCCACCGGGGCTTTCCCGAATCCACTGCTACCGGCGCTCTCGGCCGGTGGCTGGGGTGATGCGTGGCCGGTGCAGAGCTACAATTGGCTGACGCATATCGCCAATCAGCAGATCGCCTGGCAGCCGATCCGCCGGCAGACCAATCGCTGGCGGCGGGAGGTGCTTGGTCTGGCCCCACTTCCGCTCGCAGGTCCGTACGACCGGATCGCCGCCGCGCAGGTGCCGTTCCTCCACGCCTACAGCACCGCGGTCGTGCCGCGGCCGCCTGATTGGCCGCCGTGGGTGCATGTGACCGGATATTGGTTCCTTCCGGCACCAGGCGGCTGGCAGCCGCCGGCCGCACTACTGGACTTTCTGGCGGCCGGCCCGCCGCCGGTTGCGATCGGCTTTGGCAGTATGTCCGGCGACGATCTGGAGAGCACGGTCGCGATCCTCGTCGCCGCGCTCAAACGTGCGCGTGTGCGTGGGGTGCTGCTGACGGAGTGGGCGACGATGGGCGCCGCCCCTGTTCCCGACGACTTGTTCGTCCTCGACGCCATCCCGCATGATTGGCTCTTCCCGCGCGTGGCGGCCGTCGTCCACCACGGTGGCGCCGGTACGACGGCTGCCGCGCTACGCGCCGGTGTGCCCTCGGTCGTCGTACCGTTCTTCGCCGATCAATTCTTCTGGGCGCGGCACATGGACGCGCTCGGTGCGGCTCCCCCGCCCGTGCCACGTAAGCGCCTCTCGCCGGAGCGCCTTGCCGCGGGGATCCGGCGCGCCGTCGAGCACGGCGAGATCCGATCGCGCGCAACGGAGCTAGGCCGGCGCATCGAGGCGGAGGACGGTGTGGCGCGCGCCATCGCGGCCTTTCACCACCACCTCGGTCGATCTAGACGCTGAGCAAACGCGATCTAAGCCCTTATGTCAATACATGCGGGATGCTTGTGTGGAGGGATGCATGCGATCTCGATATGAAAGGATGCAGCGTTACACCCGGCGCCGGCCCATCAGAAATTGATAAGCGAGCACGATCAGACCGACCACAAGCAAAAGGTGAATCAGCGCGCCGCCGATGTGGACGATCAGGCCAATGAGCCAGAGGACGATCAGGATGACCGCGATGGTGTAGAGGATGCCGCCCATGTTGACGCTCCATTACTAACAGCGGGAAAAACCGCACTGTATGAGTATATAGCAAGCCTTATACCACTCCTGGCGGCGGCGGGACATCCTCTTTGCGACCTGTGCACTCCCGCATTACACTGGCGCCATACGCCGCCAGTGGCGCAAGCAACACCGCGGTTTCGCACCACTCTCCATGCCTCCGTGGTGAACGGCGTTCCGCCGACGACCTTGCCGGCATAGGGCCGAGCCAGATGATATCACCTGGCCGCGTACGATGTAGGGCATGCCAGGAGCAGAGTTAGGGTTATGTATGATGCGATTGTCGTTGGCGGTGGCATTGTCGGACTTTCGACCGCGTACCATCTCGTTTGTTCCGGCGCTCGCACGCTGCTGGTGGATCGAGCTGACGCGGGCCAGGCGACCGCGGCCGGCGCCGGGATCCTCGCTCCCGAGACGAGCAGCAGCGAGTCGGATGCCTGGTTCGACCTGGCAGTGGCGGCGGTGGCATACTACCCCGGGCTGATCGAGCGGCTGCGTGACGACGGGGCAGGTGAGACCGGCTATGCCGCGACGGGGCAGCTGATCGTGGCCGCGACCGAGGATGAGGATAGCGCGTATGAAACAGCACGGCAGCGCATCCTTGCTCGACAGCGGCAGCGCGGCAGCCCGGCGTCCGGGGATCTGATGGAGCTCGGCGCGGACAGGGCGCGCGAACTCTTCCCGCCGCTCGCCCCGGTCCGGAGCGCGCTTTACTATCGTGGCGCGGCCCGCGTGGATGGGCGGCTGCTGGCCGGCGCACTTCTCCGCGCGGCTGCGGCGCGCGGGCTCGTCATTCGCCAAGCCGGCGTAGAGCGGCTGGAGCTGCACGACGGCGTCGTGACCGGCGTCGTCGTGGGGGGCGAGAGCGTAGCGGCCGGAGCGGTGGCGATCGCCGGTGGTGCCTGGTCCGGAAGCCTCGCCGCGCAGCTTGGGATCGTGGTACCGATCGAGCCGCAGCGCGGGCAGATCATCCACCTATCGCTGCCCGGTACGGCGACAGCCGATTGGCCGATCGTGAGCCCGTTTCATGGGCATTACATCGTCGCGTGGCCCGACAGCCGGGTAGTCGTGGGCGCGACGCGCGAGCGGGGCAGCGGGTTCGCCGCCCATACGACGGTAGCAGGCATCCACGAGGTTCTGGGCGAGGCGCTGCGGGTAGCACCCGGTTTGGCGCACGCGCGGATCCTCGATATCCGCGTGGGGCTGCGTCCTGCCACACCGGACAATCTGCCGGTACTGGGGCCGGTACCCAGCGCAGGTAACGTGTACCTCGCGGCGGGACACGGCGCAACTGGGCTGCAGCTGGGGCCCTACAGCGGCAAGCTCATAGCCGACCTCATGCTTGGGCGCGCAGCCGAGATCGACATCGGCGCGTATGCTGTAACCCGGTTCAACCCAACATGAGCGCAAACCGGATCCAGATGCCATAAGGTCAGGACGATCCAGGCGCTACCCAGCAGTGGGGCCGGCCCCCCGACGCCGGGGG
>JBBSGA010000312.1:0-7605 GCA_038254585.1 Chloroflexales bacterium | reverse complement strand
CTGCCGCGCGTCCATTTCGCGGCGAAAGAGATGGTGCGATTAGAGGATCGGCGTGCCGTGGATTCGTTCGAACAGTAGCGCTACAAGGGAGCACACGAATGGGCGTCCTCGCGGTTGTTGCAGGTCTGATCGTCATCCTTATCGTTCTGGGCGACGCCTTTGAGACTATCGTCCTGCCGCGACGAGTGAGCCGGTCGCTGCGGCTGTCGCGGCAGTTCATGCGCTACAGCTGGCAAGCGTGTGCGACGGCAGCGCGGCACCTCCCGAGCGGCGTCGATCGGGAAGGATCAAGCGTGCGCGACCGGTTTCTAGGGGTCTATGGTCCGCTTGCGCTGCTCATACTCCTGGCCTTGTGGGCCCTGCTACTGGTACTGGGCTTCGCATTGGTGCAGTGGGGGCTGGGTTCGCCGTTAGCGTCGCCCGGCGGCAGAGCGGGCTTCGGCACTGTCGTATATCTGAGCGGTGTCACCTTCTTTACCTTGGGCTACGGCGACGTCGTACCGCTCACCGCTGATGGACGGGCCGTGGCGGTCCTGGAGGTTGCGACGGGGTTTAGCTTCCTGGCCCTCATCATCGGCTATCTGCCGGTCATCTACCAGGCATTCTCGCGGCGGGAGGCTAATATCACGCTCCTGGATGCGCGCGCTGGCTCGCCGCCGAGTGCCGGCGAGCTGCTGCGGAGGCACGCCGAGCATAACGACGCGGCGGCTCTGGATCGGTTGCTCCAGGACTGGGAGCGCTGGTCAGCGGAGCTCCTGGAAAGTCATCTCTCATACCCGGTCCTCTCCTTCTTCCGCTCGCAGCACGACCATCTCTCCTGGCTGGCATCGCTCACGGTGATCCTGGACACGTGCGCGCTCCTCATCGTCGGACTCGACAGCACAGATGGCAGCATTTCCTCCCGCCAGGCGCGCCTCACCTTCGCGATGAGCCGGCACGTCGTCGGCGACCTCAGCCAGCTCCTCTATGCCGTACCGCGGGCGCCCCAGCCTGAGCGACTGCCACCGGAGGCTGCGCTGCGCTTACGGGAGCTCCTGGCGACGGCAGATATCCCACTGCGGGGCGGAGACGATGCCGATCGATGGTTGACCGAGCTGCGTGGGCTGTACGAACCCTATGTCAACGCCCTCGCCGAGCGCCTGCTCTTTACTCTGCCGTCCTGGCTTCCGTCCGCGGCTGCCGACGACTGGCAGACCACCGCCTGGGACTGGGAGCCGGCGCTCCTACCACCGGTCAGGGCAACCAAGCTCGTGCCGCCCGCGATCACCCCTCACACCAAGACCGAGTAGAACAACAGCACGGTACCCGCGGCGACGCGCATCAGCAAGCGTAGTGCAGCTCCAAAGCACGAGCAACGGAACAGCGAATAGTCTCTCGGTTCCCACTACCCGCTCGACGTGGGCGGTAACACTGCCAGCACGGTGAGGATAGCAGCGGCTACTGCATCGGCAGTCGCGCCCCCGGTGTCGATGCGATGATAGGAGCCCGCCCGCACGCTGAGGGGGCCGGGGTCCGCCATCACCGCGTCGACCGCATCCAAATATTCGGGACGATCGGCGGCATCCCGCGCACGTGCGAGGCGCCGGCGGTCGCGGATAGCTTTGTCAGCATGTAACCAGAAATAATAGACGTGGTCGGCTGCCGATGCCAGCACGCAGATCAGATCGAGCGCGTGCTGGTTGCCGACACCCCCGGAAAAGATCACCTGCGGGTAGCCAGCTCGCATGAAATTGCCTGCGAGTGCAGCGCCGTTACGTGCGCCCAGATCGAGCAGGGTCTCATCGTAGACCCACGGTTCGACTTTAATGAGGGCTTTGATATCGATCCAGGCAGATGGGCGAAGGCGTCCCAGAAGGAGACGGGCAGTGGTCTCGTTGCCGGCGCCGCCACATCCGTTAATCAAAATCAGGCTGTTCATAACGACCTGGTTGCTTAGGCCTCGGCACTCAATGCGAGGAACAGAGGTATAGGGCACAGGTTGTGTCAACTAGACCTCGGTCGCACCCGCGGCCGAAGCTCAGCTCCGGAAACTATGATCCCTGACCGGCAGCGCTGCCAGAACCTCCGCGGCACGTCGGCGCTCGATGGTGCGCCGTGGGTCCGGGGACAGAAGGTCAACCCACTCATAGCTCATGATCTCGCCTCGCTGGAGCACCGGCTCGCGATCGGGGACAAAACAGAGATAGCAGAGATGGATTTGCTTGGAGGTGTTGAAGACCCACAGCAGCTGCGAAACGACGGCGTCGAGGCCCGTCTCTTCGCGGACCTCGCGCACCAGCGTCGCCTCGGGATGTTCGCCATGCCGGACAAAACCGCCGGGCATGTTCCAGCGATCAGGACGAGGGTAGCGCTGCTCCAGAAGCAGCACACGATCGCGCGGATTGAGACAGGCCCCGTTGACGGTTACGAGGAATTTGGGCGCTAAGGTCCAGACAGCGCGCTCGCGGAGCGCTGCCGGGGCGTACTTCCAAAAGATGTCCAGCAGCGCGGGACGTATTACTCGCAGATCCCAGGTGACCTTGATTGCTCGCATGCTGGGTTAAGTATACCCCGACGGTTATACGAGCCTCAGCGCGTAGCGGAGGCTGTATACTGCAGGCATCACACGATGTTTCAGATGAGGAGACCACGCCGCGTAGGCGGGAACGGAACCAAGCTCAAGAGGTGCCGCGGCCGGCCGAGGGCCATTCACGGAGACCGGTGCGGCGCCGGGCCGGCATGGCTGCTATAGGCAGAGCCCCGTCGTGTATGGCGCGGCACAGGATGTGCCGCCTATCGGCGAGACGGAGAGGTAGCGATGCGCACCTATTGGGGACGCGCCAGCGCCATCACAGGCCTGCTGGCGGCCATCTTCTCGGATCTTCGACGACGGACTTGGTGGGCTTATCGTGCGGGCAGCCACCATACCTTTAGGCCCACTACCACGATCGTTGCGCGCCGCCCGGCGGCGCACTCGACCTATGTCCCGGTCGTCACGGAGAACTGGCGCTCCGTCGTGACCAAAGCACTACCCATCGGGACAGTGGAGAGGTCGATCCGGGAGACCGGCGAGATCGTCCCCGTGGTCTGGATCGATGTCGCGGGGCGGCCGGACATCGCCGATCTACCCCGCGTGCTCCGGAGCGGACGAGAGGCGGGAGATGGCCCGGCCCTGGTTGGAACGCAATGGCTTGCCGATCAGGCCACCTATCGCACCGTGCTCGCCGTCACAGTCGTGGAGCCGGTCGCAGCTAGCTGGGCGCTCAGCTTCGACCTTCCGCGCTGCCGAGCGATCCTCGCGCAGATCGCCAACGCCTCCGAGTTCTTCGTTGCCTGGAACATGTCGCCGCTTGGAGCCAGCGGGGAGGGAGAGGTCGAGCGGGCGACCGCCGGGCTGCCACTGCACGGACTGCTTCTGACGGTCGACAGACCGGCACAGCTGCGGGCGATCCTGACAATGTGGGCCGATCGCCTAGGCGTCTCCTAGGCAGGTAGGCGGATAAAAAAGAGAGAGCCCGTGCTAGTGATAGCACGGGCTCTCATCGGTTTAGGAGGGCATCGCCGCGAAGTTACTTCGTAACCTCGGCGGTGATGCCCGCACGCATGTCACTCATGGGCATCACCTCCTTCATCCCTGGCCGGTATGCATGTCGCTTGGATGGGGGCGAACACGGACGGTAGTGTATCAGGCGGGGGGAGCGATGTCAAGCGCGAAATGGCGATCTTCGGCCGCCGTGCTGCGCCCACTACTTGACCGGAATCGGCGGGGGGCATAGACTTGGAGCACCGGAGGCGGACGAAGGCGGACAAGGGAGACTGATGGATACGACACGCGCCATCTTTTTTGTCGGGTGGGTGCTGCTGGCGGCGGCGGGCTTCTATCTTTTTTCGGTAAACCGGGATGCGGCGCTCAAGCGCCGATTTTTCCCCTGGTTTACGCTGCTCGTCGGGATCCTGTTTGTGCTCTACGTCATACGCCTCGGTTTCTCTCTGCCCACGTTGTTGTTCATCATCCCGGCTGCCGCGCTGATCACCTTCTTCAACCTCCGGGGTACAAAGTTCTGTGATGTCTGCGGCAGCACCGTTCGCCGCAACACACCCTTCTCCAAGATCGAGGTCTGTCCGAAGTGTGGGGCGCGGATGGATTCGGCGTGACGTGGTTCTGGACGCGTGGGTAATTATGATCACGTGTAGCGGAAGGGGAAGAGCATGAAAACGGCAGGCGCATCATCGCACTGATCGCCCGCGTCTTGGGCGCGTTGGCCGGCTTGATGACATTATTCCTGGCGCCGGATAGACCAGGCAGCTGGCGAGAAGCTCGTGACGGCCCGCTCTTGCTATGGAACAAGGCCGCCGTCCACGCTCAGCACGATGCCGGTGATGAACGACGCCTCATCCGACGCGAGGAATACATAGGCATGCGCCACGTCGGACGGCTGCCCGATGCGTCCGACCGGCGTCCGCTCGACCATCGCCGCACGGACTTTCTCAGGCACTACCTGCGTCATCTCGGTGGCGATGAAGCCGGGCGCCACAGCATTCACCGTAATACCGTACCGTCCCAGCTCTCGCGCCCATACTTTGGTCATGCCGATGACCGCGGCCTTCGAGGCGACGTAGTTGGTCTGGCCGAAGTTGCCGTGGATTCCGACCACCGACGCGGCGCTGATGATGCGCCCGTACCGCTGCCGGATCATGGCCGGGACCACGGCCTGCGTACAGAGGAACACGCCCTTGAGGTTGACCGCAATAACAGAGTCGAAGTCGGTTTCGCTCATTTTGCCGACCAGTTCGTCGTTCTTGAGCTTGACCAGCTGGGCATCGCGCGTGATGCCGGCATTGTTGACAAGAATGTCGATGTGAGTGAACCGGTTCAGGGTCGCGTCGACCGCCGCCCCGACATCGACCTCAGAGGTTACGTCGACCGTGGAAAAGGTCGCCTGACCGCCCTCCGCTTCGATCTCGGAGACCACGGCGCTGCCTGCCTCCTCGGCAAAATCCCATACCGCGACCGCGGCGCCGGCACGTGCAAAGGTGAGCGCCGTCTCGCGGCCGATCCCTCGCGCGCCACCGGTAACTACCGCGACACGCTGTTTCAGCTCGATTCCCATGTGCTCTCAGTCCTCTTCCTGTGCATAGAACCGTCTTCTCGCCGCCACCGCGGCTCGAGCGCCGTGTACTCTCTAGGGAGTATACGCCAACTGTATATCTTGTTATTATGTCAATAATAGCGTTCCTGGACCTCGGCGGGTTTTGCCGGCGCCATCAAACGCCAAGCGCTTTTCACGATACGTGAACCTCTCACTAACCCTCGGCCAGCTCTCCTGTTATGGTGGAAGTCAGATGGCAATTGCGGAGCTTGCATCCACAAACGACGAAGCGTCCGAGGCCGCTTGGCCCCGATCTTGCTTCTCTGACGTATTGCTCCACCCCCACCACCTGAGCAAAGATCGGAGTCCCGCGTGTTGCACTACCGAGCAGATGGATCAGTTGAGGTGCCGGGCGGAGCGACACAGCCACCGGATGAAGATCTGCTGGGCTTGATGGCCAACGGCGAGGCACAGGCCCTCGCGACCCTCTATGACCGTTATGGACGTTTAGTATTCAGCGTGGCACTGCACATCACGAACGACCGGCTGAGCGCTGAAGAAGTTACGCAGGATGTCTTTCAGATCGTCTGGACCCAGGCCCACACCTTCCGACCTGCAGACGGCACGCCCACGGGTTGGCTCGTCGGCATCACTCGCCACCGCGCCATCGACGAGATTCGCTCACACCGATCCAAAATGCGGCAGCGTGAATGCTGGCTCGACGACGTTCCATCGGCAATGATGCGCCATGCCACTGAGTTCGAGCAGCAGACCGTGCTCCAAGCAACGCTGCACACGGCGCTCGGAGGGATGCCAGCCGAGCAGCGCAGGACCCTGGAGCTTACGTACTACGGAGGCCTCACCGCCGGCGAGGTTGCAGCAGGGCTTGGCATCCCCCTAGGCACCGTCAAGACGCGACTGCGGCTCGGGCTCATGAAACTGCGCGCCTTGCTCTTGCCTGATGTCGAATCGGCTCAGGCGATGCTCGAGGGAGGGTTGCCCGAACCGGCTGCCCTCTGCGAAGCCAGCGCGTGAAGCCCACTCGTACCACCGGGACCTCGGTGGCTATCGGCGGCCCTCGGGTGTCATACCCGACCTCGGCACGGCCAGGGACTCGCAGGATCAGGAGTACTGCTATGAGTGAGCAGCCGTCGCAGCTCCACATGAAACGCTCGCTCACTGCACTGCCGGAGCTAGATGTGCCGCCGGGCTACGTCTTGAAGCACTTCAAGCCTGACGATGCGGCGGCGTGGGCCGCTCTCATGCACCGGAACGGCGAGCTGGGCGAGTGGGACATCTCGAAGGCGGCACCATACTTCGCGGCGGATTCGCGCATGCCCCTCGAGGGCGCCTTCTTCATTACCATGGGAGGCGAGCCGGTCGCGACAGCCCAGCTCCATCTCATGCCCGACGGCCCCTACGTGCCGATCCCGGAGCTCGGGTGGGTCGCGGTCGTCCCGGCACATCAGGGGCATGGTCTAGCGACGGTGGTATGCCTCGCTGTGATGCGATACGCGGCCGCGGCCGGCCACCACGAGATCTTTCTGCGGACCGACGACCCGCGACTGCCGGCGATCTGGACCTACCTCAAGCTTGGTTTCGAGCCGTGGATCACGGATACCTCGCACCCCGGCCGATGGCAGACCGTGCGTGAACATCTCGCGCGGGGGCGCCGAAAGACGTAGAAAGGGTCGTCGCAGAGCGTGGGCGCACGACCGCTCCGGCGAGCCCATGCGGCTCAATTTCTGCGAAGACAAGGATAAAGGCGACGAAGCCGCCAGCACTCGGGCGCGTGGCGGTGGACGGCGACGACCGTACCTGCCGAAAGCTACGCAACCACAAGGGCAGCGCGAGGATTTAGCGAGCGCGAGCTACCGCCCGATTACGAAGCAAGATGGATCGAGCGCTTGTCCGGATCCGGCTGTTCACGGTACAGAATGGCGACGTTGCCAACCAGGGCGATGAGCATGCTCTCCGTTGAACGGGTCAGATCAGTAGCTACCGCGCCCTTCTCATCCTGCATAGTCAGAAACTTTACCTTCACGAGCTCGTGTGCAGCCAATGCCTGGTCGACGCTGATCCGGACGCTGTCCGTCAAGCCCTGCTTGCCAATCTGGACCACCGGTCTGAGCTGATTTGCTAAACGGCGTAGTTGTTGTCGCTGTGCATTTGTCAGCTGATGCATCAGGTCATTCTCCTCATATAGGCTACGCCAGGCGGGTAGTCTTACCGGCCGGCAGCGTGCTCCCAAGTGCGAGGGTCGCTTCGACGGCGCCGAAACGCAGCCGAGCTCCTGCCGGCAGTATACGCGGGATGTGCGGCGCGAGCCGAGAGCCGTCGACAAAGGTGCCGTTCGTGCTGCCTTCGTCCGTGATCGTCCATGTGCCGTCGCGCAAGGAGAGCGTAGCGTGCTTGCGGCTAACACCGCTCGACGTGCCTCCGAAGGGGGTGAGGTCGAGCGTCGGGTAGTTGCCATCGGCAATATCCTTGCAGCCAATCAGCAGGTCGGTCTCGTAGACCGGGAGCTGGATGCGCT
>JBBSGA010000311.1:0-7643 GCA_038254585.1 Chloroflexales bacterium | reverse complement strand
CGTCAACTGGGTCACCAAGGGGTTGTTCCTGGGCGAGCGCCACGTCTACGCGAACTACCAGCCCGACGACCTCTGCATCGACGACGACATCTGGAGCACCGCGGCCATGACGGATACGGTCGGGCTGACCTATCGCATGACGGGGAAGGATCTCACTGCGGCCGTGACCTGGCAGAACAGCGTCCGGAAAACCGCCACGAGCGCCCAGTTTATGCTGGAATGGCCATTCAACGCCCAAGGCTGCTCCGGCGACGGCACCTACCCCAACGATACTCTGACGCCAGCGATCAAGCAAAACCAGGGCAACTTCAAGTGGATCAACCACACCTGGGACCACACGGACCTGAATTGGCCGATTACGCCCCCCGATTTGGAGCCCGGGCAAGATCCGTACACTGCGACTCCCTCGTTCGTGGCGACGGAGCTCAGCAAGAACGACGCGGCGGCCACGAATGCCAGTTCCACGCCCTACCTCGGTCTGAAGACATACTCGAAGGACACGATGATCCAGCCGGATATCTCGGGACTCCGCAATCCGAACTTCTACCAGGCTGCGTCCGACTTCGGCATCAAATACGTCGTCTCGGATACGTCCCGCAAGCCGCCGAAGTATCAGGATGATTGGAACAACCCCAGCCCCAACGCCGGCTTCTACAGCGTCGCGACGTTCGTCGATCCGGCCAACCCGAAGACCTCTGACGTGGTCCTTCAAAGGTCCCAGGAGCCGCTCGCCGGACCCAGTCTGCTGGTCATCCCGCGCCATCCGACCAACCTGTTCTACAACCTCCGGACGCCCCAGGAGTGGGTCTCCGAGTACAACTGCTACTACGGTCCGAATGCCACCTGCGCCAACGGCCAATTGCGCTACTGGGACCACGATCTCACCTACAGCGAGATCCTAGACAAAGAGTCGGACTGGCTGCTGCGCTATATGCTCAAGTGGGATCTCGACCCGCTCATGTTCCACCAGCCCAACGTGGGCCAGTACAGCAACGGCAAGTCGCTCTTCAGCGACCTGGTCGACGCCACGCTGAAGAAGTACAACAACATGTACACCCTACCCATCCTCAGCCCGAGCCAGCACGAGCAGGGTATACGCATGGGGCAGCGCATGGCATACAACACGTCGGGCGTGACGGCACAAATGGTTCCGTGTGCAGCCGGAAGCACGGCGTCAACAATCACCATGACGGCGGTCAAAGCGGCGACCATCCCCGTGACTGGCGTTGCCTTCGGGTCCAACAAGGAGGTCTACGGCGGTCAAAACATCTCGCGTGTCAACCTCGGCGCTGGTGAGTCGGTAACGCTGCCGTACACCTGCCAGTAGAGGAGTAGGGGTAGGTGGGGGAGTGACCGGCGGCACGCCGCGGGTCGCAGCACGAGGGCAAGAATTTGTCCGTGCTCCGTGCGTGAGCAGTGTCCCGCGGCAGCACTCCCACCCCACTCCTGGAGATAGCATCGACCTCTATGGTCAAGACGAGACACACGGCGATTCCGGTCCCATCGCCGCTCACGTCAAGCCGCCAACTCAACTCGGGTCGGGAAAGCTCAGCGATTTGAGCTAGGAAAAGATCGCTCATTTGGGTGATGGCGACCGGGCAGAACCGAGTACTCTTATTCTCACGGAAGCGACGACGCGCAGACTATACCTGGGCACCTTGGTCTGCGTCGAGCTTGTGGTGCAACCGGCCGTGAAGCCCCTTGGAGCTCCACTGGCCTTTTTTTGTGCGCGGTGAAGGGACGCTCCTTAGCATACGGTTCATAGAGCTCCATGCTGGATTTGGATCGGGTCGCAGAGTGTTTACTGAGACCGGGGACGTGTTTTACATGAGAAGGTCATTCTGAAGTTATGTTGACGCCTTACATGAGCTCTGCCACCGATAGGCCTTTGCGGGTCGTGCTGGTCACGGAAGGCACCTACCCATTTCATTTCGGTGGGGTCAGCACCTGGGCACACCTCCTCATACGCGATCTGCCAGAGGTAGAGTTTGCGGCGCTCAGCATCTGCGGCCATCCAGGAATCGAACCCCTTTTCGTCTTGCCCGCCAACGTCGTCGACTTCCGCACCATCCCTCTCTGGGGTATCAGCGAAGTATCGGAGCTGCGGCCGCGATTGGCCTTGACTGAGATTATCGCCAGTAGGAGACGAACCACGGAAGCAGTCGTCGAAACAGAGTTCGTCCCGGTGTTCCGCTCCTTCCTGAAGGATCTCTTCACCGGCGACGGTGAACCGGAGCGCTTGGGCGTCCTCGTCCACCAGATGTACCGGTTCTTTGTGGCCTACGACTTCGACGCGACCATGCGCTCGCATGCCGCGTGGACCTGTTTTGCCGAAGCAGCGCAGGACTACTTCCCCGAGACGGCGGCGCGGCACGGCTATCCCGGCGCCGATTTTCACTTACAGGATCTTACGTCGGGCATGCAGTGGCTATATCACTGGTTGTTTCCGTTGGCTGCCCCGCTGCCAGAAGGCGATGTAGTCCATGCGGCTATGGCCGGCATATGCACCTTGGTCGCCGTGGTCATCAAGTTGGAGTACGGCGCCGGTTTCATGCTGACCGAGCACGGGATCTACCTGCGCGAGCGCTACCTGGCCGAATCGGCGGCGTCGGGTAGCCTTTTCCTCAAGCTATTGAGCCTGCGCTTCGCACGTCGTGTGACCGAGCTCAGCTATGCAGCAGCCGATCAGATCTCGCCCTGCTGCGACTACAACAAGCGCTGGGAGCTCCGGAACGGAGCCTCCCCCGATCGTCTGCGGACGATCTACTACGGCGCCGACGCCACCGACTTTTCGCCCACGGGCAAGCCGGTGGGAGAGCCACCAGTGGTCGTGTGGGTAGGCCGGATCAATCCGCTAAAGGACGTGATCACGTTGATACGGGCCGCCGCTCTGGTGCATCAGTCCCGTCCCGACATCGAATTCCAACTCTATGGTAGTGCGGCGCGTGAGGATCAAGGGTATTACGAGGAGTGTCTGGCCTTGCGATCCGAGCTGGGGATGGATGAGACAGTCGTGTTCAAGGGCTACGCGGCTAAGCCGGCGGATGCTTATAACGCCGGCGACCTGGTCGTGCTCTCCAGTATCTCGGAGGGCTTCCCATTTGCGACGCTGGAAGCGATGCTCTGTGGCAAGGCGGTGGTAGCCACCGACGTCGGCGGACTACCGGAACAGATCAAGGGTTGCGGAATCGTGGTCGAGCCGCGCAACCCGGCCGAGATGGCCGAGGCGATTCTAGTGGTGATGAACGACCCTGCTTACTGTGCTCACCTCGGCCGCGCGGCACGCGAGAAAGCTACGCGGGAGTTCAGCGTTCGCCAATCTGCAGACGCACATCTATCGAGCTACGAGCGAGTGATGAGGAATGAGCTGGCCCTTCCGGTTCGTGCTGTCCCAAGCGAGGTCTTCCTCGCCGCGGAAGTCCCGTTCCCTTCTCGGCTCAACGATGAGGCCGCCTACGTCTGCGTAGAGGAAATGCTAGCTCCTGTCTCGGCAAGCGGCAGCATGGTAGAGCTTGCGCCCGCGCCACGTCAGGGCCTCCACCAGGTACGGGGCATGACCGGTAAACGACACGCCTCCCCGGCCAATGGGGCAAGGGCGGCGATGCCGATCGACTCAGCAGCGATCGCCGTCCTCGCGGAAGAGGTGACACGGCGTGACCGGCGCCCGATCGACGAACTCGAAGTCGCGGCTGTGCTCGAATCGCTCGGAATCACCGACATCGTGGCCGGTCTGCGCTACGGCGCCGCAGATACGTTCACCTTGGCCGAGGCTGTACTGGACGTGATAAAGGCTACCAACCTAGCAACGCCACCCGCACTGCCTGAGGCTCGATGCCAACCGCTCGATCCGAGGAGACGAGCTCTGCTCGACTACGCACGGGGGCCGGTCGCCCTCTTCCCGGGTATTGTATTGCTGCTCATTGTTCAGACATACCAATGGCTGGATCACTGGAACCCGCATCAAATGCTCGCGCTGAGTCTGGGAGTTGCGAGCAGTGTCGTGCTGACCAACGGGTTCATTCAAGGGATAATGCGGCGCGGCTCACTCTACGCTAGCCTTGGCAACACAGGAGCCGCGCGCCAGTTTCTTACCAAAAGCTTGATATTGGCTATCACATGTATTCTGGGTTTCGCTGGCTGCTTTGCCTTCACGTGGCAGCGCGTGCTCGGCACCGACGAAACATCCATCTTTTCCCTCTCTTTCATCGCCTTCTCTATGCTCTGGCTGGCAACCGGCGCGCTGGTTTTGGCTCGAGCGCAGAACTGGGGGGGCTTGGCGCTCGCGGCAGGCTTTCTGGCCGGCCTCGCCGCCGGCCGGGTCGTAGCGCCCTTCACTGGATGGTACATGACCGTGGGCGCCCTCGTAGGCTTCGGCGTCACGATGGGCATGATGATGCGCCCGATCTACCGGGCCTTCAAGGTCCCGAACAAAGGCGGCAAGCAAAGCCACGTGATCCTTCCTTCGTTCAGCTATTTGATCTACGAGGCCGCTCCATTCTTCGCGTATGGCTTGCTGTATGCCGTTTTTCTGCTCGTCCCACACCTTCTAGGATGGTTCGGGCCGATCGGGAAAGGTCAGTCGCGGATCGGCGCAATCTTCACGCTCGAGGCCGGGCTGACGCTGGCCCTACCACCCTTGCTGCTTGCAAGCGGGGTTGCCGAGCGGGCCTTGCGCCTTTTCTGGACCCGAGCACAGGCTGCTCAGGCAACCACGCCCGGAGAAGATCGGCGCCAGTTCGGAGAAAGCCTGAGCACGTTCTATCGGCAGCAGCTTCAATGTTATCTCATCGTTCTAGCATTCCTCGCCGTCGTGGCCGAAGTCGTGGTTCGACTGGCGCTCGCCAGCAGTCTCGTCCGGAGCCGGCTGGGTATATTCGACATAGACATCCTGGAGCGCATCTTTTATGCCAGTCTGATCAGCACATGCCTGTTCGGGTGGGGGGTGTTCAATTGTATGTTCAGCTTAACCCTTGCCCGAGTGAATCTGGCGCTACGGCCTCTCCTTATCGGGCTGACGACCGCGATTGTCGTCGGAGCGCCACTCAGCTTGGGACTGCATTTCAGTTACGCTGCAATCGCGTTCGTGGCCGGTACGGTGGCTTTCGTGGCTGCTTCAGTACGAATGACGATCCAGCTGTTCCGCTCGGTGGACTACTACTACTACTCATCCAACTAGAATCTTAGGAGGTAGACATGATCACCCTCAATGGACACCAGGCGGAGACGAACGGGCACGACCATCTCAATGGACACCAGGCGGAGACGAACGGGCACGACCATATGCTAACGGTCACGGATGCCGGCGCAGAGCTACTGGATAAGATCGCAACCCGCCAGGCAGTGGTTGCCGTGATCGGGATGGGGTATGTGGGACTGCCCTTAGCGGTTGGTTTTGCCGAGGCGGGGTTTCGCGTCGTAGGCATCGACGTCGATAAGAAGCGCGTCGCTTCTTTGAATGCCGGCCAGAGCCACATTCCTGATGTGACGACCGAGCGCATCAAGGCACTGGTTACGCCTGAGACGAGTATGCGGCACCAGCTGATGATGGTCAGCGACGCGAATGGACATGCCGTCTGGAACCGTGTAGATGGGCCTCACGACCTGAGCGTCGATGGTCCGGCGCGTCGGGGCCGGTTCTGGGCCACGACTGATTTCAACATCCTTTGCGATTGCGACGCCGTCGTCATGTGCGTTCCAACGCCGCTGAGCAAGACGAAAGATCCGGACATGTCCTACATTGTCGCGGCGACCGACGAGGTTGCCCAACGGCTACATCACGGAATGCTCGTCGTCTTGGAGAGCACCACCTATCCTGGAACGACCGAGGAAGTGATCCTTCCCCGGTTGGAGCAAGCCCAACCATCGCACAATGGCAATGGCAACGGGCACGGATCTCAGGGTTCGGGACGTTCCCGGTTGGTAGTCGGTCGTGATTTCTTTCTCGCCTTTTCGCCTGAACGGATTGACCCCGGGCGGAGCGACTGGACGGTGCGTACCACGCCGAAGGTCATCGGTGGCGTCACACCTGGTTGTCTCGCCGTGAGCAAGGAGCTCTACGCATGCGCGATTGAGCAGGTGGTTCCGGTCTCGTTGCCGAAAACGGCTGAGATGGTCAAATTACTGGAGAATACCTTCCGCGCCGTGAACATTGCCATGATTAACGAAATGGCGATTATGTGTGAGCGGCTCGGGGTAGACGTGTGGGAGGTGATCGAAGCGGCCAAGACCAAGCCCTTTGGCTTCATGCCCTTTTACCCCGGCCCCGGCCTCGGCGGTCACTGCATTCCGATCGACCCCCAGTATCTCGCCTGGAAGCTGAAGACGTTGAACTATAACGCCCGCTTCATCCAGCTGGCAGAGGAGGTCAACTTCAATATGCCGCACCACGTGCTTGCCAAGATCGGCGACGCTTTGAACCGGTACGCCAAGGCGCTGAAGGGCTCGCGGGTGTTGATCCTAGGAATGGCATATAAAGCGGACGTCAGCGACATGCGGGAATCGCCGGCGCTGGATCTAGCACACCTGCTGCGTGAGAAGGGTTCGGATGTGTCCTATAACGATCCATTTGTACCACGGCTGACGATCGACGGGCTTACCATGAACTCTGTGGACCTGAGCGCGAAAGTTCTGCAGAAGACCGACTGCGTGGTCATCACGACCGCTCACAGCGATTACGACTGGGAGTGGATCGTCGCGAACAGCCGGCTGGTGGTAGATACGCGCAACGCCACTCGAAGCGTTAAGACAAACCTCGCCAAGATCGTGAGGTTGTAATTAGCCGTCATCTTAAGGATGCGGTATCTAGGAGAAGAACATGCTCACGTTCATGCGACCACAGAGGCCGACGAGTGTCCTGATCACCGGCGGCATGGGTTTTATCGGAAGTCATCTCGCCGAATCGTTGCTGGAACAGGGATATCATGTTACGATCGTCGACGACGTATCGACAGGGAGTTTCGAGAACATCCGGCACCTCATCGGCCACCCCCACTTTCGGTTTGCCGTCGACAATATCACAAGTGAGGTCGTTCTCGATCGGCTGGTCAGCGATTGCGATGTCATCTTCCATCTCGCCGCAGCCGTGGGCGTGAAGCTCATCGTCGAGGACGCGGTTCATACTGTCGAGACCAACGTGATGGGGACGGAAGCCGTGTTGAAAGCGGCGCTCCGTTACCGGGTCAAAGTGCTGATCGCATCGACGTCTGAAGTGTATGGCAAAGGCGTTCGCATACCGTTTTGCGAGGAAGACGACGTGTGCCTTGGACCAACCAGCCATAGCCGGTGGGGATATGCGGCGTCCAAGATGGTGGATGAATTCCTGGGGCTAGCATATTACCGCCAGAAGGGTTTGCCGGTGACCATCTTCCGCCTCTTCAACACCGTTGGACCGCGGCAGACGGGGCACTACGGTATGGTCATTCCACGCCTGGTTCAGCAGGCGTTGGCCGGAGAAGCGTTGTCGGTCTACGGCGATGGAAAGCAATCGCGCTGCTTCCTGCATGTGTCCGACGCGGTCAAAGCCGTGATCGCTCTGGCGGAATGCCCGGAAGCAGTAGGACAGGTGTTCAATGTTGGCTCGACCGAAGAAGTAACGATTTTAGGTCTAGCCGATCGAGTGATCCGGACAGTAGACGCACTGCAGG
>JBBSGA010000310.1:0-7669 GCA_038254585.1 Chloroflexales bacterium | reverse complement strand
GGGGGGTGCGTCATTTTTTTATTCTAACTGTTATAAACGAGTATAAAGTGTTGGATGGGGGGGGTGGGGGGGGGGCGGGGGCCGCGCCCCCCCCCCCCCCCACCCCCCCCCACCTCCAGATTGTCAAGCGCACAGCATCTGATGTGAACCATGCGTCATACATGCGTATCGCCTTTCTTGCGCCCTACGTCCGAGGCGCAGACGCAGTCGGGCTCCAACTGGTCGAGTACGCCAGGCTTCTGGTCGACCGGAATCACGACGTGCGCCTCTTCGTCGAGCGGATGGGGTCCGGTGTTCCAGCCGATGTGCTGGCACTCACGCGGGTCCTCGACGGCCCGCCGGCCCTTGATAGCGACGAATGGACTTACCTGCAAACAGCCAATCTCGTTATCGCCGACTATCCCGCCTATTACGGTCTGATCGAGTGTCTGCGGCTCCTCTCCGGTCCGGCAGTCGTTTTCAGCTACCATGGCGTGACCCCACCGGAGCTCTGGCCTGACCCGGCAGGACGTGCATTTCTCGAACGATCCCGCCGCCGAGCCGGGCTAGCTCATTTTGCCGACGTTGCGATCGTCCGCAGCCAGTTTACGCGGCAGGAATTGCATACCTTGACAGGCTATCCGCTGGAGCGGATCAAGCTGGTCCCTTATGTCATCTCTCCAAGGCCCATCGGACGGTGGACTGAAACCTCGCCTACGGCTCCCCCTTTCATCCTCTCTGTTGGCCGGGTAGCGGCTCATAAACGGCCGGCGCTGCTTGTCGACGCGTTAGCGATCGTGCGGCGTGAGATTTCCGGAGCGCGACTGGTCTTGGCCGGCGACGCTCGCGGTCCATCCCATGCGCCGGTACTAGAACAGGTGCGCGAGCACGCCGCATCGCTCGGCCTATCGGAAGCGATATACTGTACCGGCGAGGTCAACGGAGCACTTCTCGAGCATCTCTACGAGTCCGCCGATTTGCTAGTCAGTGTGAGTGCGCATGAAGGCTTCTGCATACCCGTGGTCGAGGCCATGGCGCGGGGCGTGCCGGTCGTCGCTACGGCTACAGGCGCGCTGCCCGAGACGATCGGCGATGCCGGCGTCCTGGTGCCGGATGGCGACCTCGAAGGCCTCGCCGCCGGGATGCTGCGGCTCCTGCAGCATCAGGAACAGCGCGAGGAGCTGATTGCGCGGGGCTATGCCCGAGCAGCGCGCTATCGGCCTGAGATTGTCGGAGCGGAGCTCGGCCGGCTGATCGAGGGGCTGGCACCGCGGCGGGTCCGCCGCCCGGGCCTGCCACGGCTCGGCCAGCGCGTCGATCTCCCGGCGCTCGACGCGGCTGCGGAGGTAGGCGCACTACCTCTGCCCGCTGGGCGAAAGATTCCCCTGATAAGCGTGGCTGCCGCTCGGCTGAGACGCTGGCTGACCTCCGACCTCGAGCGCCGGCAGGCGCGCCTGGTAGAGGAGCAGGTGGCCTTCAACCGGCACGTCGCGCAGGCGGTCCGTGCCATCGACGAGCTGAGCGCGGCGATCTCCGAGACACAGGCGTCAAGGCCTTACGACGACTGAGCGCCGGGCACAACGCTCGCTCTATCGCGACCCACACCGGTACGCGACGACCACGGATGGATCGGCGGCGTCGCTCCACGTCTTGACACGCCGGCAGGATCGAGCGACGGCAGGATCGCGCTCGAGGCGGGTGAAGAGGCCGTCGCGTAAGATGAGATAGTCCGGCCGGAAGTGATGCACTGCCCAGATCGCGGCATCCTCATAGGTCGTCTCTTTCGTCAACTGAAGCGCAGTTTCCGGTTGAATCAAGCCCGCGAAATCGATCATGCGGCGCTGGGCATAGTAGCCGATGATGCCGACTTCGAGCGTGCCGACGCTGGCCTCCTGCGGCGTGCTCGTCCGGAGCCAATCGCCGACCGTGTGGTAGATCTCCAGCCGGGCATCGGTCGTCTTTCGCTGCGCATCCAGGGTCGATAGCTGGGCCGCAAGCAGGGGCAGCGCCAGCAGCGCGGCGACTGCCGCGCTGTAACGCGGCCCGGTCGCCCGTCCTATAGCTTCCCCGGTAGCAGCGACTCCAAGCGATACAAGCGCCACGATACCTGGAGCCAGCGGAGCATAGTACCAGTAGTAGCGGGTCACGCCGAGCGCCACATATGCCACGAAGTAGCACAGATCCCAGGCGAGCAGCAGCAAGAAGCGAGGCCGGCGTGCGAGAGCATAGCCAAGGCCAAGGCCTGCCAGCACGAAGTGCAGGCGGTAGAGCGGCCGGCTCCAGTAGGCTCCGAGCATCTGCACGAAGCCCCTGGCAAAGCTCTGGCTGACCGCAAGCTGGCCCTGATGTTGTTTTACCGCCAGCGTCACGGGAAACGGCTGCCCGAAGTAGACCCAAGCGAATGCGAACCAGGCGGCTACGAGCAGGAGATAGGCCCCAACCGCACGCCAGGGCACCGGACGGCGACGCCGGAGGAGGCAATCAAGTGCCACAACGCCCGCGACCAGGACGCCGTCGGCGCGGGTCAGCGCGGCGAGCGCTAGCACGATCGCGGCGGCGAAGGGCCGCTCTCTTTCGTAGGCCAAAATGCCGAGCAGGATTAAGGCGACGTAGAAGGTCGTCTCGGCACCCAGCGTCGGCATCAGGAGCGGAAACGTGGAATACAGGACTAGCCCGGCAGCACCCGCGACGGGTGCCTCCCACGCGCGAGCGAGCGCCCACAGCGCCCACCCGCCTATAGCGATCGTTATGCAGCCTAGTGCGTTGCTCGCCAGAGGAAGGTCGGCACCGGCCAGCCGCAGGAGCGCCAGGATCAGGGTATAGAGCGGCGTGGTCGTGCTGAGCACGCGCTCGCCGGAGTTATAGACGAAGCCCAGGCCGTGCGCGAGGTTGTCGGCGTAGCGGTAGGTGATATACGGATCGTCAAAGCCGTACGCCGAAAAGCGCCAGAAGAGTAAGGCGGCGACCAACACGGCCCAGCCAAGCGCGAGAGAATTTGGCAGATCGGGTCTGCGCAGTAGCACGGCCGGAAGAGGCGACGGTCTACGATGGGGTCTGGCGAGACTTCCTGCCTGCGTCGCCATCTGGTCTCGCGTGCGGCGAAATCGAGATTCGATCGCTACCTCAGTGCTGCCGCCGGCATCGCCCGCTTGCCGCTTCCGATATGCATAACGGAGGGCACGAACATCTGCCATCCGATCTGTGGCGACGGAGGCGACACGGAAGTATTCCAGCGTATTGGCGTCACGCCGACCGCAGCGCCGTTCCCGACGACATACGATGCATACCATGCGTCGCCGGAAAAATAGAAGTCATGTGCCCAGCCGGGATATTCTCTTACGGCCGGCTGCCAGGGACCGAACGGCGAGGGCGCCCACTGCCATACTTCGCCGGCTCCCGACTGCCCGGTGACATTGTAGTACAGATAGAAATAGCCCGCTTGAGATACCGCGAAGGGCGACTCCGGCATCACACCTGCCGGAGATCGAAGCACGGCGCCGAGATCTTGCCAGGGACCTAGGAGCTGCTTGGCCGTGGCAATGCCTACGATTCCTCCAGTACTGTCGCGCCCGGTGTAATAGAGATAGTAGCGACCGCTATAGAATAGCACCATTGGGTCGCGGGCGTCCGACCAGGCATCCGGACCGCTATAGATCACGTCAGCATGCTGCGGCCGAAATACGACGCCGTGTTTAGTCCAGCTGAGAGGGTCGGAGGGGTTAGTGCTTGTCGCCAACATAATACTTTGCGCGATATTGTGATTAACCCCGGTATAGAACATGAAGTAGACACCATTTTGCTCGATAACGAACGGTGCCCAGATATAGGATTCATCCGCATCACCCGGCGCACCAGGTTCCAGAACCGTTCCAAGGTCTTCCCAAGTACACATGTCCTGGCTTCGGGCATAGGCAAACTTATATTCACCACGTCCGTCCTGGGAAGGCAGCTGAATACGGGTTGCGGCCAAATAGTAGTAATCGGCATAGCGAAAGATTGTGTGATCCTTAAGCTTGGTACTTGGCAGCGAAAATGAACCAGAGCACGGAGAGGCGGCTACGCGCGTAGCCGCCTCTCCGGGTGCATTGTCCATATTATGCACTGCGGCCGCATGTGCCAGGACCAGCAACAGTAAGCCCGCTATTCCCAAACGCTTCATACCTAAAGCATGCCGATCGAATTAGGGGAGCCGATGGATATAGATCGGACTCGAGGTTACGGGCAACTGCGCATTTCCATCGATGATCGTCGGCGTAAGCTGAACGCCGTCGCGGCTATACGCGCCGGCAAACTTCGCCTGGGGGATCGTTACAAGACCGGGCGTCGTACCCTTGGACCAGGCAGTATCGACGATGCGCGAACCTTTACTGAAACGGTACGCCTCAATCGAGGTGCCATATACGTCTACACGCGGCGGCGGCAAACTCGCTCCCTGTGTCTCCTTGATCAACTGTTGGTAGGCGCGGTAAGCAGGACGTGGCGCCTGCTGACCGTCGAGCAGAGCACCGTTCCGCCAGCCGGCTCCTTCGAGCGAGTACCAGCTGATCATCTCTACGCCGACGCTGAGCGATGGAACCATCATTTTTGCGACGTGATCAGCTTGCGCTTCAAAAAACGCGGGGCCCGGCGAGCTACACAGCTGCATTTGTCGCACATTGCTGGGGTCTTCGGCTGGGCAGCCGAGCGACATCTCGTCAAAGAACAATGGTTTCGACACGCCGTAACGGCTCATTACCTGGCGCACGACGGCCGGCTTGCCCTTGGCGGGACCACCGTACGGTGCCCATGAACCTCCTGCGCCACTGTAGTCAACCGGCGACCCGTAGTAGCTCGAGTGCCCATGATACGCGACGATGTCGAAATACGGGCCGGCGCCTGCGCGGAGGATCCCTTCGAGAAAGCACTCCGGCCGGTCGATGCTCGTAGAGCTACAGGGCACGGAATTGCCGCTGTAGATCATCAATCCGCCGAGGAGCACTTTCGCCTCGGGGTCGGCCTGCCTGATCGCCGGGGTGACGACCATCAACATCTGGCCGTATCGACCCCCACCGTAGTACGGGTCATGCGCATCGCCGCGGCAGCCATACACGCTGTCGACCGGAACAAGGCTCGGGTCAATATCTACTTCATTGCCCAGCTCCCAATACTTCACGTTATACGGCGGCGCGCTATAGCGCGCGACGAGGGCCGCCATGAAATTCGCGAAGTCGCCCAAGTGATCTTGACGGACAGCGCTACAGGCGGTTGGGAGAATCGTCGCCCACCCCGGACTATCATCTACGATCACAATTGGAGTAAGACCGGCGCTATTCGCGGCGGCGAGCTCTTGCTCAAAAATATTCAGCGCGGACCAGTTGTACGGGTCGCCCTGATTCTGTTGGACGCTGCGCCAACTCACAGTATTCAGCCGGAGCCATTTGGCGCCAAGCTCCTTTGCCTGCGTAGCGACAAAAGGGTTCGTAATCGTGTCAGTATCCGTCTCGAATCCAAACGGCGACGGCCAGGGAAGGCCATTCGCGACGAGTGGCAAGTAGACGGTGTTCGGGGTATCAGCTTTGACGGACAGCAGCATCCGTCCCGGCAACGAAAGCGACAGGAACGAGAGAACCAGCAGCAGAGGAAGCGTGCGCCGAACAAGAGACATAGTATCAGCCTTCTCGTAGTTTCGAGGCCGCTCGATCTCCCACCTACCACTTTAAAGTATGGATCGAGCCCGGCTATGGGATGAAACGATGGATCACATGGAGAGTAGATAGTATAGCTTAACGAATCGCAGCAATCAAGGCAATTTCAGCGCATGATCGCTAGGTACGTGTGATAACACCTCCGCGCGATATCGAGCGAGTATCGGCCGCTCTCCAGTGTAAGATAAATACCATCCGGCTGCTTCTGCACACTACCCACCGTAGGGCTTCCATCATGCCAGACGATCGTCCCATTGAGAGTCAGGACTAGACTCGGGTCCGTACCTGGCAGAACGATTTCGCCAGAGGATCCTGACGGCACCACGAGATCGAGGCGGGCGCCGGCACAGTCCGTGCTGCTCCAGGTGGCGACTAGCTCGCCATCCTTCAGGGGCAGCGCTCCGGCGCTAGGAAGTTGGCCGGCCAGGTTGGAGCGCACTTCCCAGCTGTTGGGACCGGTGCGGCGCGCGCCAAGCACGTACGTGGTCAGAAACCAGGTTGGCGCGCTGCCCCACCCATGGGACAGGCTGTTGTTGTAGCGCGTATTGGCCGTGAAGTTTTCCCACCAGGTCGTGGCCCCCAGATTCAGGAGCCGGCCATAGTAGAGTTGAGTCAGGTCAAGTGCTTCCTGAATATGGCCCGTGCGTCCCAGCGCCTCCAAGATCCAGAACATCCCGTATATCTCGACATTGGGACGAGACGGATCGGGCGAGATAAGCTGCTTCAGCGAGCTGACGACCCCCTCGACTTCGTCGTCGGGCACGACGCCATAGGCTAATGCCCACGCCTGAGCATGTGGAGATGGATTGATCGGCTTGCCGTTCAAGATGCTCGTGAGGAAGCGATGCTGATCAGGCAGGTACAAAGAGGCATTGATCCGTTGTTTGACGAGATCCGCCTTTGCCCACCAAGCCGAGGTATCGCCGGTATTTCCTATCTCTTCCGCGATCGTCGCCGCATCGCGGAGTGTCCCATAGTACATCGCGTTCAGGGCCGTCGACTGGCCGTACCGGTCGTTGTAGCCGAGCGGATCGATGTATGCCGTCTGCCACCACGGCGCGACAGGTGTATCCAGCAAACCGGCGGCGCGATTTTCGTATGTGCCCAGGTAGGCGATGAAGTTGCGAAGCACAGGATACAGCTCGCTCGGCACGTGGGTATCGCCGGTCTCCTGCAAGTAATCGTTCAAGCTCTGTACCCAGAGCATGCCGTAGTCGAGCATAGAGTTGCCGGCTCCATTCGGAGCCAGCGCAACCGGCCTTCCGGCCGCGAAGCCCTCGGCCATCAACGCAAGACCGCGTTTGAGCAGAGAAGCATCGCCGAAGGCAACCCGGTTACTATGATCGTCGACGAAGGCATCACCCCACCACTGACCACGCTCACGCCAGGGATCGGCATAGCCATCCTGCATGTTGGGATACAAGGTATCTACGCCTACCTGCCAGATCCGGTTGAGCTGCGGATTCGTCGACCTGAACGTTCCGCGCTGAACAACAGGATAGCGTTCCTCGAAGACCCGGACTTTATCGAGGCGAACCGGGGCAGTGCCCCAGACCGCCACCAGGATATACCGGCCGGCCCGAGCGTCGATCGTGCGGATTGAGCGCGTGCTTCCGTCGAGCACCCACGAGTCGGTTTGATTCCACTCGGGGTGGAACGAGCCAGGGTAGGGCAGCGGCCGGCGGTCTTGCCAGAGCCGCTCGTCCCAGCCCACGTCGAGTACTGTTCCGGAAGGTCCGCTGATCTCCGCCTGGAGTCTGCCGTGCGTGACGCGCCCGAGATCCAGCACAGCATACGCCGGAGTCGAGGCAAACGTCAGATCCAGCTCACCCGATGCCGAGCGAACGAGGGTATCAGATCGGCGCACCGGATCGCCCAGCAGCACGCGCCGCCCGGCATGCGTGCCCTGGCTAAATGGCAGCGCGGGTTGCTCGATACTCTGCCGGGAGATAGCGAACGCTATGCCGTCCTGCGGCAGCCCCGTAAGCGTGAGCGTATGCGGCCCG
>JBBSGA010000309.1:0-7778 GCA_038254585.1 Chloroflexales bacterium | reverse complement strand
GTCGTGGCAGCGGTGGTCGCGCCCGCGGTCGCGGCAGTGGTCGCGCCTACCGTGGCGGTTTCAGTCGCACCTGCCGTAGCCGTGGCCGTCGCGGCCTGAAAACTGGGAGCGAACCCTGCGCTGGCTCCCACCATCGGCACGATCAAGAAGCCGAAGAGCGCAAGAATTCCGACGCACAACCCTCCGAGTATGGTGGTCTTTCGCATTGACTACTCCTTCCCGCGTAGCGGAGGCGTAGAACCGATCGGGCTTCACAATCCTTAGCCTTAACAGCAAGATCTGGACCGTGCTTCCCTTCCGCAGGGAACCCGTTCGCGGACTGTCAGTCGTGCTGCTCCTGCGGCACAGGCTGGAGCTGGATGTCCATGATCTGCTCCCAGACTTGTGCCACGCCGCTCCCAGCTCCGCTGCCAAAGCCCGCTCGCATCGCCAGGTTGAAGGCCTCGTGCACCTGCGCGGTGATCGGCAGCCAGGCCTTCAGGTCGGAGGCTGCGGCGAGCGCATAGGCTGCATCTTTATGATACAGGCTCAGCTCGGCTCCCTGGCCGTATGATCGACTGAAGATCGCCTTTACAGATGTGTCGAGCAGAGGTGATGCGGCCAAACCGCTGCTGATGGCTTCGTAGACCTTGCCCGGGTCGGCGCCGCCGCTTGCCGCGAGCGCGAGGCCCTCTGCCGCAGCGCAGAAGGTCGCCGCCATGACGATCTGGTTGACATATTTGGCAAGGAGGCCCGAACCGATCGGCCCGACGTAGGTTGCTTTGCGTCCGATCGCCGCGAAGAGCGGCCGGCAGCGCTCGAAGACCGCCGGGTCGCCACCGGCCATGACGTCGAGTGTGCCTGCCTGGGCGCCCTGGGCGCCGCCGGTGACGGGCGCGTCCAAGAGCGGGACGCCGCGCTCTGCAAGCCGCTGCGCGAGACGGCGTATGGTGCCGACGCGGCTCGTGCTCATATCGATCAGTACCTGCGGCGGCTGCAGCACCTCCAGCAGCCCGCCCGGGTCCTCGACCACCGTCTGGAGGGCCTCATCAGTGTTCAGCATGGTTATAACGTACGTGGCATCATGGGCGGCCGCGGCGGGCGAGTCGGCCGCGAGCCCTCCGGCTGCCCGGTGCCGCTCGAGCGCCTCGTCGCTCAGGTCGAAGCCCTGCACCGTAAAGCCGGCTGCAACCAGGTGCCTCGCCATCGGCCCGCCCATACGTCCGAGCCCGATGAATCCAACCGTCGGACCTTCACTATTCTCTGCTGCCATAATCGCTCCCGGCGAGGTGATATCGCCGGCGCTCAGCGGCCGACGCCGGGGTCGATTCTAGCATGCGAGGTGCACGGCCAGAAACCTACTCGTCTGCGCGCGGCTACTCTGGTATCCTTGGGGAGTGGGTATCATGCGCCTGGGCAGATGCGCTGTCGAGCACGATCGATATGCCGGTAGGAGCCGTTAGGTCGAATGCAACCAGAGCGCCGCTCGTTGAACGAGACCTTCGCCCGGCTGCCGCCGGAGTGGCCGGCCGACCTGCTGCCGGCGATCCGGTCAGCTCTTCAGGCTCGCGGGGAGACCGTGGTCGTGCTCGACGACGATCCAACCGGCACCCAAACCGTGCATGGAGTGCCCGTGCTGATGGAGTGGTCGGTCGACACGCTGCGCGCGGAGCTCGAGACCAAGGTTCCGGCCATGTACCTCCTGACCAATTCCCGGAGCCTACCCCTGCGCCGCGCCGAGGCGCTCAACGCCGAGATCGGCGCCGCGCTCGTCGAGGCGGGAAGGCTTGCGCGGCGGCGGTTCGTCGTGGTCAGCCGCAGCGATTCGACGCTCCGCGGCCACTTTCCGGGCGAGGTCGCCGCTCTGGCGAAGGCGCTGGGAGGGACATTCGACGCCTGGCTGCTGATTCCCTTCTTTCGCGAGGGTGGCCGCTTCACGATCGACGACGTCCACTACGTTGCCGAGGGCGCCGACCTGGTGCCCGCAGGAGAGACTGAGTTCGCACGTGACCGCGCCTTCGGCTACCGCTCGTCTGATTTGCGCGAGTGGGTGTGGGAGAAGACCGGCGGACAGATCGCCGCCGATACGGTCGCGTCGATCTCGCTTACCGACATCCGAATCGGCGGCCCTGACCGCGTGGCAGAGCGGCTGCTGGAGCTGCCGCCTGGCGCTGTCGGTGTAGTCAACGCGGCCAGTACACGCGACCTCGAAGTTTTTACGCTGGGACTGCTGGCGACGGAAGGGCGGGGCCGGCGCTACCTCTACCGGACGGCGGCCTCGTTCGTGCCGATCCGTGCCGGTCTCGCCTCGCGGCCGCTGCTCACGCCGAGCGCGCTGGGCCTCTCAGGCGAGCGGGGTGGCTTGATCGTGGTCGGGTCGTATGTGCCGCGGACGACGACCCAGGTGCAGCAGTTGCTGGCCCTGACGGGTGTGGAGCGCATCGAGCTCCGCGTGAGCGATCTGCTTTCGGCGGACGCGAGCGCTGCGATCGGGCGTGCAGTAGAGCAGGCGGAAGATTGCCTGCGACGCGGGGTAGACGTCGTGATCATGACCAGCCGCGACCTGGTACAAGGCGCGGATGCCGAGGGCAGCCTCGCGATCGGGAGGCGCGTGTCGGAGGGACTGGCCGCGGTCGTGCAGGCGATCACGCCACGGCCGCGCTACGTGCTCGCCAAGGGCGGCATCACCTCGAGCGATATCGCAACGCGGGCGCTCGGGATGCGGCGCGCGCTCGTGCTCGGCCAGATCCTGCCCGGCGTGCCGGTCTGGCAGGCAGGACCCGAAAGTCGCTATCCAGATCTGCCCTACCTGGTCTTCCCCGGCAACGTGGGCGGCCCGGAGGCGCTGTCCGAGATTGTCGCAGCACTTCGGGCCGGGGCGAACGCATAGCGGCAACGGCTATCTTGCCCTCCATGGATGAGGCGGTCGATGCCGTCTATTAGGCATTCTCGCCGTAGATCGCGCGGGCCGAGCGGCGCTCGACCAGGCGCAGCAGCATGTTCGCAAGACCGGCAAGAACTGCCGCGGCAATGCTCCCCGCGATGATCTTCTGCTCGTTGCCCTGCGAGACACCATCGAAGAGCAGGCGCCCGATCCCTCCGGCGTTGACCAGTGCTGCGACTGTGCCAATTCCGATAATCGTAACTGTAGCAACACGCACTCCCGCTAAGATGATCGGCAGTGCAAGCGGCAGCTCGACGCGCACCAGCCGCTGCCAGTCGCTCATGCCCATGCCGCGTGCAGCCTCGACGACGGCCGGCTCAACTCCGTTCAGCCCGACGACGATGTTGCGGACCAGGATCACCTGCGCGTAGGTGACGAGCACGATGATCGCGTTGTCAAGGCCGAGCCCGACGAACGGGATCAGCAGCACGAGCAAGGCCAGGCTCGGGATCGTGTACAGCACGCCGAGCACGGCCATGACCGGCGCTTCCAGCCGTTTGACGCGGGTGATCAGGATACCGATCGGCAGCGCAATTACCAGTGCGATTGCGAGCGCGATCAGTGTCATGCGCAGGTGTTGGCCGAAACGTCCCGCGACCTCCGCAAAATGGGCGAACAGGTATCTCACTGCCAGACCTTTCCGAGCGCCGGACCTTTCCGAGCGCCGGACCTTATGGGCGACGTGGGAGCTTAGAGGTCGGGAACGGGCGATCCTGCACCACGTCCCACTGCGCCGCGGACATCCTCAAAGGTGAGGTTGCCCACCACGGTGCCGTCGGCGGCGACGACGGTGAGCACGTCGACATCCCTGCTGAGGAGGGCCGCGAGTGCCGAGCGCATATCGCTGTCCGCCGGCACGTGCGGTCCCTCGGCGCCCGGGCGGGCATGTGCTGGCGTTGCGGCGACAACTGTTCCCACCTTGATCAGGCTTAGCTGGCGCAAGGTGTCACTGGCCGTGACGAGCTTTGCGACGAATTCGTCCGCCGGCTGCGTCAGAATCCGCAGTGGCGTATCGAACTGAACGATCCGGCCGCTGCGCATGATGATGATTTTGTCCGCGAGCCGCAGCGCCTCCTCCACATCGTGGGTGACGAAGAGAATCGTCTTGCGCAGCTTCCGCTGCAACGAGAGCAGCTCTCCCTGGAGGCGTGTACGCGTAATGGCGTCGATCGCGCCGAACGGCTCGTCCATCAGCATGATCGCCGGGTCGGCTGCCAGGGCGCGCGCGATGCCGACGCGCTGTTGCTCGCCGCCGGAGAGCTGGCGCGGGTAGCGCGTGCGATACTCCCGCGGAAGTCCGACGAGCTCCAGCAGCTCGTCGATGCGCGCGCCGATCCGGTCGCGCTGCCAGCCAAGCAGGCGGGGTACGACAGCGACGTTATCCTCGATGCGCATGTGGGGGAAGAGCCCGGTCTGCTGGATCACGTATCCGATGCGCCGGCGGAGGTCGGTGACCGGCATCTGCGTCACATCCGTGCCGCCGACCATGATCCGCCCGCCCGTCGGCTCATACAGGCGGTTGATCATTTTGAGCAGCGTCGTCTTGCCGCAGCCCGAAGGTCCCAACAGGACGATGAACTCTCCCTGCTCGACCTCGAACGAGCAGCTCTCGACCGCCGCGTTCCCAGCTTGGCGAAACGCTTTGGTGAGATCGTGGACGACGATCGCGGCAGGGTCGGCCATAGAGCTCCCAGAGAGTGTACCGCCGCCGGCGCTCCTTCCGCTACAGTACACTCGGTGACGACTACTTAATCAGTCCCTGGTCTGCCAGCCATTGCTTGGCCACTGCGGCCGGCTCCTTCTTGTCCGGCCCGTCGACCATAAAGTTGAGCTTGGCCATGGTCTTGTCGTCCAGCGCCGGGCCGGCCAGCTTATTCAGGATATCCGCGATCTGCGGATTCGCCTGGAGCGTATCCTGGCGAATCACCGGTGCGATCTGATAGATCGGGTAGAAATGCTTGTCGTCTTGCAGTACTACTAGGTCGGGGCTGCCAAGCTGTCCGTCGGTGCTGAAGGCGCGGATAACGTCGACCTGGCCGGACTGCAGCGCCGGGTACCGGAGACCGGCGTCGAGCTGCTTCTTCTCTTTGAAGTTGAAGCCGCCGTACGCCTTCTGCAGTCCAGGCAAACCGTCGGGGCGCTCGAAGAGCTCGGGCGGTCCGCCGATCACCAGATTGCTGGCCTTTTGCGCCAGGTCAGTGTAGGTCTTGATGCCGAGCTCATTGGCGCGCTTCGTGGTCATCGCCAGGGCGTTGGTGTCGTTGAAGGGCGACGGCTTCAGCCACGTAACTTGGAACCGCTTCTCGTACTCACTCTTCACCGTGTTGTAGATCTGCTGCGGATCGTTTTGCGGCGGCATGTTCAGGATCACCAGCAGCCCGGTGCTCGTATACTCAGGGTACAGGTCGATCTCCTTATTGACGAGCGCCTGGTGCGCGATCTGCTCCGCGCCAAGGTTAAGCTTACGCTCAACCTTGAAGCCGTTGGCTTCCAGGAGCTGCGCGTACATCTCGGCTACGATGAATTCCTCGGTAAAGTTCTTCGAGCCGATCTTGATCGTCGCGCCGTTGCCGTTCGCGATGGGTCCTGTCGTGGCTCCCCCGGCCGCGGTCGTCGCCACGGTCGTCTCCGTTGCGGCCGGCATTGCTGCGGTCGCGGCAGCCGTCGCCTGGGTGGCCGTGGTCATTGCTGCGGTCGCCGCGGGTGTTACCTCGGCGGCCGTGGTCATTGCCGCGGTCGCCGCCTCGGTGGCTGCCGCCATCGTCGCGGCCGGGGTTTCTGCGGTGGGAGCTGAGCTCGCGGAGCTCGTCGCGGATGAGCTGGTATTGGAGGGGGTGGTGGCGCCGCTGCTTCCGCACGCCGCGATAGTCAGGAGCACCACGAGCAATCCGAGCGGGCGGATCGCCATTCCTTTGAGGTTCATGAACCGTCCTTTCATGCTGGGTTCGGGCTTAAGCGCCCGGGATTGCGACTGCCCGCTGAGCACTGGCGAGGAGCGCTTCCGCCAGGAGCGCAAGCAGCGCGATTGGGACCGTACCGACGATCATAATGCTGGGCTGGTTCACGGCGAAGCCGCGCTGGATGAAGATTCCAAGCCCACCACCGGCGATAAAGGCCGCGAGGGAAGCGCTCGCGATCACTTCGACGGTTGCTATGCGAAAGCCGGCGATCAGCACCGGCAGCGCGAGCGGAAACTCGACCGCTTGTAGCACTTGCCGGGAGGCCATGCCCATACCACGGGCCGCCTCGACGACGGATCGGTCGACCGACCGGAAGCCCGCGTAGGTGTTGATCAGAATCGGCGGGCATGCCAGCACCGTCAGCGCGACGAGCGAGGGCTTGAAGCCAAGCCCGAGGTAGGGCAGCGCCAGAAAGAGAATCGCCAGGCTGGGAATCACGCGCAGCGCGTTGGCCGCGTTGATGATCGGCTGCGCCACCGCCCGTCGCTTGGCTGCCCAAATACCCAGTGGCAGGCACAACACGAGCGCGATGGCGAGTGCCGCCAAGCTCAGCTCCAGGTGAGTCGCGACCGCGGGCCAGAACTCATCCTGGTGCGTGAGGAGATAGCGATAGGCCTCGAGAATGTCTCTCATTACGCAGCGTACATCTGCTCGCCGGCGCGAATCGACACGGGAAGACGATTCTCGATGGGCGCGAGAGGGCAATGCCAGCGGGGGTTGTATGCGCAGGAAGGGTTGTAGGCGTAGTTGAAATCGATGACCAGACAATCACCTTCCTGGCCTAGATCAGCATGCTTGATCGTGTCGAGCAGATACCGGCCGCCTCCATACGTCTCGCCATTGTTCGTCAGGTCCCGAAATGGGAGCAAGACGCCGCCACCATATCCTAGGATCCAGAAGAGCGAGAGTGAGACGCGCTGGCCTTCTACGGTGAAGTGAATGCGGCCAAACCGGCGCATTCGTACAAGCCCGTCGTCATGTAGCTCCAGGTTAAAGGTCTCAGGCTCCACACTCGAATCGACAGGCAGTACAAAACGTAGCTCAGGATCGTAGTCATAGTAGCACAATTGTCGAAATGTGTGCTGTTGCTCGGGCGAAAGTGGCGACTGCACATGTACCCGGAATAGTCGCTCGCGGGCGCTCCGGTACGTGTGCCACCGCTCTTCGGCGCGCGCGCCCTCCCGACGCGCCTCCGCGTACATCTCCGAGACACGGCGCCTCCAGTCGACAAGTTCCAGACAGTCGTCCATGGCCACCCCCTACGTTGAAATCCCGGGCATCGGCCCGCGGTAATTAGCCAGCGGATGCAGTTGGCACAGCCCCGATTTCACAGTGTAGAGTATAGTCTCATAGAGTTCGCTGCGTTACACTCCGTCTCGGCCCTGAACAGAAGTCGGTGACCGCGGGAGCACGTGGGCTTGGGCGGCCCGGCGGCGTATATGACGAATCGGCGCGAGCCCGGACCAGTACAAAGATCCGATCTCTAGAAGAGTTGCTCGGCATAATCAGCCGGGATCAAAGAGGAGTGGTGCACGCATGAACCCAGAAGAGCACTACGACGCGATAGTGATCGGTGCCGGCCAGGCGGGCAGCCCGTTGTCGACCGCGCTGGCCCCCTACGGACGCAAGACAGCTATCGTCGAGCGAGAACACGTCAGCGGCACCTGTATCAACGAAGGCTGCACTCCCACCAAAACGCTGCTGGCAAGTGCGCGCGTCGCCTACCTAGTACAGCTCGGCAGAGAAGACGACAAGGTTAGGGTACGATACAGGCCGCGGGAAGCCTCCCCCACGTTTATCAAAGGATCGCCGTCGGGCCAGGCCTGGTCCCCACCCCGGCCCGAGTGCGGTCGCGCCGCACCCGCGCGCGATCCTGGAGCGGCTCCGGCGCCACC
>JBBSGA010000308.1:0-7785 GCA_038254585.1 Chloroflexales bacterium | reverse complement strand
AGAAAATCACAGTGGGAAACAGTGCTAATGTTTTGACCCGTTCCCGGTGTCAGGTGGGGTTTGATGCACTCCAAACTCCTTCCCTGGCGGTGTGAGTGGGAAGAAAACCACCCGACTTCCTTCTCTCCGACAGACTGCTAGGCCTGCGTGGCGTTGGGCAACCCAGTCCATGACAACGTGATATGGACGAGGCACATGGATGGCAACGCAAATCAAGAACGTTTGTCCGGTTTGTCGGAACGTCAATGAGCTCACGGCGGCGCAATGTCGATATTGTGGCAATGTGCTCATACCGCCACAGCTGCCGGCGCCGCCAGTTGCACGTCTGCGCCGCTGGTGGCCGCTCGCAGCCACCGGGGCGGTAAGCGTCGTCCTGCTGGCCATCGCGGGCTTTCTCCTGTTCGGCCTCGGCGGTCCGGCTGCATCGAGTGAAACTACGCCTCCGTCGGCGGTTGCGGGTGACCCCGCACGCGGGCAAGCCGTCTTCAATCGTGGCTGTAATACCTGCCACAACACGAACCAGGTAACCAAGGTTGGCCCCGGACTGGCAGGGCTGTTCGCGCCCGGGGGTCCGACGCTGCCGAGCGGGATCGACTACGGCGGCAACCTCTCGAATGGGAAGCCGATTACAGTGGAGAACGTCAAGGCCTGGATCCGCAGCGGCGGCCAGGGCAAGATCGGCACGATGCCCCCGAGCGGCAACATTCCGAACCTGACCGATGCTGATCTTGACGATCTGGTTGCCTATCTGCGGACTCTCCAAAAGTAGTGCGCTGGTTGGAGTGACCACAGTTCTTTGAAGGAAGTACAGACCCGATGTCGCGGGATGGGCAGATGATGCGGAAAGCCAACGCGAGCAGGACCAGAAATGAGACAGAGCGTGTCCGGCGGATCTACGACAAGATGGCCGCCAACTACGACCGGATCATGTGCCTCGCGGAGCAGGTGTTCTTCGGCGATGGCCGCAACTGGGTCTGCGCGCGGGCCTACGGCACGGTGCTCGAAATCGCGATCGGTACGGGTCGCAACCTCCCCTACTATCGCACCGATATCCGACTCGTGGGGATCGATCTGAGCGAGGCGATGCTGCGAATCGCCCAAGATCGCGTGCATACCGGTGGTGGCGCCGTCGGACTCTGCGTTGGCGATGCGCAGGCACTTGCCTTTCCGGATGCCTTCTTTGATACCGTGGTCGCGACCCTGGCGTTCTGCACGATCCCCGACGAGAGTCAGGCCCTTGCCGAAGCGAAGCGGGTGCTCCGTCCGGGTGGGCGATTGTTGCTGCTCGAGCACGTAGGAAGCCCGCGTGTCGCTGTACGTGCCATTCAGCGCGCGCTCGAACCGCTCGCTATCGCCTTGCAGGCCGATCACTTGCTGCGCGAGCCACTCGATCACCTGCTGGCGACCGGGTTCACTATCGAGCGACTGGAGCGATCACGATGGGGTGTCGTAGAACGCCTGGCGGCGCGGAAACCTTCGTAGCACACTACGCATGAAAATGGGCTTCCAACGTTGCACAGCGGCAGGGGTATGCAGCGCCCTTGCCAGCGTGTATCTGTCCTGCAAGCCGCGCAGCAGTCGTTCAGCTCGTGGCGCACCGCGCTCAGCCAAGGCTTCGTCGGCCTCGATTCGAGCGGCCGGCATTCCATCCACAGGAGTATGCTACACTAGCGGCGCACGGAGTAGTTGGTACGCGTGAACGCTGTCAACGAGCAACGATCAATCCTGCAACTTCCTCGGACCGAACGGCTCGCGCTCGGCGGCAAGGAGCGCCTGGTCCTCGCTGCACTGACGATTGTCGTGCTGCTCATGCTAGGCCCGCTCAGTTTTGCCCTGCGGTGTCCGCTCGCGCATGATCATGGCGGGCTAACATCGCTCCCTGCGAGCGACGTCGTCCGTGCATCTGTGGATCGTCCCCCCACTGACGGTCCATCCACACCCGTACCGTCGGCGCCGTCCGCGCTACCATGCCACCATCCACTCTGCCACTATGCGCCGTTGCTCCCCGGTCTCGCACTCGCCGGTCTCATGCTGGTCGTTCTGCTCCACTCCGAATGCCTGCAGCGGCGCCCGTACGTTGGTCCACCCCCGGTTGCGCCGCCGCCCCAATTCATGTCTGTCTAGGTACGCACCCTCGGGTGCGTACCGTCTCTGCTCATCGTGAGCGTCTTCGACGCGTTCCTGTCCGTGTTCTCGTGCATCGTAGGTATCGTAGGTGCTGGCTGGCACAGCTGGCCGGACACCTGTAATTCTCGGAGGTCCGCGTGTCTACACGCAACCTGCCATCAGTGCCACGGCATGTCACCGCGCAGCGCTTCCCGCGCCGCCTCCTGCTGGTCGTGGCCGCCGCCGGTCTCCTTGCTGCGCCCCTGATTCTGCGCCTGCTCAGTGCCGACGGGCCCGCTTCCGGAAGCGACCTCGCGGCGACCGGCGGCGCAAGTCTGCTGGTGCTGGCGGTGCCCGCCTACCTGGCCGGCGCCCTCAGTTTCCTGTCGCCCTGTTGTTTACCCGTGCTCTCGGCCTACGTCGCCGTGCGTCTGCAGACTCCCCGTGAGCAGGTGGTGCGGATGAGCGTTGCCTTCTTCCTTGGCCTGGCGACGACGATGGTCGCCCTGGGCGCGACGGCCACGCTGCTGAGCCAGGTGTTGTTCGTCCATCTGCGCGTGCTCACGCTGCTCGGCGGGCTCGTGGTGATCGGCTTCGGCATCATGAGCTTGCTGGGCAAGGGCTTCACCGGCCTGCAGCTCCGCAACCGGCCCACGGCCGGCGTTGCGGGAGCCTACGTCTACGGCGCGACCTTCGCCCTCGGCTGGACTGCGTGCGTGGGCCCGATCCTCGGTGCGCTCTTGACCATGCTGGCGACCCAGGGGCTGGCCGTGCTGGAAGGGGCGCTGCTCGCGTTTGTGTACGCGCTTGGCCTTGGCACACCGCTGATCCTCTGCGCCGGCTTCCTCAATCGTCTCCCGCGGGATGCTCGGATCTGGCGCATCCTGCGCGGACGTGGCTGGACGCTGCATCTGGGGCGCGCCACGCTGTACCTCCACACGGCCGGCGTGGCCAGCGGCCTGCTGCTGATCCTGGTCGGCCTGCTCCTGGCCACGGGCCAGCTCGCGCTCTTTAGCCGCTGGGCGATCCAGACGTCGATGACCCAGTGGGTGCTCGGCCTCGAGGACGGCATGCGCCAGCTTCTGATCGGACGGTAGCAGCCCGTATCGGGCGGCCGTGATGCTGCCCAGAAGGAGGATGAAATGGTTGTCGGCAACGTTGCCCTGGTGCTGGCGCTCGGTAGCGGCACGGCGGCGCTCGGCACCGCGCTGTTGTGGGCGCGCGGGCAGGCGGCACTCCGCAGCACGACCCACCTCTATACGGTGAGTCTGGCGCTCTTCATGCTCATCGCCAGTGGCGTTCAGCTCTCCAATATCCTGACCCACCAGTTTCAGTATGCCTACGTGAGCAACACCTCGGATCGCAGTCTGCCGACGCTGTTGCTGGTGTCGACCTTCTGGGCCGGCCAGGCCGGCAGCCTGATGCTGTGGGCGACCCTGAGCGTCGTCTTCGCCCTAGTGCTGATCGTGGGGCTGCGGCGGTCGGATTGGGAGCCCTACGTGCTCACGCCGTATCTGTTCGTCACGCTCTGCATCGTGGGGCTGACCCTGGCGTCCGGGCCGTTCAAGCTGCTCCCGCAGCCGCCGGATGACGGCAGCGGCCTCAACCCGCTGCTGCAGAACTACTGGATCGCGATCCATCCGCCGATCCTCTTCACCGGCTTCACCACGATGGCCGGCCCCTTCGCCTTCGCCATCGCCGCACTCTGGAAGCGCGACTACCATGCCTGGGTGCGCATGGCGCGCCCCTGGGCGCTGCTGGCCTGGTGCTTTCTCGGCGCCGGGCTGGCACTGGGCGGCTTCTGGGCGTACGAATCGCTGGGCTGGGGCGGCTTCTGGGGCTGGGATCCGGTCGAGAACTCCTCGCTGGTGCCCTGGCTCTTTGTCAGCGCGCTCGTGCATGGGCTGATCCTCCAGGGCGCCCGTGGCAGCTTCCTGCGCAGCAACCTGGCCCTCGCGATCATCGGGTACCTGAACGTGGCCTACGCGACCTTCTTGACGCGCAGCGGCATCCTCGGCAAGTTTTCGGTCCACAGCTTTGTGGAGCTTGGGCTGCTGCGTTACCTCCTGCTCTATATCGCACTCTTCGCCGTGCTGGGCTTCGGACTGCTCCTGTACCGCTGGCACGACGTCGAGCGGCGCGTGCTCTATCGCCACGTGCTCTCGCGCGAGTTCGGCCTGCTGCTCAGCGTGGTGCTCTTCATCACGCTCGCGCTGATCACGGGCATCGGCACGTCGATGCCCGTGATCACGCTGCTGCCGTTCTTCAGGAGTCAGGCGTCGGTAGACCTGGCCTGGTACGGCCCGACCAATGCCCCCTTCGGCCTGCTGCTGCTGCTCACCGTGGCCATCGGCCCGCTGCTCGGCTGGCAACGCCGCGCCTACGGGAGCTTGCTGGGCGTCCTGAAGTGGCCGGCCCTGCTCACGGCTGCGGCCGTCTTCGTGTGTCTGTTGCTCAACGTGGTCTACCCGCTGGCACTGCTCTTCATCGCCGCGGCGGTTTTCGCCATGGCCACGAATGCCGTCGTGATCCGCCGGATCTGGCGCATCGGCCCGCTCAAGCTCGGCGGCTACCTGGCGCACATCGGCGTCGGCTTGTTGATCGTGGGAACGGTTGGGACGACGGTCTACAAACGAACTGCCTCGCTGCAGCTGACCCAGGACACGCCGCAGATGGTCTTCGGCCGCCAGTTCACCTTCCGGAATATGGTGGTGCCGCCCACCGATCCGCTCCAGCGACGGGCGGCCCAGATCGAGGTGACCACGCCGAAGACCGGCAAAACCTGGGTGGCCGAGGCGCCGTACTACGTCTCGGCAAAGACCGGGCAGCTGGTCATGCACCCAGCAATCGAGTCGGGCTGGATGAGCGACATATATATCGCGCCCTCCGAGTACGTGCCCCCCGCGCAGCTCGCCCCGGGGATCCTGCAGCTCACACGCGGGCAATCCGTATCGGCCTTTGGCTACACGCTGACCTTCGACCGGTTCGAGCTCCAGGATCCGAAGGCGATGGCCAGTGGCACCGGCCCGGTGGTGGTCGAGGCGATCACGACCGTGAAAGCACCCGACGGCTCGACGGCGACGGTGCAGCCGACCTTCCGGGTCGAGGCAAATAAGCCGCCGCAAAGCAGCACGGTCACGCTCCAAGGCGGCGCCACGCTCATGCTGGGCGGCCTCGATCCGGCCAGTCAGATGATCGTGGTGCAGTTCGGCGGCGTCGATCTCGGCAAAGTCAAGCCAGAGGATCTGAAAGGGCGCGTCTTCGTCGACGTGAGCGCCGAGCCGGGCATCAACCTTGTCTGGGGTGGCTTCATCGTCGGCGTCCTGGGTGGCCTGCTGGCGATGCTGCGGCGCTGGCGCGAAGCGCACCCCGGCCCTGTGTGGGCGCGGCCGAGGCGGCGTCTACCGCTCCCGCGCCGGCGAGCGCCCGTGCTGGAGCCGGGCCTGGCGCCGATCGTTGCTACGTCGAGGGAGGTGCACTGATGGCCACCGCCTATGACCTCCTGGGTGTGCGACCGGGCGTCACTCGGACCGAGCTCGAGGCGGCCTACGCTAACCAGCGCGCCGTCTATGATCCGGCCTATGCCGCCACGTTGGGCGAGGAGTTTGCCGCGACCGCAGCCCGCCGCCGCGCCGAGCTGGCCGCAGCATATCGCGATCTGCGCGCCGTGGTCGGCGGGACGTCGCGCCTCGCACCCGCCGAGGTGCGGCAGCGCGACCGCGAAACGATGGTGGCGTTGCTGGTCCTGGTGGCGGTGGCGCTGCTCGCGCCGCTGCTGCACACCATTGCGGTGCCCCAGCGCACGGTTACCGCGCAGGGCTCTGATGCCGCCGCGCTGACCTCCCGGCCGGCGCCCGACTTTACGCTCCCGACGCTGGCCGGGAAGAAGATCAGCCTCTCGGAGTACAAAGGGCGGGTCGTGCTGATCAACCTGTGGGCGACCTGGTGTCCGTCCTGTGTGCGTGAGATGCCGGCTCTGGTGCGTATCTCCCAGAAATTCCGCGACCAGGGGCTGGTCGTGCTCGGCGTCGATACGGTCTACCAGGACGACCGGGCGAAAGTCGCCCAGTTCGTGCATGACCAGGGCGTCACGTACCCGATCGTGCTTGACGTCGACGACGTGTTTGGCGAAAAGTATGGGGCGCGGCTGCTCCCGACCAGCTATCTGGTCGATCAGTCGGGCAAAATCGTCTATGTGCGGGTCGGCGAGGCCGACGAAGCGCAGTTCGAGGAGCAGGTCCAGGCCTTGCTGAAACGCACCCAGGGCACATCGTGATCGTGTGAGCTGGCACGATCGTTGCCCGCGCCGGACAAAGGGAGCACAGATGGATCAGCGTGCGGATCAGCGCCACGTGCGACCGATCCGAGTGAGCGTGCACCGGATCTCCCGCCGCGGACTGCTTCAGGCTGTGATCGCGGTGGGAGCAGGTACAGTCGTCGCGCTGGCCGCACGAGGGATCGAGGGAATCGGCTCGTCAGAGAGCCCCGAGCAGAGCCTGCAGCACGGGCTTGCGCTTAACCGGGCACAGCGCTACGACGAAGCGATTCGCGAGTATACGAAGGTGATCCGCGCGCGTCCGGACGCGGCGGACGCCTACGTGTACCGTGGTATCGCGGCGTATGAGTCGGGCCAGCTGGCACCTTCCGTTGCGGACTTCACGACAGCATTGCAGCTGCGTCCCCAGAGCGCGGTCACCTACCTATACCGAGGCGACAGCTATCAGGCGTTGGGGCAGACAGCCAAGGCGACTTCCGACTATCAGCAAGCCCTGGCGCGTGCAGGCAAGGACGAGCGCCTGGCCGTGACGGCACGTACCAAACTATGGATGCTTACCAAACGACGATGACGACGATGCCGAGGCTCCGACGCAAGCAAGCATGACTGGGTCGATGACCGCCCTGTCACAGGGCCGCCAACGGCGCTCATTCACCAATGGCAGCCGAGCTGTTGCGCGCCCTTGGCGGGGAAGAATCCGGGGTCGACAGTGCCGGACCCGCGCCCAATCCAGGTGCGGCCCGCTGCCGTAACCATTCATGTAAGCTGTGCTACTGTGGGCTTAATAACTGATGTTGCTAGTTCATCTCACAAGGCAAACCATATCATTGATGGCTTGTAATCATTCATCTTGAGCAGGATATTGAATGCTGCGGCAATTGCACCGATACGCATGTGAACTCCGCTGACTGTCCGATGAAAGATTTTCTTTGCGTGGAAGATATCCGTGATCCAACTCAACATGCGTTCCACAAGGTACCGGTCATTCCATTCTCCATGCTTACAGATACGCAGATTGGCGTTATCCCATCCCTGCTTTCGAAATCCTTTGTCGGAGAACGCGATGGTTTCACCGTCATAATCCGTCGCCAGTTCGCAGAATGCGTTGTCTGGCACATTTGCCGTTGCCCACGCCCAGTCGATAATCTCTCCACGCTGACTGATCAGGAACGCCGCTTTGACCCCAACAATCCAGCGGCCATTCGAAATCCCTTTCGCGCCAATCTGACTATTCGTGTAATCTTCTCGTCGCGGATGGATCAATTCGATCCCATAGGTGTCAATGATACTCAACGTTGTCGGCGCCACAAGGAACCGCTTCAGATAGCCCTGATGTGCTTGAAAGAGCCGAGATAATCGTGTCATCTCTGGCAGCTTCGGAAACAAACATCGATGATTATAGT
>JBBSGA010000307.1:0-7791 GCA_038254585.1 Chloroflexales bacterium | reverse complement strand
TTTCCGGAGAACCACCGCTTTCAGATCCCGGGCGGCTGCCACTGGCGCGACGTGCGGGAGAAGAGCACCAACGTCGGGCAGGCGCTCCAGCACGCGTTCAGAGAGATCGAAAAGGTGAACCAGCGGACGCTCTACGGCATCTTCGGCGACGCACAGTGGACCAACAAAGAGCGCCTGTCGGACGAGCTGCTTCGCGATCTGATCGATCACTTCTCGCGGCTGCCCCTGCCCAACAGCAGCGTCGATTCGGATGTGCTCGGGCAGGCTTACGAGTATCTGATCAAGAAGTTCGCGGATGTGACCAACAAGAAGGCGGGCGAGTTCTACACGCCGCGCAGCATCGTCCGGCTGATGATCAATATCCTCGACCCACGCGAAGGCGAGACAATCTACGATCCCGCGTGTGGCACCGGCGGCATGCTACTGGAAGCGGTGCACCACGTGCGCGCCACCGGCGGCAACGTCCGGACGCTGTGGGGCAAGCTCTACGGCCAGGAAAGGAACGTCACGACCTCCAGCATCGCCCGTATCAATCTCTTCCTGCACGGCGTCGAAGACTTCCAGCTTGTGCAAGGCGATACCTTGCGCAATCCGGCATTCTTTGACGGTGACCATCTCGCCAGCTTCGACTGCGTGATCGCCAATCCGCCCTTCTCCTTGGAGCGCTGGGGCGAGGATCTGTGGGCCAGCGACCCCTACGGCCGCAACTTCGCCGGGGTGCCGCCGCGCAAAAGCGGCGATTACGCCTGGATTCAGCACATGATCAAGTCGATGGCGCCCGGCCACGGACGGATGGCCGTCGTCCTGCCGCACGGTGCGCTCTTCCGTATGGGCGTCGAAGGTGAGATGCGCCGGAAGATCCTGCAGATGGACCTGCTCGACGCGGTAATCGGCCTGGGGCCGAACCTCTTCTACGGCACCGGTCTCGCCGCGTGCATCCTCGCCTTCCGCGCGCACAAGCTCGAAGAACGCAGAGGCCGTGTGCTTATCATTGACGCCTCGCGGCTCTTCCGCAAAGGTCGCAACCAGAACACGCTCGAACCGGAGCACGTCGAGCAGATCCTCGGCTGCTACCGAAGCTATGCTGACGTTCCCGGAACGGCGAAGGTCGTCACACTCGACGAAATCGCCGCCAACGACTGGAATCTGAACATCCCGCGCTACGTCGAGCCGGTTGCAGAGGCTGAGACGATATCGGTCGAAGCCGCTCTCACCGATTTGAAGGCCGCGCTCGAAGCGGCGTATGCGGCCGAGGATAGACTCAAGAGCTTACTTGTTAACGCGGGATTGATGGCGGCTGAGTGTGCCGGCGAATGAGACCCGTCTATTGGAGACCTGCGGGATGAACGCCCGGACGGGCCACCGATTGAAATCGGCGCCTGCCATACCAAACGCGCTCCAGCGCGTTGAAAGATCCCAACCCGTTTCAACGTGTTTCGGGTATCAGATGGGCTAATGGAATGAATACCTCGCTAATGACCTGGACGGACATCGTCGAGCGCAACCTCCCCAACGCGCTTCAGCGCGTTTCGCCGTATCAGACGCCGAATTCATTCGGTGGATCTTTCGGTGGGTCTCTCGGGGTGTCTCAATGACCCGGTCGACCCACCACATCTCCCAACAACAGCTCGAATCCTACCTCTGGGGCGCGGCCACGCTCCTGCGAGGTGTGATCGACGCGGGTGACTATAAGCAGTTCATCTTTCCGCTGCTCTTCTTCAAGCGGCTCTGCGATGTCTACGACGAGGAGTTTCAGCAAGCGCTGGACGAGTCCGAGGGCGATACCGGCTACGCCTCGTTCGCCGAGAACCACCGCTTTCAGATCCCGCCCGGCGCGCATTGGCGCGATGTGCGGGCCGCGGCGACCAACGTCGGCTTCGCCATTCAAGGGGCGATGCGCGGGATCGAGAAGGCTAATCAGGAGCGGCTTCTGGGCATCTTTGGCGACGTGCCGTGGACCAACAAGGAGCGCCTTTCGGATGAGACGCTGCGCGATTTAATCGAGCACTTTTCCTCGCTCACGCTCTCGGTGGCAAACGTGCCCGAGGACGAGCTCGGGCAGGCCTACGAGTACCTGATCAAGAAGTTTGCCGACGACAGCGGCCATACCGCGGCCGAGTTCTACACCAACCGCACGGTCGTGCACCTGATGACGCTGATGCTCGACCCGCGGCCGGGCGAGTCCGTTTACGATCCGACGTGCGGCTCGGGCGGCATGCTCCTCTCTGCCGTGGCGGAGCTGCGGCGCCAGGGCAAGGAGTACCGCACGCTCAAGCTCTACGGCCAGGAGCGCAACCTGATGACCTCGGCCATTGCGCGCATGAACCTCTTCCTGCACGGCATCGAGGACTTCCGCGTTGAGCGCGGCGATACGTTGGCCGAGCCGAAGTTCCTCGCGGGCGACCGGCTGCGCCGCTTCGACGTCGTGCTGGCCAATCCGCCGTACTCGATCAAGCAGTGGAACCGCGACGCCTGGACCGCCGATCCCTACGGCCGCAACGTCTACGGGGTGCCGCCACAGGGCCGCGCCGACTACGCCTTCTTCCAGCACATCATCTCCAGCCTCGATCCCGAGACCGGCCGCTGCGCGATCCTCTTCCCGCACGGCGTGCTCTTCCGGGACGAGGAGCAGCAGATGCGCGCGAAGCTGGTCGAGGCTGACGTGCTCGAATGCGTGCTGGGGCTGGGGCCGAACCTCTTCTACAACTCGCCGATGGAGGCCTGCGTCGTCGTCTGCCGCATGCACAAGCCGGCGGAGCGCCGCGGCAAGGTGCTCTTCGTCAACGCCGTCGACGAGGTCACGCGCGAGCGGGCACAGAGCTTCCTCAAAGAAGCGCACATCCGGCGCATCGTCGACGCCTATCACGCCTTCACGGACATTCCCGGATTTGCCCGTGCTGCCACGCTGGACGACATCCGCGCGAACCAGGCGAACCTGAGCATCCCGCTCTACGTCCGGCCCGTGGCGAACAGGATTGGATCGGCGAACGGGAATGGACATAACGAGCTGGCTGCCGTTATCGGAGAATGGCAGGCAAGCTCTCAAGCGCTGCGCTCATCCATGAACGATCTGTTTGAAACGTTGAACGAGGCGGGCTTTGGTGTCTGAGAGATCGTCACGGACGAACATCCGCCGAATAGCCGTCCACCGAATGAATTCGGCGTCTGGTATCGCGAAACGCGCTGAAGCGCGTTGGGATGCCCCGTCTCAACCCGTTTCAACGGGTTTGGCGTATCAGACCCCGATTTCAATCGGGGGCATCATTCGGGGGGCCGCATGATGACGACCGACGGCTGGCGCACCGTCCGATTCGGCGACGTGGTCCGCAACGTCAACGTCACGGGTGATGCCGAGACGAGCGGTTTGGAGCGCTACGTTGCCGGCGAGCATATGGAGACGGATGACCTCCATATTCGACGCTGGGGAACCATTGGTGACAGCTATCTTGGCCCTGCCTTTCACCGTCAATTTGTTTCGGGCCAGGTGTTATACGGTTCCCGCCGTACCTACTTGCGCAAGATTGCGGTGGCTGACTTCGATGGAATCTGTGCCAACACTACGTTTACCCTTGAACCAAATGGCGATGAACTGCTTCCCGAACTGCTGCCGTTCATCATGCAAACTGCGTCTTTTACCGAGCACTCGGTCAAACAATCCAAGGGATCGGTCAATCCCTACATCAACTGGAAGGATTTAGCCTGGTACGAGTTCGCCCTCCCGCCCAGGGACGAGCAGCGCCGCATCGCGGATATTCTGTGGGCGGCGGATGAGGCTATTCTGAAAAATCAGCATGTGCTAGAAGTTCTAGCTGCTAATACTGGGCACATTTTCGAAGGCCTGATTGCCAAACATGGATCGTCCTTTCGAGCCGAACTGGGCGACGCAATTACAGAAATATTGGCGGGCACAAGCCCAGCCTGTTCCAGTGAGCCAGCAGCATTAGATGCCTTCGGAGTACTTAAGGTCAGTGCTGTGGGTGAGCATGGTTATGTTCAGGAGGAAAATAAAGCGCTATTGCAGCCCTCCCAATTTGTGCCAGACTTGGAGGTTAGATCAGGATTTTTCTTGATCACACGAGCAAATGCTCTGAAATCCGGTGTTGGTCGTGTATGCATTGTGAAAGAGACAAGACCTGGCCTAATGCTGAGCGATAAAACACTTCGCTTAGTCGTTGACGACTGCAAAGTTCGCCCGTTTTTTCTGCTACAGGCTCTTCGTACTAAGGAGTGTCGCAACTATATTGAGGCTGCTGCGAATGGGACCGAGGCAAAGAACATTTCACAGGCGAAACTCCGAAAGGCACCTATTCCTTTGCCACCGCTAACGGTGCAAGAGGAAATTGAACTGTTGCTTGGTCGTTATGATCAGTGTACTGATGCAGCCCGCTCACATCTCAAAGTCCTGCAGCAACTAAAGCGCCAGCTATTGAAAGAGTTGCTCAAGGAGCACCGATAACTATATGTTCAACGAAGCCAACACCGTCGAAAACTTCGTCCGCGACCTCCTCACAGGCAAGCAGCCGCCGGCGGGCTTTCGCGAGAGGGCGACGGTGCCATACGGGCGCGACGGTATCGCGATCTCCTCGGCCGGAATCGGCTGGCAGTACATCCCGAGCAAGGATCTGCCGCGTGCGCAGAGCGATGTGCTGGTCGAGCCGCACGTCCGCGAGGCGCTGATTCATCTGAATCCGGAGATCGCCGCGCAGCCCGAGCGCGCCGACGAGGTGCTCTATCGCCTGCGCGCGATCCTGCTTTCCGTGAGCGGCGATGGGCTGGTCCGCGCCAACGAGGAGTTCAGCGCCTGGCTGCGCGGCGAGCGCACGATGCCCTTCGGCCCGAACAATCAGCATACGCCGGTGCGCCTGCTCGACGTCGACGACCCCACGAACAATCGCCTCGTGGTGACGACGCAGCTTACCTATAAGCTCGGGCCGGAGCGCCGCTTCGACCTGGTGCTCTTCGCCAATGGTATTCCCCTTGTGGTGGGCGAGGCAAAGACGCCCGTGCGTCCGGCGGTGACCTGGGTCGACGGCGCTGCGCAGATCCACGACGACTATGAGGCCAACGTCCCGCGCTTCTTCGTGCCCAACGTCTTCTCCTTCGCCACGGAGGGCAAGGCCTACCGCTTCGGCTCGATCCGTATGCCGCTGGAGCTGTGGGCGCCATGGCGCGAGGGCGACGAAACGCACGGCAGCCTGCACGAGGTCGAGACGGCGGTCGGCGCGATGCTCAGGCCGGAGGTGGTGCTCGACATCCTCCAGAGCTTTACGATCTTCGCGACGGACAAGAAGCACCGCAAGATCAAGCTGATCTGCCGCTTCCAGCAGTACCAGGCTGCTAACCAGATCGTCGAGCGCGTGGTGGAGGGGCGGATCAAGAAGGGCCTGATCTGGCACTTCCAGGGCTCGGGCAAATCGCTGCTGATGGTCTTCGCCGCGCAGAAGCTGCGCCTGCACCCCGAGCTGAGAAACCCGACGGTGCTGATCGTCGTGGACCGCATCGACCTCGACACGCAGATCACCGCGACCTTCAATGCCGCCGATGTGCCGAATACCGTCGCGGCGCCCACGTGCGACGCGCTGCAAACGCTGCTGGCGCAGGACGCGCGCAAGGTGATCATCACCACGATCCATAAGTTCGGCGAGGCGCCCGGCGTGCTCAACGCGCGCCCGAACATCGTCGTGATGGTGGACGAGGCGCACCGCACGCAGGAGGGTGACCTCGGGCACAAGATGCGCGAGGCGCTGCCGAATGCTTTCCTCTTCGGGCTCACCGGCACGCCGATCAACAAGCGCGACCGCAACACCTTCTGGGCCTTTGGCGCCGAGCAGGACGTGCAGGGCTACATGAGCCGCTACAGCTTCGAGGAGTCGATCCGCGACAAGGCCACGCTGCCGCTGCACTTCGAGGCGCGCATGGTACAGCTGCATGTCGACAAGGAGGCGATCGACGAAGCCTACGCCAGCCTCACCGGGCGGCTGACGGAGGAGGACCAGTCCAACCTCGCCCACCAGGCCGCCCGGATGGCCGTGCTGGTCAAGGCGCCCGAGCGCGTCAAAACTATCGTCGCCGATATCGTGCAGCACTACCAGGCGCAGGTTGCGCCCAACGGCTTCAAGGCGCAGGTCGTCACCTTCGACCGCGAGTCCTGCGTGCTCTTCAAGCAGGCCATGGACGACCTGTTGCCGCCCGAGGCGAGCGACATCGTGATGACCGTCGCGCCGGGTGAGAAGGCGTGGAAGCAGTGGAACCGGCGCAAAGACGACGAGGAGAAGTTGCTCGACCGCTTCCGCGATCCGGCCGATCCGCTTCAGCTCTTGATCGTCACGGCGCGGCTCCTGACCGGCTTCGACGCGCCGATCCTCCAGGCGATGTACCTCGACAAGCCGATCAAGGAGCACAATCTGCTCCAGGCGATCTGCCGCACCAACCGCCCGTTTCCCAACAAGACCCACGGGCTGATCGTCGACTACCTGGGCGTCTTCGACGACGTCGCGCGGGCGCTCGATTTCGACGAGAAATCCGTGCAGAAGGTTATCACGAACATCCAGGAGCTCGAAGCACGGCTGGCGGGCGCGATGGCGGCCTGTCTGGCGCATTTCCCCAATGTGGACCGGACGATCGGCGGCTACGAGGGGCTGGTCGCCGCGCAGGACTGCCTGCCGCACAACGATGCCCGCGACGCCTTCGCGACCGATTACTCGGTTCTCTCGCAGCTCTGGGAGGCGCTGTCACCCGATCCATGTCTCCAGCCCTACCGGGCCGACTACCGCTGGCTGTCGGAGATTTACGAGTCGATCAAGCCTCCCAGCGGGCAGGGCAAGCTGCTGTGGCACGCGCTCGGCGCCAAGACGGTCGAGCTGATCCACGAGAACATCCACGTCGAGGCGGTGCGCGACGACCTCGAAACGCTGGTGCTTGACGAGGCGGTCCTCGCCGATATCATCGAGAAGAAGGACCCGAAGAAGGCCAAGGAGATTCAGATCAAGATCGCGGCGCGCCTGCGACGCCATGCCGATAATCCTGTTTTTGTCGAACTCGGCCGGCGCCTCGAAGAGCTCAAAGAGCGCCATGAGCAGGGCTTAATGCACAGCCTCGAGTTTCTCAAGCGTCTGCTGGAGATCGCCAGGGAAGTCGTCGAGGCCGAGAAGACCGTCGATTCGGAGGAAGAGCAGGACCGCGGCAGGGCGGCGCTGACAGAGCTGTTCAACGACGTCCGCAGCGGCAGCACGCCGGTGGTCGTGGAGCGCATCGTCGCCGACATCGACGCGATCGTCCGGCTCGTCCGTTTTCCCGGGTGGCAGCAGACGATCCAGGGCGAGCGCGAGGTGCGCAAGGCCCTGCGCAAAACGCTGCTCAAGTACAAGCTGCACCAGGAGCAAGAGCTTTTTGATCGCGCCTACGCCTACATCGCTCAATACTACTGATTGCCTCCGCCGATGATGTACTATGCTTGTGCTGCGAGACTTTCGTCGCCACAAGGAGCCTGCTATGACAGACGAGACGCCGGACGCCGTCGGACTTGGGGTCCCTCCGCCACTGCTCTTCGGGGCTACGCTCGCCGTGGGGCTGCTGATTAGCCGCATCGCGCCGCGGCCGTTTCTGCCGCGGCAGGTGGCGCGCGCCGTCGGCGCGGTGCTCTTTGGTATCGGAATGGGAGTCGGCACCTCGGCCTTTCTGACGATGCGGCGCGCCGGAACCGACGTGCGCCCGAATCGGCCCACGACGGCAGTGGTCGCGGAGGGGCCGTTTCGCTACACGCGCAACCCGATCTACCAGTCGTTCGCCCTG
>JBBSGA010000306.1:0-7811 GCA_038254585.1 Chloroflexales bacterium | reverse complement strand
GGTCGCGTTCATAGAGTCGTTCCTGTCGTAGGGTGCGAATGCACTGCGGCGAACGTGCCCTCCGGCCCCTCAACCGTTGCAGGCCGATCAATGCTTCAGCTAAAAGGTGCTGTAGTACTACCTGAGATCGTATGCAAGTCTATCGTAGACCAAGCGGGTTGTCAAGAGCAGATGACAAGAAGATTACCGGATGATTACAGATTATGACTCTCGTGCCTGCGTGGGTCAACCCCGGTACGCGCGGCCTTTCCACTGCACGCCGCGACCGGTGCGGATACTGAGCCAGGCAAGGCCCGCGAGCACAAAGTAGGCGAGCGTGCCGGCAGGCAATAGGAGACCCCAGAGGGGGTTGAGGCGATAGACGCGACGAACCATGTAGCCCCAGTAGAGATTGGTAGCCAGCATCAGGATCAGGCCGAATGCGAGAAATACCGGTCCGGAGCTCTGTCCGAGGAGCAGTGCGACCACCCCCGCCGCCGACAGTAGGGGTGGTGCCACGGCGAGGAGCGCCTGCCGGAACCCGCCCCAAAGGGAGCGCCAGCCGCCGGCACTGTAACCGGCCCAGGCATTCTTACGCAGGCCTTCCGCAATCTCTTTCATCCGTGTATACATCCGCACCCGCAGCAGGTCAGGGCCGGCGGCAAGCTCAATATGGTAGCCGGCCGATTTGACGGTCTGAGCCAGGCGCACATCTTCCAGCACCGAGTCGCGCACCGCCTCGTGCCCCCCCGTGGCGAAGTACACCTCTCGTCGCACAAGGATACATTGGCCATTCGCGAGCGCGACAGGCGACCTGGGATCGTTCACTTTGTTCAGCGGGAAGACTGCCTGGATGATGCCGGCAAAAGCTGGCAGCAAGAGCCGCTCGGCGAAGGAGCCAAGCTCGAAGAGCGGCAGAAGGCTCAGGAAGTCCAGCTTATGCAGCCGCGCCTCGTCCACGAGCGTGGCGACGAGCGCCGGTCCCGGTGCAGTATCGGCGTCAAGGAAAAGCAGCCATGGATGCCGGCTTTGGCGCGCACCCTGCCAGCAGGCCCAGCATTTGCCGACCCACCCGGCGGGTAAGCTCTCGCCCGTGATAACGCACAGGCCCGGGAGGCGTGTTGTCCATTCGGCGGCGATGCATCCCGTACCGTCTGTCGAATGGTCGTCGATCACGATCACTTCGATTTCGGCTCCAGGCTGGGAAGCCAGACCGGCCAGCAGCCGTCCGATCCGCAACGCTTCGTCACGCGCAGGGATCAAAACGCTCACTGCCTCCGGCGTGGGTCCGGGGCGAGGCGGGAGCAGCGCAATGCTGCGAGCTACGACGAGGTCGCGAAGAACGATCGCCAAAATCAGGGTGGCGAGAAGCGACAACCAGACTATTAACATCGAACCGATACCTGTGCAGCGGAGTATAGCTGGTATGCGCGCGCCATGTGGATATAGTACCATCGCAGAGACCTACGCCTCCGGGCCCCCGTGAGCAGGAGCGTTCGCGCACTTCGAAGCCGGCAGGTTAAGGACGATCCGTAGAGCGCGGCGAGTCGCACACACGACCGAAGAGGCGTACCATACCTCTAGCAGAGCCGCTTCCACCGATAAGCTATCGAGGGTGACCGCATGGCTGAGCAGTCCAACTGGCAACGCGCCTTCAACCGCTATGGCGATACGGTCTACCGTCTTGCTCTACTGCGCGATCCGCATCCGGTGCGTGCGGCTCGGGCCACGGCCGGAGCCTTTAGCTCGCTCGACTGGAACACCGTCGCTCTCGACGAGCGGACGGAGGGGCATCTCATTCGAGGGCTCGGGACACCGCGTCGCCTGTCGGCGGCGGATCTGCTGCGACGCCGGCTCAGGCCAGCGTTGCCACCGCTACCCTCACGCTTCTGGGGTCTGTCGCCGACGACTCGGCTTGCGCTCGGGCTTCGCCTTACCCGCGGCTATGACGCGGACGCCATCGCCGCGGCACTCGGGCGCCCTGCGGACGAAATTCGCAGCAGCCTGGTCGACGCGACCGCCATCCTGGCGGACGAGGACGAGGACCCGCTTCCCGAGGTATGCCGCCGGAGCCGTCTACTGCGTCTCGACGAGCCGGGAGCGGACCGGCCGCATCTACGGGTGTGTGAAGCATGCCGCTCGTCTGCGTCACGCTGGGAGCGTACGGAGCAGGCGCTTGCGGTGGCTCTGCTGGAGGCGACCGGCAATCTCACTTTCCCGCGACCTGAGGTCGAGGCCCTCGCGCTGCGTCTAGGCAAACCTCCCGCCGGCCCGTCCGGAGGCTGGCGCCAGCCGCGACTATTGAGCGCTGCCGCTATCGTAGTGGTAGCAGTCGTGATCGGGCTTCTGGTCTTGCCGCGCGGCGAAATAACCATGACGGCACGCACACCCGCGACCGCGCGAGAGCTCTTACGGCACTCGCTCGAGCACTACGGAGCTGCGCCTACTGGCGATGGAGTCGTGCACCGGCGCTTCGTCTTCGACGCCGAGCCGTCCCAGTCGGCACAGGAGGCCGAGACGTGGACCGATGCAGCACAGCCTAGCCGCCATCGCATGCAATTGACGGCGGGTAAGAAGGTGATCGAGTGGCAGGTGGGCGATGGGGAAGCCTCGTTTCGGTACTTCTCGGACGACCCAGACCTCTGCGGGCGGTATTATGCTGCCTCCGGACTCGATCTTGGGGCTGTAAACGCCTGGAAGCTCGACGCGAACGGCCAGGAAACCCTGCGTGAAGCACGTTGGCAGTTCGGCCCATGGGTCGCTGGCTACCACTTTATCGAGGAGGCGCTCTCGGCTCAGTCTGTTCGCTCGCTCGGCAGCGTGCGGGATGGAGAGCGTACCATCCTGACGCTGGCAGCCGATGGACCGACGATCAGTGGAACGCTCCTGATCAAGCTCGACCCTGAGACGGTCGACCTGCGGGAGGTACGGGAGGTCGTAGTCGACAACGGCACAACCCGGTCCCGCACCTCGTGGAGCCTGATCAGCGAGGAGCGGATCACGCGCGAGGCCGCGCTGCAGAAGTCCATCTTCTACGATATGCCGTTGCAGCCGGAGCCTCGTGAGATCGTACGGAGCGCGCCAATTCTTGATCCGGCCTGCCCTGAGCTGAACGAAAAGCATATTGCTAGCCCGATAGAGACACTTGGACGTGGATGGCCGCCGATCGTCGGACTGCAGTCGCCTCCGACCGGCACCAAGCGGATTTTTCTGGCGGGCACGACTGGGCCGCGATTTGCGCAGGGCCAGCTCGATTCACCGTACGATGCAACGCTGATCTACGTCGGCGCGCGGCGGAGGCTGCAGATCTCGGCCGGTTTCGACCGCTCGTATCGACCGCGCGCTGGAACCGTCGCCGGGAGCTGGAAGCTCGATCTGCGTCCGGACGGAAATGGGCGTTTCACCGGCGTGGCGGTGCCGGTGGAGGGGAGCGACCAGCGTCAATTCCCCGAGTTCGGCTTTTTCAGCGAGGGATGGACCCGCGATGAGCTCGTGAAACAGCTAAGCGCCGCACGGGCATTCCGGGTCTCGGACGTCGTCGCCCAGCGCGCGCTCTTCTATGACCCCGACCCACCCCCGGCCGCGGTGCTCGACCTCGTTATGCCCGCCTCCGAAGCGCTTGTACCCGAGCCGGGCAGAGTGCTCCACTCGGTGGTTGAGCACGAGCTGCGAAGCCCGCCATCCCAGCAAGGCCTGCGCGATCCATATCACGCGGAGCCGCCGGGCGGAACGACAGAGGCCTGGATCGAATACGGGCAGGATGGGCGCATCGCGCACTTTCGGGCGGAGACGCGCGGTGCGCTGCACGCATTGGTATCGGTACAGTGGGGCGACGCATCCTCGGCCCAAGTGTACGACGCACGCGCGAATATAGTCCGCAAGCTGCCACGACTGCGTGCGCTCAGATATCCAATCAACTGGATCGATGCGTCGCTGGCCAATATCTTTCTCTATCGCCAATATGCGCTGTCTGCTGGCCCGTCCGGCACCGTCAGCCTACGCGCAACCGTGCCTCTGACTCAGACCGATCTAAGATTGGCGGTTCAGTCTCAACAGAGCCGTGAAACCTTTTATTCGGCCGGGGGCTGGCCCTGGCTTGCCGACCTCGATCCGCAGAGTATCTCGTACCGTTCGACATTTGAGCGCAGCACCGGCCGTCTCGTCGGCTCCGAAACCTATGCTAACGGCGCCTCCGGCTCGACGAAGGTCGAGGGAACGACCGTGCGGCTGCTCGAGTCCCTCGGGAAGGCCCCAACGGAACTCTGGAGCTTCACGCCGCCCGCCGATGCCCAGACGGTGGACACCGCGGGCCGTGCGGTGGGCGCCTTGCAGGGGCCGCGTACGACAGACAATCTGGCCGAGGCAGTTGAGGTGGCTCCTGCGCCGCTGTGGGGCTGGGTTCCTACCGATCAGATGCGCTTCATCACCGCTACGGTGCCGAGCGTCATGGAAACTCCAGAGATCTCACTGCAAACCATCCGCTCTGCCGTCGAGGGCGGAGCCGCCGTGCAGCTGCGCTACGAGATCGGTGCGAACCAGGAGATCACGTTGTTGGAAGGCCGGCGCGAGGTGATGCTGGCACTCCTGCGGCAGACACCGCCGGAGTGGACCGAAAGCGAGCAATGGACCTTGCGGTTACCAAGCGCGGCCGCGGTTGTCCAGGCCTGGGTCATGCGCGGCGCGCCGCAACAGCACTGGATCATCTTCGAGCTCGATCGCACGCTGCTCGTCGGCCACTATTCCGGAGCTCAGGGCGAGGCCGTGGTATGGTCAGCGCTCGAGGATCTTGTACTGTTGAGATAGACGTAGACTGTTTGACACTGGACCCGGGCTCTCCTATAATCGCGCGCGTTCTGATGGGGCGGGGCGCTTGTCCGTCCCATTGTTGTGAAATGTGCCCGACCGCGGACGCGCTCCACGATACGAGCTATGATCGACCACCACAAAGAGCCCAAGCAAATCACAGTCGACGTCGTCATCCCGGTGCTCAACGAGCAGGTGGCACTCGCTCCTAGCGTCGAGACCTTGAGAAGCTTCCTGATCGACCATTGCCCCTACGCCTGGCGCATCGTCGTCGCCGACAATGCGTCGACCGACCGAACGCCCGAGATCTGCGCCGAGCTCAAGCAGCGCTATGTGGGTGAAGTCGATTTCGTGCGACTGGAGCAGAAAGGGCGGGGCCGGGCGCTGCGCGCGGCATGGAGTCAGAGCACGGCCGACGTCGTCTGCTATATGGATGTCGATCTGTCGACCAACCTGCGTGCTCTTCCGCCCCTGCTTGCAGCCCTGATCCATAGTGACTACGATCTTGCAACGGGATCGCGGCTCGTCCATGGCGCGATCGTGACGCGCCAGTGGAAGCGCGAGATTATCTCGCGCTTCTACAACACGCTGATCCGCGTGATGTTCTGGCATAGGTTCCGCGACGCACAATGTGGCTTCAAGGGTGCGACGCGGCGCGCCGTTAGAGAGCTCATCCCGCAGGTCAAAGACCAGGCCTGGTTCTTTGACACCGAGCTGCTGCTCAAGGGTGAGCGCCAGGGGTATCGCATCTTCGAGCTGCCGGTCGAGTGGATCGAGGATCTCGACACGCGCGTTAGGATCGTCGAGACGGCGTGGAAGGACATCAAGGGGCTCGCCCGGGTCCGGTTCGGCGGATGAGGTGACTTCGGCCCAAACGAGAGGCGCGTGGAGCCCGGAGGCATGCGTGTAGATGCGCCAGACGGATGCGCTGGTCGTAGAGCGCGAGGCGCTGCAGGAAGGATGGCAGTGCCTCACGCTCTACGTTCCTGAGCTGAGCGGCTCGATTCGTCCCGGCCAGTTGCTGGCGATCCAGGCGGGCGGATCTCGCTTCGACCCGCTCCTCAAGTCGGCTGTCCACATCATGTCCGCCGACGCCGCTACCGGAACAGTCGCCCTTCTCTGCAGTGCGGGCAGCATCCAACCACTGCCCCATCGCCCAGGAGACACGGTCGGCGTTCTAGGCCCGGTCGGGCGTGGCTGGGCACTCCATGAGCAAACTCGCAACATTGTCCTGGTGGGGGCGGAGCCCGACCTAGGCACACTGCTGTTTTTGGGGTCGGTCGCCAGTCAGCGGTCGATAAACGTCGCTCTCCTGGTCGGCGCCGCTGACGGGCAGGCGGCGTTGCCGCCTGCGCTTCTTCCACCATCAGTCGAATACCAGTTCGCGCGCGGAGCGGACGCCGCGAACGCGGCGCTCGACCTACTCGACGATGCGCTACTGCGCTGGAGCGACGCCATCTACACGACCTTACCGCTCGAATCCTACCCGGCGCTGGCCCGGCGCATACGATCGGCGCGGCTGCGCTGGGAGCATGGCTTCGCCCAGGGGCTCCTCGTACCCCCGATGGCATGCTTCGCCGGTCTTTGCGACGTCTGTCTGGTTCCCGAGGCGCGCCGGACGTGGCGCGCCTGCACCGATGGGCCGCAGTGCGACCTGCGCGACTTCGTCCGCTGAACATCGCTGATCGATAGGAACGCCGGCAAGAGCTTCGGAGCGATCGCGACGTACACCGGGGGCATTCCCGGCCGGTACGCGCGGCCACGGCCGGCCGGCCCTTCCGGCCCTGAAGTTGCTATGGGATGAAGTACCCGCGACATGGGCGTAGTCGTGAGAAGCAGGCAAAGGAGGCAGATTTGCTGGGATTGCTGGGCCGTAGAAAGCTGCTTGGCGAGCGGCAGGAGGCGCTGCTGGCCGAAGAACGGACGCTGATGCAGCGGCTGCGAACTGTTTTGGAAGGAGTCGGCGCCGACGTCGTTCCGGCCGACCTCAGAACGCTCGACGAGGCGATCCTGCATCTCGACGAGCTCTTTCTCCTGGTCGTCGCCGGTGAGTTCAACTCGGGGAAGTCTTCATTCATCAACGCCTTGATCGGCGAGCCGGTGCTGCGCGAGGGAGTGACCCCGACGACCGACCGGATCAACATCCTGAAATATGGCGCCGAGGCCGCCCAACGCCAGCGCGACGAGTTCGTCGTCGAGATCCTCTATCCGGCGGAGGTGCTGCGCGAGATCAACGTTGTCGACACGCCGGGCACTAACGCCGTAATCCGGCAGCATGAAGAGCTGACCCGCGACTTCATCCCGCGCTCCGACCTGGTTCTCTTCGTTACCTCGGCCGATCGACCCTTCACAGAATCGGAGCGGACCTTTCTCGGACAGATCCGTGAGTGGGGCAAGAAGGTCGTTCTGGTTGTGAACAAGGTCGACATCCTCCAGCCCCTGGAGATCGAGCAGGTGGTTCGCTTCGTGCGTGACAATGCCGGACCGCTCCTCGGCAGTGAGCCGCAGGTTTTTCCGCTCTCGGCGCGTCTCGCCCAACGCGCCAAGGCCGAGTCCGGCGCCAATGGGCGTGAGGATCACTGGAGCGAGAGCCGTTTCGAGCCGATCGAGCGCTTCATCACGGAGACACTCGACGAGGAGGAGCGCGTTAGGCTCAAGCTGCTGAATCCGCTCGGCGTGGCCGATTCGGTCACGAACAAATATCACGACCTCGTGAACAGCCGGCTCCAATCGTTGACCGAAGATTTCCAGACGATCGAGAACATCGATAAGCAGATCGAGCTCTACCGAAACGATCTGCAGCGCGATTTCAAGTTCCATCTCACTGAGATCGAGAATCTGCTGAACGAGATGGAGCTGCGGGGTATGACCTTTTTCGACGATACCGTGCGTATCGGCCGGATGTTCGATCTGATAAAGGGCGACCGCGTGCGGGACGAGTTCGAAGAGCGGGTGATCGGAGACACGCCGCAGCAGATCGAGACGCGCGTCCAGGCGATCATCGACTGCCTGGTCGAGCGGCAGCTGCG
>JBBSGA010000305.1:0-7815 GCA_038254585.1 Chloroflexales bacterium | reverse complement strand
TGTGAAGTCACCCGTTGGGGTGCAACCAGGATTCATAGCGGTACCCTCCCCGAGCCAGTTCTCAGGATGCCAGGGATTGTCCATCTGTCAAGCAGGGTGGACTGGGGCCACCCCGCACCACCTATCATACGAGGATTCATGTGGCGCCGCGCCGCCACATAATCCGCGTTGAACGAAGCCGACGAGGCACGGCGGCGTGGCATCTGGAATTTAAGGGGGGACCTCTGTGCTGGACCGAGCCAGCGAATGTTGCAGGATCTGTGCCACTACCGCAGCCCACGCGCACCACGCCCTGGTGATGGTCGGCGGATGTGGCGGGCACCGGCGCGGGGCGCAGCACCAGGTCCGCACCGGTGGAACTGGCCGCCGGGACACCGGCCCTACGTCGGGCTGACTGCTGGAGCGCCCCTGCACGGCGCTGGTGTGCGGCCCGGCTGTGGGCAGTGCGCACCGGACGGCAGCTGCGCCCCCGGCCCCCCTGCGCGCAGCGCTTCGTTCAACCTCACTAACTGCGAAGAACCTGACTACGAAGAACTCGCCCAGTTTTCGCGCCGCCGTGTTTGGGCTCTATTACGGAACATGGTGATCGCCAGCCATACACCCCACACGATCTCACCCACTCTAAAGATGATCCCCGCACCGCACCCCTCCCAGTTGTTCTTCACGCCGAATCATTTCGACCATAAAGGCTCGCGGGCGGCCAGCATCGCGCTCCAGAGGCCGGGTAGATCCCGCTGCCCTCGCGCGTGCGACCGAATCCAATCAGCACTAACGGGACGTCGGCAATAATGATGCGCCAGATGAACGGCCGAGCGAGCCGTCCGCCCCATCGGCGTAGCAGCCTTCAGCAGGTCGGAAAGGGCATCACCAAGTTGGCCCCCAATCATGCACTCAAATGCTGTCCGGTAGAGCGGCGCGAGCTGAGACGTGCTTTCTGCGTCATCGACCAGGAGGAATCGCCGCCTTTCTCCGATAGTGGACGCACGAATGGCGGCGTCGAGCATGCGCGCTTGCACATCGTAGGGGATCGGGTCAGGTTTCAGCCGCCACATCGCGCGGGTCATGTACAGCGCTTCGTAGATCTCCATGCATCCCTCCTCGTGCTCAATCTACAAGCAGCATAACGACATGAAGGATTCAGGGATAGACCCTAAAGGGTTGTTTGGTGGGTTGTTGTAGGGGGTTAAGAGGGCAGACGTTCTAAAGCGTTGGCTTTATGGATCGCTTGCAGGCAGTTCTTGCTACCAAGTTTGCGGATAGACTGACGTTCAGGCTACAACAGGCCCACCTCGCGGGCACGTGCGACAGCTTCAGTGCGCCGTTGAACCTGGAGTTTGCCAAAGATTTTCTTGATGTGCCCTTTCACCGTGTCCCGGGCGAGGAAGAGTCTCTCGCTAATCTCATGATTCGAAAGTCCCTGGGCAATGAGTTGCAGTACTTCCAACTCGCATTTGCTCAATGGCTCGCTCAGGAGCTGGGCCGGCGGCAGATACGAGGTGTCGTCGCGCTTCGACCTCTCAGCTTCAAAGACAGCCAGCAACATACCTGCATAGTCCGGCATCATTCCCTGAGCAGCGGCTTCGGACAAGAGCTGTGCCACCGGCAGCCCTTCGTCGACAAAGAGACGGATGAAGCCACCAGGCTCGGCCTGGGCCAGTGCGTCACCCAACAGTTGCACGGCCGTGTCCTTTTCGCCATGCGCGTGGTGGGCAACCGCCTGTAGAACCATCACCTTGAGACGTTCATCCTGCCAACCCTTTGCCTCCACCTGCCGGCGCAACGGCTCCAGCACCGCCAAGGCTGCGGACGTGTCTCCCTGGGCCAAGTGGACCCGTGCCTGGCTCATCGGCAGTTCGTGCCTGTGAGCCAGTTGAGCGGCGGCTGCCAGATTGCCTTGGTGAATCAAGATAAGGACGTGTACGGCCGTGACCTCAGGTATCTGCTGGACGAACGTATGCTGACGTGCCGAGTGGCTGGCCTTTGCCAAAATGGAGGCCGCACCAGCCACATCTTCCTGGGCCAGTTTCAGACGGGCGAGAAACAGCTCACTGGCAACGTATCTGTCCGTATTTTCTATCTGCCTCGCCAGTTGGACGCTTTGTTGCCCGTGCTGCTCAGCGGCCTCCAGATCGTTCCATTGGTAGCATAGGCGGGCCAGACCAAGATAGGCGTCGCAGATAGGTGGCGGCGGCGGCTCACCTGCCAGTTGCAGGGCGCGCCGGTAGGTCTCGGCTGCCAGAGAGAGCTGGTTGTCTGCTTCCTGTATGGTGCCCAGGCCGATGGTCGCCATCATGGCGATAACGGTATGCCCAATCGCCTGGCAGATAGATAGATAGAGCTTCGGTATAGGCCTGGCTGGCCGCAGCACGGTCGCCCTGGAGCTGGTAGGCATACCCCAGCATCCAGGTAATGGCCGTGCGGACAGGCAAGTTGTCGGGGTGCAGATATGCCAGGGCGCGGCGCGACTGGGCAATGAGGGTGTCTGCCTGGTGCTGCGTGAGAGCCAACGTGGCCCGTATGGAGGCAATACGCCCTATCAGGTCGCGGGTTTTGTCGTCCTGCTCGGCGTCTAGCAGGGCAGCTTCCGCGGCTTGTGCTTTCTGTTCGACGTCGATCACCTGGCCCATCATCAATAACGCGGAGGCATATGTCACCCACAACACGGGCCTGGCATCCAATACCATCGTCGGCAGCGACGCCAGCCAGTTGAGTATTGGGATCGCCGCACCACGAAATTGCAGGGGCATCCCCTTTCCTTCAATGAGGCGCTCGGCGCGCGGAACATCATGGGCGGCCACCGCATGCTGAAACGCTTCAAGCTCCAGCTCATGCGCTTCATACCACTGACTGGCACGACGGTGTAATTCGGTCACATCCCCTGGAGATGAGGCGGCACGCTGGTGCAGCCGCTGTCGTAGCAAATCGGCAAACAGATGGTGATAGCGATACCAGCGTCGCTCGTTGTCCAGCGGAACGATGAACAGGTTGGCGTGTTCAAGATGTTCCAGGGTTGCTTGCCCGGAAGCAGACGACTCGCCCAGGACGGCATCGCACAGAGATCCACACAGGCGGTCGAGGATCGATGTGCGCAGCAAGAACGTCTGGAGACCTTCGGGCTGCTGCTGTAGGACTTCTTCGACGAGATAATCCATGACGAAATGGTGGCTGCCGGTGAACGACGTGATGAAGCTGGTGGTGTCTTTACGTCCCCGCATTGAAAGCGCAGCTAATTGGAGGCCGGCAATCCAGCCTTCCGTGCGGGTTACCAGTGCATCAATATCTTCTGGTGATAGGTCCAGGCCCATCACCTCTTTGAGAAACCCGCCTGCTTCCGCCGGGGTACAACGCAAGTCCGTGGCGCGCAGCTCGGTCACCTGGTCCCGGGCACGTAAGCGGGCCAGGGGCAACTGTGGGTCTTCACGGGTTGTGATGAGCAGGTGCATCTGGGGTGGCAGGTGCTCGAGCAGAAAGGTGAGGGCGGTGTCGACCGGTCTTGCATCAATCACGTGGTAGTCATCGAGGACGAGGACGAACTTGTCCGCGACGGCGCTTATTTCGTTGAGCAGCGCGGTCAGGATAGAGTCAATTGGTGGTGGCTGCGTGGCCTGGAGCACACGCAACACCCCCACGCCTATCGTCGGCGCAATCGTCTGCAACGCAGCGACGAAGTACATCAGAAACCGTGCAGGGTCGTTATCGCCGGCGTCCAGCGACAGCCAGGCGGCCGGCCACTCGCGATCGGCGACCCATGCGCTGACCAGTGTCGTCTTCCCAAAGCCGGCGGGGGCAGAGACGAGGGTCAGCTTGCGGTACAGCCCCTCGTCCAGCCGCTCGATGAGGCGGAGGCGGTGGACCACCTGAGGCCGAGGTGGGGGAATATACAGTTTTGTGGCTAAAATCGGTGGAGACATACCTCAAGTATACGGGGTGAGGTCAAGATCAAGCCGATAAAAGCACCCCCACGCGTCGAAGCGCTGATCGAGGTCGTGATGCCCGACGACGGTGCCTGCCGCGTGCCTCGGTGGTCCTGGGAGGCTCTGTTCCTCATCCCTGCTGATCCCTGCTGGTTCCCAATGGTCTCTTACCGTGACGCTTGCGATACGCTGACGACATGCATAGGTCATGCGAGCCAACTAATCTTATGTCTAGTACCATGTACCACTGATAGGAAAACGAGCAGCACTTCCGTTGCGACTCTGCGAGCACTCACTCGGGTGTTGCGGCCTCACATCGCACAGACACGAGTGATGTGCCAGCAACGCGGTTCTCCGCCATATGCGAAGAACGACGCCTTAATTGGCTGTATTTCCGTCGAATATGTGCTCTCCGTCGTGCTCGTTAGCCGAAGGTAATCTTTGGAGCCCGGTTTGGAGACAATAATTGGAACACAGGGTGCCGCCGAAAACCTCGCTGCTGGCGCAAGCAAACGCGGCAGCGATTTGCATCGATGATGTTCCGGCGAAGGGTACACAGAAAATGCCAAGAACGTCGATTATCGACAGTGGAAATGTAGCACAAGCATTCCTTGTTCGACCGAGAAGTGACGATTTGCTACAATTGCACTCGTGAGAACAATCGAGGAGCAGGGAAATATGTCGACTATCCACTTTGAAGCAAAACTGTATACCATCGGCTCCTGGACCCTTCTTAGGCTGCCTGAGAGCGCAAGCGCGATGCTTCCATCAAGAGGTTTGACGATGGTTTCAGGGACGATCAATGGCGTTCCTTTTAAAACCTTGCTCGAACCAGATGGGAGGTATGGCACAGGGAAAAAACCGAGCCATTGGTTTAGACCTGACGAAAAGTTACTTGATCAGGCTTCCGCCAGCGCAGGAGATACTGTACAAGTTTCGCTTGAACCAACCACGGAATGGATCGAGCCGGAAGTGCCTGAAGATTTAGAAAAGGCTCTGGTAACGTCTCCCAAAGCTGAGGCGTTATGGAAGGATATTACCCCACTTGCTCGTTGGGATTGGATTCGCTGGATACGCGCTGTCAAAACTCCGGAAACGCGCCAAAAGCATATAGAAGTTGCATTGGACAAACTCAACAAAGGTATGCGCAGACCATGCTGTTTTAATCGTAACCTCTGCAGCGAACCTCTCGTTTCCCATAATTGGGTTCTCCTCGAGCCAACGCAAACGTAGGTACGGGCATCGTTTGGTAGGTTACTCTGAAATAGTTGCTCGAACCTTGGCTGTACTACTTACTGGCAATACCTTTTGAAAATTATGCTTTTCAACACCTATGACGCAACCTGTCACCCCTAGCCCGATAATTGATCAGGATACTCTTTATCGGCGACAGCAGAAAGCCGCCACAGCCTGTGAGCGCCACGGTGCGGGCCTGTGGGTGAGGCGAGGAACCGGTACGCTACTGAGGCGCCTCGCAATGAACTCGAGGTTGTGCTCGCGATGCAGCTCCACGCTGCGACCCATCTCCGGCCCGCCGGCCTGCGCGAACTCGTCGGCACAGCAGGCAAAGAATGCTTCGAAGCCTGCGGGCGTCGTGAGGATCCGGTGCCGACTCGTTGTCGTACCGACGTTGCGGTAGCGGGTATCCGCTGGAATGGCACGGATCTGCTGATCGGCCGCGCGCTGTGGCAGGCCATCGGGCAGCCGGGACGCCGGTTGCGGGACGCCGGCCCGGAACTGCGCGGCGAGCTGCGTGATGATCGCCTGAAGCCCCGCACGGGCTTCGGCCATCTGCTCACCCTTGATGCGCTGATCGCCGCTGTGCGGGCTACGAGCAAGCGCTGGAGGCCGGTCCAGCGCCCGCGATCTCACCGCCAGCTTCAATGCCGGGACTGGGGTCAATGTCGGGCAAGCGGGCATAGAGACTCAGTAGATCCACATTTTCATAGCCGTGGCACGGCTGGAGCCGTGATTGCATGGACACACCTGTAGAGACGTTCCAGGGCACGAATCACAAACTTGACAAAACGATGCAGTGGAAAGCGCTGCGTATCGAGCCACCGGCCACCCCGGCGCGGCATCTGGGTGAAGCACCATCGGAGGTGCAGCCACACATTCAGCAGCAGGAAGCTCAACGCGATCAGGACGAAGCGATACGCGGGATTGCGGGACGTCGTCCAGCCCCGCACCTGCCCCGCACACCGCTAGCTGCTTTCGATCCCGAAGCGTCGTCGGTACAACCGCCGTGCGCGCCGCGGCGCCAGTTCCAGGTGGATCAATATAAAGATCAGCCACGCGGCGCGGCGCTGCATCCGCTGGGTGCGTTGCGCCGTGGTACAAACCCGGCAGACGGCCAATTCAGCCGTGAACGGCCCGGTGTCCTGCCCGCTGAAGGTGTAGGTCGTACGCGAGCTGCGCTGCCCCTGACACAACGCGCGGGTGCCACCCCGGCGGCCACGGATCGGACACGCAATCAGTGCAGGCTGCTGGCGGTGGGTGAGATAGGCCATCACCGCCGTGCTCGCGAAGCCCGTATCCAGGAACAGGCGCGTGATGTGCAGCCCAAGTGTAGTCACCCGTTGCAGCAGCAGATCCAGCACCGTGACGGTGTCGTCGTCGGGCAGCACGAAGCGCATGGCCAAGGTGACGCGCACGCGGTCCAGCATCACCTAGGCAGTCGCGATGCGATAGAAGCGGGTCGTGCCATCCTGCGCTTGGCCGCGCACCCACAGCCCGTCGGCTTGGGGCGTAGTGCCATAGTAGGGCCGGTCATGGAAGTCAATCGCCACATCCCGCGCGCCGGCCCACACATGGAGCGGGATCTCGTCCGCCAGGGCCGCGTTCAGGCGCCGTTCCAACTCCGGCAGGTCCTCCACCCGCAGCTGCGCATGCAGGTAGCGCCGGATCGTCTCCGGGTCGGGCGTGTCCACCAAGTCGGCACAGACCGCCTCGATGGTGCCACGATTGGCAGCGACGCCCAGCAGGACATTGAGCAGGTCAGCGGTGGTGCAGAGATAGCCCTCGGCGTGCAATGGCACATGCGCCTGTAGGCGGGACCGCGCGTGCTGCAACACATCCTGGTCCGTCAGTTTCGGGGTAGCATGGCGCATGGCTTGTCCTCCTTGGATTGTGCGGTTGCACTGACAATCCAGCAAGGTTTGGGCAAGCCGTTCGATTATCGATACCTGTCGATCAGTCACGGCACAAATGTGGATCTACTGAATCTACAGGTCCATATCCTCACCGCTGTCGCCGAAGCACTGCTGCAGGCGGAGGCTGAGCAACTCGATCCATGGGCGACGGTCTATGCAGCCGTGCCCAAGGAGCTGCTCGTCGCGACCGTTGCACAGGCGAAGGCCTGGCGCGGCCGGTCGACTTTGATTACCTGGACCTCGTGGAACCCAAGTACGTTCCACTCCGGCAATCGCTGCTCCAGGTCTATCAGACGCTCGAGTTTCGCTCCTTTCGCCGGCGCGAGCCGGCGCTGCTGGCGCTTGCCCATGTCGTCCGCCTCGCCCAGCGCAAGCAGCGTGTGACCATGGTGACGACAACGCTCGGCCGGACCACTGTGCATGCTCCGCTTGCCCATGTCACGGAGCGCTGGCGCCGGCATGTGCTCGATGGTACGACGATCCGCCCGAACCACTACGAAGCGGCCCGTATGGTGCGGAAAGTGCATCCAAAGCATTGGAGCGCTATGCAGCACGCTGGTAATAGTCGTGCACCACGCCACCCAAGATGTCTCTCCGCTCGATCGGCCCCGCCCTCGGCGTCTTTTCCAACCCGATCGCACTCTGCTGGTTGATACCCTGATGTGGTCTCGCGTGGTTGTAGTAGTCGACATAGACGCTCAGCACTCGACGAAGATGCCCTTCCCCGAGGATCAAGACCCTGTCGAAGC